>URYU01000127.1 GCA_900552155.1 uncultured Collinsella sp.
CAATTTGTCATTCAAAAGGCAAGGCATGACCAGAAGGTCTATGCCTTGCCTTTTTCATGCCAACTTGTTCGCCCTGGACGTCGCTTGCTGTCCGTCCTCTACCTGCGGCGTTGACTTGGTTGACACTTAGAACATCGATGTAGTCATTGGGGACGTTCTTAAACGACTGCCCAACGGCTGTTGAGCACATGGCTCGCATGACAGCCGTCTCTTTTATGTTTCCTTTAGCCGTTGCTGCCTAGGATGGGGGTTAGTCGGTAGGAAGGGAGCGTCTATATGGACGACGCGAGCGAGCGTGCAATCGAAGAGGACATGCTCGATCAGTTCAATTACTTTGATGATGAGGATGAGGAGCTAATCGATCGTCGCGAGCCGGCATCGCTTGACTCATTTGATCTGGTCGATGAAGAGCCCGACGAGGACGCGGGCGAAATAACGGAGCCCCCACAGCCTTCGCGCCTTGACTCGCTGCTTTCGAGAGCCCCCATGCACCACGGCGTTCGTGCCGGCGCGCTCCATATGAAAACTGACTGGCACCAGATCGTGACGGCAGGCGATGAGCTTGCCGTCGATGCGCCGCTCACCGATAAGTCATCCATCTTCTGCCGCACCGGCATGCTTATGCTGGCAAGCGGAACAGGTGCCTGGCGCGTGCGCGATACCATGAATCGTGTTGCTGCCGTACTCGGCGTCACGATTCACGTCGACCTGAGCCTTCTGTCGTTTGAGTGCACCTGCATCGAAGATGGCCACTGCTTTAACGAGGTTGTCAGCCTGCCCACAACGGGAGTCAATACCCATCGCATTTGGATGATGGAGAGCTTCTTAAAGGAAATCGAGACTTATGGGCGCCGGTTTACCGTGCACGAATACCACGAGATGCTCAAGACCGTTGAGAGTTCAAAACCTGATTACTCTCCCTGGCAACAGGGCCTTGCGGCAGCTTGTGCTTGCGGCGCCTTCGTCTTTTTGCTCGGTGGCGGCCCTATCGAGATGGCCTGCGCGTTTGTGGGCGCGGGTGTCGGCAACTTTGCCCGCTCCCATATTCTCAAGCAAGGCCTTGGTCAGTTCAGCGCGCTGACGACCGGCGTTGCGCTCGCTTGCGTTTCGTATCTGCTGGCATTGCTCGGCCTTGGCCAGGTCATACCGGGGGCAATGTCGCACCAAGAAGGCTATATCGGCGCCATGCTCTTTGTGATTCCCGGCTTTCCGCTCATTACGGCGGGCCTCGACATCGCCAAGCTCGACATGCGAAGCGGTATCGAGCGCCTTTCATATGCCGTATCGATTATTGTGATGGCGACGCTCGTAGGTTGGATGGTTGCCGAGTGTGTGGGACTGGCGCCAGATGACTTCGCCCCGCTTGGTCTCTCACCGTTGGCTCTTACGCTCTTGCGCATACTGATGAGCTTTGTCGGTGTATTTGGATTCTCGGTTATGTTCAACAGTCCGGTAAAGATGGCAGCGGCGGCAGGGCTCATCGGCGCCGTGTCTAATACCTTGCGCCTTACGCTCGTCGATGCGCCGACGCTGTTTCCCTTCCTGGGCCTGAGCGTAGGTATGCCTCCCGAGGCAGCAGCGTTTATCGGCGCGCTGGTATCGGGGCTGCTCGCGAGCTTAGCCGAAATCAAGCTCACCTACCCACGTATCGCCCTCACGGTGCCATCGATTGTCATTATGGTGCCGGGCTTGTATCTGTATCGCTCGATGTATTACATGTGCACCTTCGACACGGTCAATATGCTCGGCTGGTTAGTGCGTGCAGTGCTCAACGTGGCGATTTTGCCCGTTGGCCTGGGTGTGGCGCGTACGCTCACCGACCCTCGCTGGCGCCACACCAGCTAATTGGTGCAGGGGGGCAGGTCACTTTGCACCAAATGAGTTGCGGTGAAATAGAGACTGAATTGCTGCTTAAAGGGTCAAAACAGTCCGTATTCCACCGCAACTTATGGGGTCGGGGGATTATTGGTGCCCTGCATCTTCATAAACTCAACGCTTACGAAGCGCGCGCCGTTCGTGTTAGGGTAGGGCCACCACATAAGTAGCCGCAGACGCACGTAGCGCGGGCGGGCGAGATGAAGTCCCAACAGCTCCATCTCGCCCGCCCGTTTTTGTTGCGTGGTGCCGCGGCGTAACACAGAAAGGACCATGCCCTTTATGCCTATCAACAAACGAGAGAGCCTGCTGTTCACCTTTATCATGTGCTTTTGCATGGTGCTCTGGATGAGCATCTACAACGTCGCCCTGCAGCATGGGGCCATCAACGGCGAGGTTGTTGCCGCCGCGTGGCTCGGCTTCCCCGTTGCCTACGTTTTTGCCATGTGCTGCGACTGGTTTGTTGCCAGCCCCCTTGCTAAGGGCTTCGCCTTTAAATTCCTGGTCACGCCGGGCAAGAGCTCGCCGCTTGCCATGACGCTCGCCGTCAGCTCCTGCATGGTTGTTCCCATGGTTATCATCATGTCGCTGTACGGTGCCTGCGAGGGTCTGACGCACATGCCCGGCGGCATCCTTGCGAACCTGTATTCCGTGCCCGCGATCTGGATGATCAACATCCCGCATAATTTTGTGATGGCGCTGCCGTGGAACCTTTTGGTAGCCGGTCCGATTTCCCACTTCGTCTTCCGTCGCGCCTTCCCTGTGGGGACGGTTTTCGAGGAGGAGCATGCCGAGCTCTTGGAGCAGGCTATGGCTCCTGAGTGCGAGTAGCTCGCTTAGGGATCTGCTGAGCGCGGGCGACTTGCTTGGTTGGAGCCCTAAGCGTGGATAGCTCTCTCGGCGACATCGCGGGCGTGAGCGGTGCGCATGACCGGAGGGCCCGTGCTGCTCCGTTGCCCGACGTGCTAGCGCGCAGAACAATCTGTTGGTGCATTCGGCGGCTGCTGAAGCGTTTCGGCAGCCGCTTTTTATACGGAGTTTAAATACAACAGTCTGTTGTATTACGTAGAGTGGTATATCTCTAGCGGGAAAAATGCGAGAGACGGAGCATTATGGCGTTGCTAGTAGGACTGGACGAAGGGTCGACGACGACCAAAGTTTACGCGATGCACGAGGATATGACCGAGGCGTGGTGGGGATATCGCCGCCACGGGGCGTGTCAGACAGCGAGCGTGCGCGCCATGCTCGGCGAGCTCGCCGAGCGCTTTCCCCATGAGTCACTGCGCGTTGCGGTGACCGGCTCGGGTGCGCGCGATATCGCGACCGCGCTGGGCGCCTCGTACGTTCAGGAGGTGGTCGCCAACGCGCTCGCGATCAGCAGGTTCTATCCGCAGACGCGCTGCGCCATCGAGCTGGGCGGCCAAGACGCCAAGATGATCTTCTTCCGCACCAACGATAAGGGAGACATCGAGGTTGCCGACATGCGCATGAACGGCTCGTGCGCAGGCGGTACCGGTGCATTTATCGACGAGATGACAAAGCTCATGGGGGTCGGCACCGAATCGGGCGAGTTCGAGCAGCTCGCAAGCCGGGGAACGACCGTCCACGAGGTCTCGGGCCGCTGCGGCGTGTACGCAAAGACCGATATCCAGCCGCTGCTCAACGAGGGCATTCCTACCACCGACCTGGCGCTTTCGGCGCTTCACGCGGTCGCCCGCCAAACGATCGGCGGTCTGGCCCAGGGTATCGACATCGAGCCGCCGGTAATCTTCGAGGGCGGTACGCTCGCCTACAACCCCACACTGGTCCGCGTGTTCCGGGAGCAACTGAATCTATCGGACGATCAGGTTATCGTCCCGCGCGATCCGCAGATCATGGTCGCGCGCGGTGCCGCCCTGTCGCTGACCGACATGTTCGCATCGTCCCAACCGATCGACCTTCCCGACGCTTTTGTCCGGCTGGATAAGCTCGAGACGGTCGCGCCCGCAAGCGGGGAGGGACGTCTTGCCCAGCCCTTTTTTGCCACACCTGCCGAGCAGGCGGATTTTACGGCACGCCATGGCAAAGAGACGCCGGCAAAGGGTCCGGATGCGTATGCGCCCGGAGAGACGGTGCGTGTGGCGCTCGGTATCGATTCGGGGAGCACGACGACCAAGTTCGCCCTGGTCGATGAGGCGGGTGAGCTTGTCGATTCGTTCTACGCGTCTAATAACGGCAGACCGCTCGACGTCGCCCAACAGGGTCTTGTCAGCTTGAAGAACCGCTGGGAGACAGCGGGAGTCACGCTTGCGATCGATGCCGTGGGCACCACGGGATACGGCGAGGAGCTTTTCGCGCGCGCGTTCCACGCCGACTACCATACGGTCGAGACGGTCGCGCACGCCCGCGCCGCGTGCGCATGCGTTCCCGATGCGACCTTCGTGCTCGACATCGGCGGACAGGATATGAAGGCCATCTGGCTCAACCACGGCGTGCTGACCGATATCGTCGTCAACGAGGCGTGCTCTGCGGGCTGCGGCTCGTTCCTCGAGGGTTTTGCCAAAAACCTCGGAATAGCCGTTGAGGATATCGCGACCGAGGCATTTTCGTCCAAAGCCCCCGCCGTTCTCGGCAGCCGCTGCACGGTGTTCATGAACTCCAGCATCGTCAGCGAGCAGAAAAACGGCCGCACGCCCGCCGACATCATGGCCGGCCTGTGCCGCTCGATCATCGCTAACGTGTTCACGAAGGTCGTGCGCGTGCCCAACCTGGCAAGCCTTGGCAACCGCATCGTCGTGCAGGGCGGCACATTCCGCAACGACGCGGTGCTGTGCGCGCTCATCCAGCACCTCGGTCGCCCCGTCTCGCGCGCGCCCTACCCCGGCCTCATGGGCGCCATCGGCGTCGCGCTGCTCGCCCAGCAGCACATGGCGAAGGCGGGGGCGAACGCAAACGCCGCAAACGCCAGCGCACCCGAAAACACGCCCGCCACCAGCACGTTTATCGGAGTTGACGCGCTCGACGGCTTCACGTACGGCCAGCAGACCAACGTCACGTGCCCGTTTTGCGCCAACCACTGCAACCGCACGGGCATCACGTTCCCCGACGGCTCCACGTTCGTCACGAACAACCGCTGCCCGCGCGGCGAAATCGTCGGCGCGCCCAACAGCCCCGACGTGCGCGCAGCGCTCAAGCAGGCAGGCAGCAAAACCGGCGAAGGCGAGAACCTC
>URYU01000128.1 GCA_900552155.1 uncultured Collinsella sp.
GCTTGGTGGAACCCTGGACGGTGTCGCCCTTAAAGCCCGGGTCGGTCTGGACGATGGTGGTCTCGATAAACATCGGCGGGGTCACGCCCATGAGCTCATCGTCGGCGAAGAGCAGCTGGCAAATGTCGTTCTCGCGCAGCCACTTGGAGTTCACGCCCACCATGTCCTCGGGAACGGGAACCTGCTCATAGGTCTCGTTGTCCATGAAGATGTAGTCGGCGCCATCGTTGTAGAGGTACTGGAACTCACGGGTGGTGAGCATGACGCTCTCGAACTTGGTGCCGGCGTTGCAGGTGTTCTCGACGACGCGGCCGCTCTTGATGTCGCGGGTCTTGTAGCGCACAAACGCGCCGCCCTTGCCCGGCTTGACATGCTGGAACTCGACGATGGTGTAGACCTTGTCCTTGATGCGGAGACCGAGGCCGTTCTTGAAGTCGGCGGTAGAAATGGTAGGCATAGCGACCTTTCTTGTTATGGGCAGAACGCACAAGCGTCCAAATTACATACGATAGAAATTATACACTTGCAGACCGCGCCTGCGGCGAGCGCATAAAAAGAGAACGCGGGGCGCCCGAATTGCTCCGGGCGCCCCGCCCAAAAATCTATCGAAATGGGCTAGCAGTCGATGACGTGCAGGTCGTGCGGGGTCTTGGTGAAGGGCTCGTAGCCGTTCTCGGTGACCACGCCGTAGTCCTCCAGGCGCACGCCGCCCACGCCGGGCAGGTAGACGCCAGGCTCCATGGTGACAACCGAGCCGATCTCGATGGTGTTCTTGCTGCGGTTGAAGTTGGGCAGCTCGTGGATGTCGATACCGACGCCGTGGCCCAGACCATGGTTGTAGTAATCGCCATAGCCGGCATCGCCGATGATCTTCTTGGAAAGCTTGAAAATGTCGTTGCCCTCGACGCCCGGATGGATGGCGGCGACGCACTCCTCGTGCGTACGGCGCACGAGCGCGTACAGGTCAAGCTGCTCCTGCGTGGGCCCGCCCATCACGACAGTGCGTGTCATGTCGGAGCGATAATCGCAGTAGCCCGCGCCGTAATCCATGAGGACAAAGTCGCCCTTCTCGATCACGCGGTCGCTCGGGACGGCATGCGGGTTGGCGGTGTTGGGGCCGCTCGCCACGATGGAGCCGAAGGCAAGGCTGTCAGCACCGTTGGCGAACATAAAGTTCTCGAGCTCGTTGCGTACCTGCTTCTCGGTCATACCGGGCTTAATAAAGCCGAGCATGTGCTGGAAGGCGGCATCGGTGATCGACTGCGCATGGCGCATGAGTTCAATCTCCTCGGCGTCCTTGATGGCGCGCATCTTGCGGATGTCGTCGTGCATCAGCGGCAACATACAGGCGACGGAGCGGTCCTCCAGGCCGCGCTGAATACCCTGGTAGAAATTAATCTGCATATCGTCCTCGACAGCGCAGACGCGGCATTTGTTGGCCGCGATCTTGCCGGCGACCCAACCGGGGATGGTGCCCTCATCCATGTCGTAGACCCAGGGGCTGCCGGCAGGCGTGTTCTCCTCAAAGCTGTTGAGGTAGCGCGAGTCGGTATGGAACAGGCACTGGTCAGCCGTAATAAACGCCGCGTGCGGGAACTCGAAGGTGTAGTCGAAGACGCCCTTCACGCCCGTGAGCCAACGAAGATTGGCCTCGTCGCGTACCACGATAGCGTCGTAGCCACGCTCGACCATCAGGGCACGGACGCGCTCGATACGACCGGCAGGACCGGCAGCAAACTCAGACATGCAGATTCCTTTCTTGTTGTCTCTATATAGATGGGACGGGTCTCAACCGAACGACGGAATCGCATGCGATCCGCAACCGATTGGAAACCCGCCCCTCAACATGATACGAAAGACGATGGAAGTCAATAAATCTTAGAGAAGTTCTTTACGAGAAGCCAAGTAGGCGTGAGCATGGCGCTCAAGAACCTCGTCCTCAACGTTCGTTAGGCGAATGGCGCCGAGTGCCGCGGGCAGCGGCAGCATGCTGCGGTTTGAGCGCGCGAACTGCTGCCTGCGGAACTCCTCGATATATGCGACAGGCTCCAGATCGAAGGCAAGTTCCTCGATACCAAAGTCCTCCAGGCAGTCATCGACCTCAAAGACGTAATCGATATCAAAGTCGCAGGCATCATGTGCTAGGCGCGCCTCAAAGCGCATGCCCTCGGATAACAGCTGATAGGCAGGGACCTGCGAAGCGGCATCGCCCAAGCAGGCGCGCAGGGTACGGTCCCCCGTCTTGCCAAAATCGAGCGCATGGCGAGCGCTCGGGTTCGTGGCCATCAGTACGTCCTTGCGGGCAGTCTGAGACCATTGAACGGCATTAACGAGCGCGACCTCCTCGCCCGCGAGAATCTCGGGGACGGTCTCAGTAAACTGATTCCAGCGGGACTTGCTGCTCGAAAGCATGGTGCCAACAAGTACCACATAGCCGAGCTTAAGGTCCTCGGGGTCCGCCTCGCGAACAAGGTCGAGGTCACACACGACCAAGCCCGGTTCGGGACGGAACGCGATAGCGGGAAGCGCATTCGCCGACGAGGCGACGAGCGGCTTCATGGTCGTCGCGACCGTGAGCATGGCGTCGAACGTCGTCGGCAGCAGCGCGCACTCGGTTCGGCCGCACCACTGGTTTGCGCACCAGCTAACAACCGAGCAGGTTGCGGCATCGCCAACGGCGACAACCAGATCGTCGCAGGTAACGCCGTTGGCAGACAGGGCGCCAAAGATAGCATCAGCATCGGCCAGCGTGGCACCAGCAGGCGAAACCTCGAGGACTAGCGGCGACACGGCAAAACCGGCGTCGACCAGCGCATGCTCGACGACTTCACCAAAACGCTCGGATGTGGCGGTGTTCCAAACGACCATCGCGCGCTTAGGCTTGCCCACGGCCGAGGCAAACATACGCGACAGCTCATCGAACGCACCCAATCCGACACGGACATCGACGCTGCGGTTTTGGAAATTGATCAGTTGACGGCGAATCATAGCAGCCCACGCTCCAAAAGCATCTCGGCACAAAGGTAGGAAACGTCCTCGAAGGACTTGTTGCGAATATCAAGGGTAAGGTCGGCAGCCTGGCGATACAGCGGACGGCGATGCTCAAACAGGCGCGCGGCATGCTCAGGAGAGCGGAAATCGGGGCGCGTGTCGGACCGACGAATCTGGCGAATCGAATCCTCGAAGTCGCCCTCGAGGTACACGCACGTACCCATTTCGTGCATCAGCTCAATATTCACCGGTGTCTCGACGATACCGCCCCCGCACGAAACCAACAGGCTGCGCTCACTTTGGAGCGAACGGAGCGCCGAGGTCTCGAGCTCGCGAAAACGATCCTCGCCCTCGGTCTCAAAAATCTCGGTTACCGACTTGCCGCAACGGCGCACGACCAGGCGGTCGGTATCGATAAAACGCCGCTTGAACATGGTGCCGACGTTGCGCGCGAGCGTCGACTTGCCCGCGCCCAAAAAGCCGATAAAGAAGATATGGTCGCAGCCGTGTTTGGTGTGCTGAGACATAGCGAGACCTATTCCTCGCAGGGAAGGTCGCGCAGGGCCCGGCGCTCAAAGATACGGAAGATCTGCGTATACCACAGGTCCTGCGTCGCCTGCGGCTTTACCAGGATGGTATCGACGCCGGCGAAATTACCGCTCCACACGTCAGTGTAGAGCTGATCACCGATCAGCACCGCCTCGTCGACCGTGGCGCCGAGGCGCTTAAGACCCGCCTTGAGGGCAAACGGCGCCGGCTTCATGGCGTGGCTGATGGCCTCGAGTCCCAGCTCGCGTGCTGATGCCATGACCTGGTCGCGATGCCAGTTGTTGGACACCATGCACAGCTTAAAGCCTTTGGCGCGGGCGGTATCGAGCCAAGCGGAAACCGCGGCGGGAACCTGCTCGGTGTCGCGCGGCACCAGGGTGTTATCGCGATCGAGCAGAATGGCGCGTTTGCCGTCGGCCCAAAGGGTATCAAGGTCGATGCGATCGACCGAGGCAACGTAACGTTTGGGGCTAAAAATCCTCATGCTAATTCCAAGACTGTTGATGCTCTTCGTAGGTTTGCGAGAAGTACTCCTCGTCCTGCGTAATGTAGAAATACAGGTCATCGGAGTCGGTCGGCTCAAGCGTGGCCTTGAGTGCCTCGAGCGACGGAGAGCAGATGGGCGTGGGCAGAAGGCCCTCGTGCTTGTAGGTGTTATAGGGACTATCGCTCTGCAGGTCGTCGGCGGTAACCTCGCCACCGGTGACATACATCATGGTCGCATCGCTGTTGAGATAGCGCAGACAAACGAGCTTGCCGGCAAGACGGTTGTAGAAGACCGAGGCCACGTGCGCGCGCTGGTCGGCGGTGAGGCCCTCGCGCGCAACGATAGAGGCCAAGTTGACGATGTCGTAGTCGGACATCTCCACACCGTAGCGTTCCTTGATCTTGGCTTCGCAGCTCGCAAAGTCAAGCGACTTGTACTCGGTCTTAAACTGATCGAGCATAGCGCGAATCACGCCATCGGCCGTCGGCGAATCACCCAACGAATAGGTCTTGGGGAACAAGAAACCCTCGAGCGAATCGTTGGCGGCGCCCTTAAGGAAGCTATAGTCGTCCACGTAGTTGGAGGCCTTGGCCTGGTTGAGGAAGTCTTCCTTAGAGATGCTGTCGTAGGCCTGGGCCACACGGTCGGCGACTTGATCGACCGTCAGGCCCTCAGGGATAGTCAGCGCACTGGAGCCCGCGTTGGGGCCTTCCATGAGCTGCTGAACAACCTTGGTCGCATCCATGAGTGTGGTGAACGAATAATCACCAGGCTTGAGCGACATATCGGCGTTGAGCTTTTTCACCGCCGCATAATAATCCTTGGGATTTTCGACGATATGGTTCTCGGAGAGAATCGAGGCGATAGTATCGCCCGAAGCACCATCGGGAATGGTCACCGTAACCTGCTGACCAGCCGTGACCTTGGTATCCCCACCGGCAAAGAAGCCCTTGACGGCCGGTACGACAAAGAAAGCGATCGCAGCAAGCGCGAGCACCGACACCACAACGCCGATGATCAT
>URYU01000129.1 GCA_900552155.1 uncultured Collinsella sp.
GAGAGCCTGTTTAATGGCCACTCCGCCCTTAATGGAGTAGATGACAGCCGTGAGCATGGAGAAGATCACGCCGCCGTACACAAAGAAGCTGCCGAGGGGCACCGAGCTTCCGTTGAGGCCCGGGAAGGCCGTAAGGGTTGAAGATAAAAGGTGCAGGCCGTCAATAACGGGGAAACCGAGCAGCATGAGTGAGAAGCCGGTCATGAGCAGCGCCGTGGCAATCTTTCCGGGAAAGACCACATCGATGGGGCGACGGTGATAATGACGCACGATAAGCGTGCCGATGCCCAGATAGATGTCGCGGCCAATAATGAGTACGCAGACCCAGATGGGCAGCTCTCCGCGGACCACCAGTCCAAGTACGCCGGTGAACAGCAGCGCACGGTCGCAAATGGGATCCATGACCTTGCCGAGCCACGAGACCGTCTTAGTCATGCGGGCGATCTGACCGTCCATCCAGTCGGTGGAGGCGGCAACGGCGTAGATAACGATGGCGATGACACGGTTGTTATCCGTCACAAACAGGTACAGAAATACCAGGGTGAGGATCAGGCGCGTAAAGGTGATGAAATTGGAGATCGTAAAGATCTTATTCGACGGGTAATCGGAAGTGCCGATAAGCTCCTTTTTGATCTTCTTTTTGATGCCCACAGGACTCCCCCGCTGGTTAACGACAAAACTTTCGATACTATACCCGTTCCGGCGATGTCTATCCAGCGCAGCCATAGAGAGTCCAGACATGTGGAGGGCGCCTCTGGGCTGCGCTGGATTCTGCATTTGTGTACATCAGCCTCCAAAAGCGACATTTTTCGGCATCTTTGGTGGCTGGTGTACACGTTTTGATTCGGTGATTACATCGATCGGGAAAGTTGTTGCTTTAAGCAAATGCGTACGGGTCGAGAAGGGCTGGCACCAAAAGAGCCCAACGGCCGTTACGGCTTCGTTAGAAACGCGCCCCACCATGGATGTTGAACCCGAAAGGTAAGGCGCGCGGGCACGGCGACTCGGCCCGCGCGCCCGGAAGAGAAAGGATAAGCCCATGGATTACATGCTCGAGACGCGCGGGCTCACCAAGCGCTTCGGCCGCGGCGACCAGGCGCAGGCCGCCGTGGCCGACGTGAGCCTTCATATCAGCGAGGGCGAGGTGTACGGGCTGCTCGGCCACAACGGCGCCGGCAAGTCGACAACGCTCAAGATGATCTGCGGGATGCTGCGGCCGACGGCCGGGGAGATCCTCTTTGCCGGGCACGCCTGGCGCCGCGAGGACCTCTACGCAATCGGCAGCCTCATCGAGGAGGCGCCGCTCTACCCCAACCTCACCGCGCGCGAGAACCTGCGCGTGCGCACCACGCTGCTGGGCCTTCCCGAGAGCCGCATAGATGAGGTGCTCGCCGCCGTGGACCTCGCAGACACTGGGAAGAAGCGCGCCGGGCGCTTCTCGATGGGCATGCGGCAGCGCCTGGGGCTCGCGCTGGCGCTGATCGCCCGGCCACGCCTGCTCGTGCTCGACGAGCCCACCAACGGCCTCGACCCCATCGGCATCGAGGAGCTGCGCGACCAGATCCGCGGCTTCGCGGCGGCGGGCACGACGGTGATCGTCTCGAGCCACATCCTCTCCGAGGTGCAGCAGATGGCGGACACCATCGGCATCATCTGCGGAGGGCGCCTCGCCTACGAGGATGCGCTTCGGCCCGGGCAGGACCTCGAGGAACTCTTCATGAGCTTCTGCCGGGAAGGGCGACGAGCACGCGGGGAGGTGGCGGCATGACGGGCGAGAAAGGCGGCCTGCTCGCGGGCCTGCGCGCCGAGGCCCTGAAGTCGCGCCACGCGGCACCGGTTCGCCTGGCCGTGCTCATGGCGCTGCCGATGCCGCTGCTCGGCGCGATGCCCTACCGGGGCGTGCAGATCTTCAGCGCGTGGAACTACTGGTACGCGCTCTTCCTGCCCGTGGCTCTCTCGCTCGTGGTGGCGTGCGTCGCGCGGGCGGACGCGCGCACGCGGATGCGGGGGCTTCTGGGCCTGGGCTTCCCGCTCGGGCGCGCCTGGTGGGCCAAGGCGCTCTGGTGCCTCGCGCTCTGCGCGCTCTCGAACCTCGTGGTCTTCGGCATCTACCTCGCGGGATCGGCGTTCTCCTCGCAGGGCCTCACGGCCGCGGGCACGCTCACGATGCTCCTCTGCGCGCTCGTCAACACGGTGACCGCGGCGTGGATGATCCCCGCAGGGCTCTTCCTCACGGCGCGGTTCGGCATGCTCGCGGGCATCTTCTGCCCGCTCGCCGCGCAGCTCGTGGGTGGGTTCGCCTGGTCGTTGGTGCCGCTGCCGCAGCTCTTTCCGCCGTCGGCGAGCATGGTCATCCCCACGAGCTTCATCCCCGTGCTGCCGAGCGGCGAGCCACTCGCGGCGGACATGGCGCTCGGCGGGGCGCTCGCGGCGGACGGCATGCTCACGCTGGCGGGCCTTGCGGTCTGCGCGCTCGCGTTCGCCGCGCTCACGGCGGCGGGCGCGGCCTGGTTCGCGCGCTCCGAGGAGAGGTGATGGCCGTGACGCGACTCTCCGACCCGACGCCGCGCATGACCCTCCCGCGGGCCCTGCTCTCCGAGGCCCTGCGCCTGGCGCGCTCCCCGCTCACGGCGGTGCACCTCGTCTGCGGCCTGGCAGCCGGTCTTGCCTGCGGCGAGTACTTCTCCGTAACCCGATGGGACCCGGCGCTGGGCGCGGACGCCTACGCCCAGTTCCTCGGCGCCCTCATGCCTCTCATGTCCGCCATCGTCTGCGGGCTCGCCGTGGACGAGGAGCGCGCTGCCGGGCGCCTCGCCAACCTCACGGCGGTCCCCTCGCGCGGGCGCGCCGCCGCGGCGAAGCTGCTCGCCCTTGCGGCGCTCGGCGCCGCCGCGCTGGCCGTGGGCGACCTGCTCACCGCAAAATACGGCATGGCCTGGATGGAGGACCCCACCGGCTACCGCAAGGAGGTGCTGTAAATGGAATACGGACTCATCGGCGCAAAACTCGGCCACTCCTACTCCAAGATCATCCACGAGATGCTCTGCGGCTACCACTACGACCTGTGCCCTCTTCCCACCGAGGAAGAGGCCCGGGCCTTTCTGGCAAAGCGGCAGTTCAAGGCCATCAACGTGACCATCCCCTATAAAAAGCTGGTGATGGAATACTGCTCCTACATCGACCCGCGGGCCAAGGCCATCGGGGCGGTGAACACGGTGGTGAACAAAAACGGCCTGCTCTACGGCTATAACACCGATTATATGGGCTTTGCCCACCTGTGCGACGCCCACGGCGTGAGCTTTGCAGGCAAAACGGTGGTTATTCTGGGCACCGGCGGCACCCACAACACCACCAGCGCTGTGGCCCGGGACAAGGGCGCGGCAAAGGTGCTCACCGTCAGCCGCCATCCGGACCCGGAAAAGGGCGAACTGAGCTATGCAGAGGCCGTTTCCAGCGGGGCGCAGATCGTGATCAACACCACACCGGCCGGCATGTACCCGAATGTAGGTGTGTGCAATCTGGACGTTGCCGCCATGCCGGACCTTGAAGCTGTGGTGGATGTGGTGTACAACCCCGACAAGACCGAGCTCATCCTCCGCGCCGAGGAAGCGGGCGTGCCGGTGGCTGTGGGCGGCCTTGAAATGCTGGTGGCGCAGGCGGTGTATGCCGCAGAATATTTTCTGGACCGCAAGTTCGAGGATGCGCCGGTTGAAATTCGGCGCATCACTGCCGCACTGCGCCGGGATATGCTGAACATTGCCCTGATCGGGATGCCCTCTTCCGGCAAGACCACCCTCGGCAGGATGCTGGCAAAGAGCCTTGGCCGTACCTTTGTGGATCTGGATGAGGAGATCGTAAAGACCGACGGCCGCAGCATCCCGGATATCTTTGCCGCCGAGGGCGAGGACGGCTTCCGCACAAAGGAAACTGCCGAAACACAGCGCTTTGGCAAAGAGGGCCGACAGCTCATTTCCTGCGGCGGCGGCATTGTAAAAAAGCCGGAGAATCTGCGTGCTCTGCACCAGAACGGCATCATTCTGTTCATCGACCGGCCGGTGGATGCGCTGGCCGTGGGCGGCGGCAGGCCGCTTTCTTCCAGCATGGACGCCCTGCGCCAGATGGAAGCACAGCGCCGTCCGCTGTATCTGGCAGCGGCAGATGCCGTCATTCCCAACAACGGCACGCTGGACGATGCCCTGCATGCCGCCATGGAGGCACTGGATGAAATTTTTGATTCTTAACGGCCCGAACCTCAACATCATGCGCTGGTCAGAGCCGGGCGTGCCCGGTGAGCTGGATTATAACGCCATCATGGACTATGTGCAGGCAGGCTGCGAACAGCTGGGCATCGAGACCGACTGCTGCCAATCCAACCACGAGGGCGACCTCGTGGACGAAATTCAGGCCGCAGCGGGCCGGGTGGACGGCATCGTGCTGAACCCTGGTGCCTACGCCCACTACAGCGTGGCCATTCTGGATGCGCTGCGCCTGTGCGGCGTACCCGCCGTGGAAGTGATGCTGCACGCCCCGGACGAGCGGGAGCCCTTCCGCAAGACGGACGTGGTGTCCTTTGGCTGTCAGGGCCACTTCATCGGGGAAGGCCCGCAGGGCTACCTGCACGCCTGCATCTATCTGGCCCAGCTGCTGCGCACCGACGGCTCCAGCAAGGCGCATATCGTGATGTAAAAACGAAAGGAAATTATCACTATGATCATCTCCACCAAAAAAGGGACTCCGAAGGACGAACTGGAAAAGATCGTTGACAAATTCGAGAAGCAGGGTCTGGACGTGACCCTGATCACCGGCAAGGACTACAACGTGTTCGGTCTGGTGGGCGACACCACCAAGAT
>URYU01000130.1 GCA_900552155.1 uncultured Collinsella sp.
CCCACTGCGCCTTCGGGCATCTGGACGCCGTGCCCCTGTCGGTTGACTACGTCGATGACGATCTGGGCCAGTTCGAGCTCCAGCTCGTCGCCGTCGCGCTCCTCTATGGCCTTCTTGGAGGTCAGCAGCGTGAGCTTATCGACCATCTTCTTGGAACGCATGGACTGGATGACGCCAATAGCAGTATTGAGGAACACTACGAACAGGAACGTCAGATTCTTAAACGAACCGGTCAAAATGACTAGGAACGCCAAAATCACGTTGATCAAATTGAACAGCGTGCAGAGGTTCTCGATGATGAGCTCTTTGACCGACTTGGTCTTGAGCTCCATGTTGCGGTTGATCTTACCGGCGGCGATGCGCTCCTCGACCTCGGCGGTCGAGAGTCCGCGCTCGATATCCGTTGCTGCCATACCACGTCCCATCACGTCGCGTCGGTATAAGAAAAACCGCCCGGACCATGCGAGGTTCGGACGGTCTTACGTTCGATGGTGCCCCATGTTGGATTCGAACCAACGGCCTTCTGCTCCGGAGGCAGACGCTCTAATCCCCTGAGCTAATAGGGCCAACGTTTGGCATTATACCCAAGTGCACCACGGGCTATCAAAATAAAAGAAAAAGCTTTGCAATTCCGAGGAAGACGCGGCTCAACGGCCCACTTTAGAAGGCAAAAGCGAGTCAGATAGTATAAACTCTCATGCACCATATGTACACGGCTCGCGATGCGGGCCGTTTTTGCAAGGGTTATCCATCGAGGTGAGAGGCACACCATGATTGCAATTTTAAAGCAGAGCGCCAGCGACGAGGCCGTCAGCCATATCGTCAGCTGGATTGAGAAAAAGGGCCTGAAGACCGACGTCTCGCGCGGCGAGAACGAGACGATCATCGGCCTGGTGGGCGATACGACCAAGATCGACCCGTTCCTGCTCGAGTCCATGGACGTCGTCGAGCGCGTGCAGCGCGTCTCCGAGCCGTTCAAGCGCGCCAATCGCAAGTTCCACCCCGAGGACTCCGTCATCGACTGCGGCCACGGCGTACATGTAGGCGGCGATCAGTTCCAGGTCATCGCCGGCCCGTGCTCCGTCGAGGGCGAGAACCTCATCCGCATCGCCCGCCGCGTGAAGGCCGCCGGCGCCACGATGCTGCGCGGCGGCGCCTACAAGCCCCGCACCTCCCCGTACGCCTACCAGGGCATGGGCCCCGCCGGCCTGGACCTGCTGTGCGAGGCGTCTGCCGAGCTCGACATGCCGATCGTCACCGAGATCATGGACCCGCGCGACGTGCAGGTCTTCCTGGACAAGAAGATCGACGTCATGCAGATCGGCGCCCGCAACGCCCAGAACTTCCCTCTGCTCAAAGAGGTCGGCAAGACCAAGACTCCGATCTTGCTTAAGCGCGGCATGTCCGGCACGATCGATGAGCTGCTCATGGCCGCCGAGTACATCATGAGCGAGGGCAACGACAACGTCATCCTGTGCGAGCGCGGCATCCGCACCTTCGAGACCCGCACCCGCACCACCTTCGACCTCAATGCCGTGCCGGTGCTGCACCACCTGTCGCACCTGCCCGTCGTCGCCGACCCCAGCCACGCCACCGGCTACACCCGCTACGTTGAGCCCATGGCGCTCGCCGCGACCGCCTGCGGTGCCAACGGCCTAGAGATCGAGGTCCACGACGAGCCCAGCCGCGCATGGTCCGACGGCGCTCAGGCCCTCACCCCCGATCAGTTCGACGACACCATGCGCCGCATCCGAGCCATTCGCGAGGTTGTCTGCCAAGAGACCATGGAGTAGCCCATGGGTACCGTGAGAAACGCGCGCGTTAACCAGGGCGGCCCCAAGTGCGCCGGCATCGTCGGCCTGGGCCTCATCGGCGGCAGCTTTGCCCGCGGCTATGCGCAGGCGGGCGTCCGCGTGCTGGCCTGGGACCCCGATGACGATGTCATGACGGCCGCCAGCATGGGCACTGTCGCCGGAGAGCTTAACGACAAGACGCTCGGCGAATGCGACATCATCGTCCTTGCCTGCTATCCCGAGGCATGCATCGAGTGGCTCGAGGCGCACGCCCAGGCGCTCGCCGACGCCACCGACACCGAGGCCATCATGGGCCCCGTGGTGATCGACACGGTGGGCGTCAAGGGCATCGTGTGCGAGCGCGCCTTTGAGCTAGCCCGCGAGCACGGCTTTTACTTTGTGGGCGCGCACCCCATGGCGGGCACGCAGTACTCGGGCTATGCGCACTCCCGCGCCGACCTGTTCCAGGGCGCCCCGCTCGTGCTCGTACCGCCCGCGGTGGACGATGCGCTCAAACTGGAGCTTTTGGGCCAGGTGCGCGAGATGGTACGCCCCTTGGGCTTTGGCAAGTTCAGCGTGACCAGCGCCGCCGAGCACGACCGCGTCATCGCCTTTACGAGCCAGCTCGCGCACGTCGTCTCCAACGCCTATGTTAAGAGCCCGACCGCTCAGGTCCACCACGGCTTTTCGGCCGGCAGCTACCGCGATCTCACCCGCGTGGCGCACCTCAACCCGCAAATGTGGTCCGAGCTCATGATCGACGACGCCGACGCGCTCGCCTTCGAGATCGACCATCTGATCGAATCGCTTGGCGCCTACAGCCGTGCGCTCAAGGACCGCGACCAGCGCTATCTGGAGAATCTCCTTGCCGAGGGCGACCGCATTAAGCGCGCACTCGACGACGAGGCCTCCCACTAGACAACCCATCACGCCAGGTCGAAAGGACCGAAGCTTATGGCGATTACCATCGATATCGACACTGCACGCCCCTACCAGGTGCATGTTGGCACGTTTTTGCTGGAGCAGGCGGGACCGCTCGTGCGTGCCACTGCCGGCGGCACCAAGGCCGTCATCGTGACGGACACCAACGTGGGCCCGCTCTACCAGATGCCCGTTAAGCAGAGCCTGGAGGCGTCAGGCTACGAGGTGAGCATCTGCACCTTCGAGGCCGGCGAGGCCCATAAGCGCGCCGAAACCTATGTTGCCATTTTGGAGTTTGTGGCCGAGCACGAGCTTTCGCGCTCCGACGTGATCGTGGCACGCGGCGGCGGCGTCGTGGGCGATCTGGCGGGTTTTGCCGCTTCCATCTATATGCGCGGCATCGACTTCATCAACTGCCCCACCACCACCCTTTCCATGATCGATTCCTCCATCGGCGGCAAGACCGCTGTGGATCTGGGCGATACCAAAAATATCGTGGGCGCGTTCTGGCAGCCCAAGCTGGTCATCGTGGACCCGGCCACCCTTTCCACCCTGCCCCGCCGCCACTACATCAACGGTCTGGCGGAGGCGGTCAAGGCGGGTCTGCTGGCGGACCCTGAGCTGTTTGCCATCTTTGAAAAGGGCGATATCGATACCCAGATCAGCGAGATCATCTACCGCAGCCTGCGGTTCAAGAAGAACGTTGTGGAGCAGGATGAGACCGAGCGCGGGATGCGCAAGGCCCTGAACTTCGGCCACACCATCGGCCACGGCATCGAGGCCGTCAAGGGCATCAAGGGCCGCCGCACCGTGGGCCTTTACCACGGCGAGTGCGTGGCGCTGGGCATGCTGCCCATGATCGAATCCAAGGCACTGCAGAAGCGGGTGCGCGCGGTGTACCGCCGCCTCGGCCTGCCCACCCGCACTACTTACGATAAGGAAAAGGTGCTGGCTGAAATGCTGCACGACAAAAAGGCACAGAGCGGCCAGATCACCATTATCAAGGTGCCGGGTCTGGGCTGCTGGCGCGCCGAGACCATCCCGGTGGAGGGCCTGCGTCCCCTGCTGGGCATTGAGGAGTAAGCCATGAAAAATACATTCGGCAGCGACCTTTCGCTGACCATTTTCGGCGAGAGCCATGGCCGCGCCATCGGCGCGGTGCTGGACGGCATGGCCGCAGGCCTGCCGGTGGACGAGACCTTTCTCGCCGCCTGCATGGACAAGCGCCGTGCCCGGGGCGACGGCCTGTCCACTCCCCGGGTGGAGGCAGATGCCGTGCAGCTGCTGTCCGGCGTGGTGAACGGCCGCACCACCGGCACCGCCATTGCCCTGATGATCGAAAATACCAACACCCGCAGCGGCGATTACGCCAAGACCGCAGACCTTCTGCGCCCCGGCCATGCAGACTACACCGCCTACGCCAAGTACCACGGCTTTCAGGATGCCCGCGGCGGCGGGCACTTCTCTGGCCGGGTGACGGCCGCCCTTGTGGCGGGCGGTGCCATTGTGCTGAGCGCACTGCACCGTGCGGGCATCGACATCACCACCCATATCGCAGAGTGCGCTGGCATTGCGGACACCCGCTTTGCACAGGATGATGCCGCACAGCTCTCTGCTCAGGTGGAAGCCCTTGCCAGCAAGCCCGAGGGCTTTGCGGTGCTGGATGAAACCGTAGAAGAACCCATGAAAGCCGCCATCCGTGCCGCCGGTGCGGAGGGCGACAGCGTGGGCGGGATGCTGGAAACCGCCATCCTCGGCCTGCCGGCAGGCATCGGTGAGCCCTATTTCGACAGCGTGGAAAGCGAGATCGCACATCTGGTGTTCTCCGTCCCCGCCGTCAAGGGCATCGAGTTCGGCACCGGCTTCGGCTTTGCCGGGATGCGCGGCTCCGAAGCAAACGACGCCTTCCGCATGACACCGGAGGGTGCGGTGGTGACCGCCACCAACCACAATGCGGGCATCAACGGCGGCATCGCCAACGGGATGCCGGTGGTGTTCCGCACCGTGGTCAAACCCACACCCAGCATCTACAAGCAGCAGGATACAGTGGACTATCTTGCCAACAGTACGCACAGCAGTCCA
>URYU01000131.1 GCA_900552155.1 uncultured Collinsella sp.
ATTCGCGTTTCAAATCTCAACCGTCTGGGCGACAAAGTCGTTGTCCAGGGCGGCACGGTCCGAAACGACGCGGTGCTGCGCGCATTCGAGCAGTATCTGGGCAAACCCGTCACGCGTGCGCCCCACCCGGGGCTGATGGGCGCTATCGGTATCGCCCTGCTCGCGCGCGAGGAATGCCGCAAGGGCGACGCCGGCACGTCGTTTATCGGGCTCGATGCCGTGGAGCGCTTCGAGCATCGCGAATTCGGCGGCGTTACCTGCCGTCGGTGCAACAACCGCTGCCAGCGCGCGGTCGTGGCATTTGGCGACGGCTCGCTTTACGTCACGGGCAATCGCTGCCCGCGCGGCGGCGCCATCTCATGGGATGAGCTCGTGCGCGAGGTTCCCGCGGCGGAGGAGCTGCGTCCGCAGGGTGCTTGCGAGGCACAGGCACCCGGCACGGGGCGCGACCGGACCGCGGCTGCCCCCAATCTCTTTGTCGCCCGCGAGAAGCTGCTGTTCGAGTCGTCCCCCACGGTTCCCGTCAGCGGGGGGGCGCGATGTCACGATCGGCATTCCCCGTGTGCTCGAGTTCTGGGACACCATGCCGTTCTGGTCGACGTTCTTCAGCACGCTCGGCTTTAAGGTGCGCGTCTCGGGACGCAGCACCAAGGCGATGTACGAGCGCGGTCTGGCGCACGTCACATCCGACACCGTGTGCTTCCCGGCCAAGCTCGTCCACGGGCACATCCGCAATCTCGTCGACGCCGGCGTCGACCGCATCTTCATGCCCATCATCACGACGGTGCCCACCGAAAACACCGCCTCTACCAGCGAGTGGATGTGCGCCGTCGTAAAGGGATACCCCTACGTGATGCGCAATTCCGATAACCCGGAGGAGCGTTTCGGCGTTCCGTTCGATACGCCGCTGTTCCACTGGTACGACGAGGGCGACCGAAACCGCCAGCTCAAGGCGTGGTGCAAGGAGACCTTCGATATCGATGCCGACCTGGTTGCCAAGGCGACCGAGCAGGCGGACCGCGCGCAGGAGACGTTTGAGAACCAGCTGCAGCTGCGCGGCAGGCAGGTGCTCGAGAACGTGCGCGAGGACGGCGGCTACGCGGTGGTGATCGCTTCGCGCCCGTACCACAACGACCCGCTGGTCAACCACGGGCTGCCCAAGCTCTTCTCTGAGCGCGGCATCCCCGTGCTGACGCCCGATGCGGTGCCGGGGGTCTGCAACGTCGATCTTTCCAACAGCCGCATCGACATCGTGAACAACTACCATGCGCGCATGCTGTCGTGCGCGGTCATCGTCGCATCGACGCCCGAGCTCGAGCTCGTGCAGATGGGCAGCTTCGGCTGCGGCCACGATGCGTATCTCACCGACGAGATCGCGCGCATGATGGGCGAGATGGGCTCCAAGGTTCCGATGATGATCAAGCTCGATGAGAGCGACGTCGCCGGTCCCATGGGCATTCGCGTGCGTTCGTTTATCGAGTCGGTCAACCGTCGTCGCGCGGAGGAGCGTGCCGAGGGCGCCCGGGTGCACGCGGTCCATCCGCTCGACGACCCGTATAAGGTCAAGTACACCAAGCGCGACCGGCACGACAAGATCGCGCTGGTCCCCAACACCTCCCATGCGTTCTGCAGGCTCATGACCGCGGCGATGCGCAATCAGGGCGTGCGCGCCGAGGCCCTTGATATCGGGCGCGAGGATGCCATCCGCCTGGGCAAACGCTATGTGCACAACGACATCTGCTTCCCCGCGCAAATCGTGATCGGCGAGGCGCTCGCGGCACTCGAGAGCGGTAAGTACGACCCGCACGACGTCGCCGTGGTGACTGGCAAGTATATCGGCGACTGCCGCCTGACGCACTACATGCCCCTGCTGCGCCGCGCGCTCGACGACGCGGGATACGACTATGTCCCGGTGCTCACCAACGACGACGTCGATGCCCACAATGCGCATCCGGGCTTCAAGCTCGGCCTTGGCCCGAGCATCCAGATCGCCTACGGTCTTCCCATGATCGATGCCCTCGAGGCCATGCTTAGGCGCATCCGTCCCTACGAGCTCGAGAAGGGCGCGGCGGACGCTGCGTTCGACCGCGCGCTCGATGAGGTTATCGAGGGCATGGAGCGCTCCGGGCTGAGAGGCCAGGCGACGGGCTTCAAACGCGCGCTTGCGATCATGGACGCCGTTCCGTACGACCGCTCGAACCCGCATCCGACCGTTCTCATCGTGGGCGAGTACCTGCTCAATTTCCATCTCGGCGCCAACCACGAGATCGAGCGCTACCTCGAGGACAACGGGCTCGAGGTCATCGAGGCGCGCATGACCGACGTGATCCGCAAGACCTATTTCTACAAGCATGCGCAGTCGCGCGAGTTCCACGTCGACCTGTCGCTGCCCGAAAAGGCCTGGTACGCCACGGCGGACAACCTGTTCGAGCTCGCGCACGACCGTTGCGACCGCCTGGGCGCGGCGAGCCCGCTCTACGAGCCGCCGACGCGCATGCCCGAGCTCGTGCGCGCGAGCGATAAGATCCTGCACCATACGTTCGATGCGGGCGAGGGCGTGCTGATTCCGGCGGAGATTCTCGAGCACGCCAAGCGCGGCTGCCGCAACTTCGTGATCCTGCAGCCGTTCGGGTGTCTGCCCAACCATGTCGTGGGGCGCGGGCTCATCCATGCGCTCAAGGAGCAGTATCCCACGGCGCAGTTCCTGCCGCTCGACTACGATCCCGACGTGAGCTTCGCCAACGTGGAGAACCGTCTTCAGATGCTCATCATGAACGCCAAGGCGCAGGGGTGCGGTGAGGCGCATGGCGAGACCGCGTAAGGACGCCGATGCGCCCGATGCACGCACCCGTATCATCGAGGCGTTTTGGGAGCTCATCGAGAACAACAGCATCTTCGAGCTGTCGGTTGGCGAGGTGACCCGCGCCGCCCAGTGCAATCGCCGTACGTTTTACTACTATTTTCACGATTTCGATGAACTCGTCGCCATCGCCATAGCCCAGCTGCTGCAGGATAACGAGCTCATCACCGATGCCCTCTGGCATTTTTCGAGCGAGGGCGACCTTTCGGCGTTCGACCGGCGCGACGTCCGCTGCCTGCTGCGGCGCATCGTCATCACCATGAGGGCGGGTGCCGCCGAGCAGGTCGTGCAGGGCATCCATACGATCATCATCGACCGCGTGAGAGAGATCGTCCACCCCGACGGAGAAGAGCTCAAGGCAGATTCGAGCTTTGCGGTGGGCTTTCTGGTCTCGGGCATCATGGGCTTTGTGACGGCGGTCGGCTTTGCCCGGGAGGGCGGCGAGGAGATAGACCTCGAGCAGCCGAGGGACAGCGCGTGCGCGTACCTGAGGGCGGTCGCCATGCAGACGGTGGAAACGGTCGCGCAAGTCGAGGGCGTCGATACATCCGAGCTGCTCGAACGCGTCTCCAAGGAGGCCGATGCCTATCGCGCATCGCGTGCGACGAGTCCCGACGTGGTGAAAGACGCCTAGGGTTTCTCTTGCGGGGCGCCTGTCGCGCATCGCGCGGTGAGTCCCGCGATGCGGTCATAACCTGCATTCATGTGAGCCGGGTTTATAGATATTCCTCCAGCTGTTAACATAGACAACCTGTGGGTAAAGAGACAAAAGCGCCGCCGACGGGCGGGCGTTTTGATTTCGATGAACTCATGTAAGGAAACGAGCATGTTAGATAGATTTACCGATCGAGCGCGCAAGGTCATGTCGATGGCCAAACAGGAGGCGCTCGATCTGCACTCAAATAAGGTGGGCACCGAGCACCTGCTGCTCGCACTCGCCAAGGAGGACGAGGGCATCGCTGCCGAGGCGCTGCGCTCGCTTGATATCTCCTACGACGACATCATGGACACCCTCAAGGAGGTCCAGACCACGGTTCCCGAGCCCAGCGAGGAGACCGAGGCTGCCAAGCTTGCCTTTACGCCGCTCGTCATTAGCGTGATGGAGCGCTCCTTCCGCGTGGCACGTGAGAACAACCAGACCTACGTGTCGACCGAGCACTTGCTGATTGGCATCGTCGAAGAGGGTAACGGCATGGCCATGGACATCCTCATGCGCCTGGGTGTGTCGTCCGCCTCCATCAAAAAGGCTATCGAGAAACTTACCGCCAAGGACCAGGACAAGAAGCGTCCGCTCGCCGGCGCCGGTGCCGGGCGTCCCGGTGCGGGCCTGCCGTTCTTTAGCGGCTCGGACGCGTCGCAGCAAAAGGCGAGCGGCCCCGATACGCTTAAGCAGTTCGCCACCAACCTTACGCAGAAGGCGCGCGACGGCGAGCTCGACCCTGTAATTGGTCGCGAAAAGGAAGTCCAGCGTATGATGGAGATCCTTTCGCGTCGCACCAAGAACAATCCGCTTATCTTGGGCGACCCCGGCGTGGGCAAGACGGCCATCGTCGAGGGTCTGGCTCAGCAGATTGCAGCTGGCAACGTGCCCGAGAACCTTATGAACCAGAACATCTGGACGCTCGACCTGCCGGGCCTCGTTGCGGGCGCCAAGTATCGCGGTGAGTTTGAGGAGCGCCTCAAGAACGTGATCCAGGAGGCCACCGAAGCTGACGACGTCATCCTGTTTATTGACGAGATGCACACCATCATCGGTGCCGGCTCTGCCGAGGGCTCCATCGACGCGAGCTCCATGCTCAAGCCCGTGCTCGCGCGCGGGGCCTTCCAGATTATCGGCGCCACCACGGCCGAGGAATTCCGCAAGTACCTCACCAAGGACCCGGCCTTCGAG
>URYU01000132.1 GCA_900552155.1 uncultured Collinsella sp.
TGCGCTACCGTACCTCGTTTGGTCAGAACGTGCTTCAGCACTCCCTCGAGGTCTCTGACCTGTGCGGCGTAATGGCTTCCGAGCTTGGCCTGGACGTTGTTACCGCCAAGCGCGCCGGCCTGCTGCACGACCTGGGCAAGGCAATCGACCATGACGTCGAGGGCCCGCATGCCGTCATCGGCGCCGAGCTTGCCCGCCGTTATGGCGAGAAGCCCGTTATCGTCCACGCTATCGAGGCTCACCATGCCGACGTCGACCCCAACACGGTGCTCGATGTCCTGGTTCAGGCCGCCGATGCTGTCTCTGCCTCTCGCCCCGGTGCCCGTCGCGAGTCTGCCGAGAACTATATCAAGCGTCTTGAGAAGCTTGAGGAGATCGCCAACGCCCATGACGGCGTCGAGCGTACCTATGCCATGCAGGCTGGTCGCGAGGTCCACGTCATGGTTCAGCCGGACAAGATCTCCGATGCCCAGTCCACGGTCCTGGCTCACGATATCGCCCATCAGATCGAGGAAGAGATGGAGTATCCCGGTCAGGTGCGCGTCGTCGTGATTCGCGAGAGCCGCGCTGTCGATATCGCTAAATAACATGAGCGACGCGAACGAGCTCATCTCATTTATCGCGTCGATGTCGGGGGAGGGCAACCTTCGCGTCGAGGAGAACCTTGGCGAGGGGTATGTCCGCCTCCGCGTTTCGGAGGCCGAGCGGCGCCAGGCAAAGCACGACATTCAGCATGTCGAGGATATCGTCATCGAAATGCTCCGTAATGCTCGCGATGCCGGCGCCGACAAGGTCTATCTCGCCACGACCAAGGAAGATGGCGTCCGCACGCTTGTCTTTCTGGATAACGGCTCGGGTGTTCCGCAGGATATGCAAGAGCGAATTTTCGATGCTCGCGTTACCTCAAAGCTCGAGAGCATGAAGATGGACCGTTGGGGCGTTCACGGTCGTGGCATGGCATTGTTTTCGATCAAGCAGAACACCGACGAGGCCCGTGTGGTCACGTCCGGCGTCGATCTTGGTTCAGCCTTTAAGGTGAGCGTTGCGACCGACCGCCTTAGTGAGCGTGCCGATCAGTCCAGCTGGCCCCAGGCCGTCAAGGATGAGGACGGACGTTATGTCTGTGCTCGCGGCCCGCATAATATTATTCGCGCTGCCTGTGAGTTTGCGCTCGAGGAGCTGCGTGGTTGCGATGTTTATCTTGGTTCTCCGTCTGAGATTGCCGCGACCCTTTATGCTCAGGCGTCAAGTCGGCTCGATACGTCTCGTCTCCTGTTCATTGACGACGAGAGCGAGCTTCCGGTTGTCGATCGTTTAGGCCTTGCCTCTGATGCCGAGGACTTTATCCGTATCTGCTCGGGTTTGGGTCTTGAGATGTCCGAGCGCACGGCACATCGCATTTTGGCAGGGCAGATTAAGCCCGTTCGCGGTGTGACCGCGCGTCTGCTGCGCGAGCGTGATTCGTCCTCGCATGCGCCGGCTCCTGTCGATCTCGCGAAGGATCGTCGCGGGCTACGTATTGCCAAGGATGACATGGCACAGTTTTCGCGTGCTGTGGAGCGCGACTTTAATGATCTTGCCGCCCGGTACTATCTCAACCTTTGCGGCGACCCAAAGATTCGCGTTTCGCGTGATCGAATCACCGTGACCTTCGATCTTGCCAAAGAGGAATAGTGCCTTTACCGAGTCCACTCGGTACGATAAAGTTATTGCAGTTAAAACGTACTTTTAAACGCAGGAGTTTCTTCATGGATTGCCTGAAGGTATCAAGCAAATCATCGCCCGCGTCCGTTGCCGGCGCCATCGCCGGCATGGTCAAGGATGGTGTGCCCGTCAACATTCAGTGTGTCGGCGCCGGTGCGGTCAACCAGGCCATAAAGGCCGTGGCTATCGCGCGCGGTTTTTTGATTCCAACTGGGTTTGATATTTCCTGCGCGCCCGTGTTCTCCGACATCCTCATTAACGGGGAGTCGCGCACGGCCATCCGCCTTTCTATCTACGTTCACCAGATCAATCGAGCTGCTATGGATAACGTCGTCATGGATGATGTTAAGCCTGTGGCATAGCTTCTGATTGCCTCGTTTTGCTCCCCATCGTTAGGACTTATGCACATGGACCAGCGTTCCGTACGCGATATTCTTGCCGGTAAAACCTGCTTTATCCGCACCTTTGGCTGCCAGATGAATCAGCACGATTCCGAGCGCGTGAGCGGTCTGCTCGATTCGTATGGTTGCCTCATGGCGCTCGATCCCGAGCATGCCGATATCGTTGTCTTCATGACATGCTGTGTGCGTGAGGCCGCCGATACTCGCCTGTACGGTCAGTGCAATTCCTGCAAAAGCCTGCCGCCTTCGCCTTCGGGCAAGCGTGTGGTTGCCGTGGGCGGCTGCATCGCGCAGCGTGATGGAGAGGGCCTGCTCACCAACGTCGATAACGTCAATGTCATCTTTGGCACGCATTCCATCGCACATGTGGCCGAGCTCATTGCCGAGGCGTTCCTTGATGGTAAGCGTCATATCCGCACCAATGAGCATGAGGATACGGATGCCATGAGCATGCCGTGGCATCGCGAGACCCAGTATCACGCCTGGGTGCCCATCATGACGGGCTGCAATAATTTCTGCACCTATTGCATCGTGCCGTACGTGCGCGGTCGCGAAAAGAGCCGCCCCTTCGAGGAGATTGTCGACGAGGTTACCGGTCTGGTGCGCCAGGGCGTGCGCGAGATCACACTGCTGGGCCAAAACGTTAACTCATATGGTCGCGATCTGTTTGGCAAGCCTCGTTTTGCCGATTTGCTGCGTGCCGTGGGCGATACGGGTGTAGAGCGTATCTTCTTTACTTCCTCGCACCCCAAAGACCTGCTGCCCGAGACTATCGACGCTATGGCTGAGACGCCTGCCGTCATGCCGCAGCTGCACTTGGCAGTTCAGTCGGGCTCAACTCGCATCCTTAAAGAGATGAATCGTCGCTATACGCGCGAGGATTATCTGGGCCTGGTCGATCGCATCCGCAATCGCATGCCCGATATCGCGCTTTCGACCGATATCATCGTGGGTTTCCCCGGCGAGACCGAGGAAGACTTTGAGCAGACGCTCTCGCTCGCCGAGACGGTCCGTTATGCTCAGGCCTATACGTTTATCTACTCCAAGCGCGCCGGTACTCCGGCCGCCGAGATTGACGATCCCACGCCGCATGAGGTGATTCTTGAGCGCTTCAACCGTCTGGTGAAGGTTATCGAGACCACTGCGCACGAGTATAACCAGGGTGAGCTTCACACCGTCGTGCCGGCGCTTATTGAGGGTACGAGCAAAAAGAATGACGCGGTGCTGCTGGGCAAGAGTCCTAAGAATCAGACCGTTCATGCACCGATTCCCGAGGGCTACAGCATCGATCAGTTGATTGGCAAGATTGTCGATGTTGACATCGATGTTGCCAAGACGTGGTATCTGTCCGGATCCGTTGTGGGCGAGCCGCGCTAATGATTTCTCACGGGGCACGCCTATCTGCCGTTGCGATTGTCGGTCCGACCGCGGTTGGTAAAAGTGATGTCGCAGATCGTTTAGCGGCTCGTCTTTCGTCCGAAGTGCTGTCGTGTGACGCGATGCAAATCTATCGAGGCATGGATATCGGCACTGCCAAGATGGCACCAGAGGAATGCGCGGCGCCTCTACGCCTGGTCGATATTGTTGAACCGGGCGTTGCATATTCTGCAGCGTTGTATCAGGCAGACGCTCGTGTACATGTTGAGCGCTTGCTGGGCGAGGGCCGCCTACCGGTGTTTTGCGGGGGTACGGGCTTGTATCTCAAGGCGGCCCTGGATGAGATGGATTTTCCCTCGGGCGAACTTGAGGACGATCGCCGCGCGGGGTATCAGGAGCTTGCCGAGCGCATTGGCGAGGAAGCGCTGCACGCGCTGCTTGCCGAGCGTGACCCCGAGTCCGCCGCGGTCATCCACCCCCATAATGTTCGTCGCGTGATTCGCGCGCTGGAAATGCACGATGATGGCGTGTCCTACGCGCAGCAAAAGTTGCAGTTTAGTGTTCCGCGCGAGCATTATCACGCTCTGTGGTTTGGATTGATGCGTAATCGCGAGGCGCTTTACGAGCGCATTAACCTTCGCGTCGATCTGATGTTTGAGCAGGGTCTTGTTGATGAGGTTCGTGGTCTTATGGACAAGGGGCTGGGAGATGCCCTGACTTCGATGCAGGCGATTGGCTATAAAGAGATTATCGATGCCTTTAACGGCGTGATTTCTATGGATGAGGCTCGCGAACTCATCAAGATTCGTTCGCGTCGCTATGCCAAGCGTCAGCTTTCGTGGTTTAAACGCGATGACCGCATCGTGTGGTTCGATATGGACGAGTTTACGATCGATGAGGTCGTTGATGACATCCTTCACCGTATCGAGGCGGCCTAATGGCTCGGTTTCCCCTCGTTCCCACGGCGCCTGAGCCCGAACGTGCCGTTCTTGTCGGAGTTGAGTGGCGCGATAACGCCTGGCCTCTCGATCGTTCGCTTGACGAGCTTGAGCGCCTGGCCCATACGGCTGGCGCCCAGTGCGTGGCGCGTTTGTCGCAGCGTCTGGGTAAGCCATATCCAATATCGTTTATCGGCTCCGGTAAGGTTGAGGAGCTTTGCGGGCTCGTGCATCGTATGGATGTCGATGTTGTCCTGTTGTAGCAGGATTCATGCTA
>URYU01000133.1 GCA_900552155.1 uncultured Collinsella sp.
ATGTTGTCGTAGTTGACTTCGCTCGGGCGGCCGACCGGCACGACGATGGCGCCCAGGGCGCCGAGCACCATGCTGGCAGTGGTGCCGGCGCCACCGGTGGCACCGAGCACGAGGGCCTTCTTGCCGGCGACCTCAACGCCCAGCTCCTCGACTAGGCACTGAAAACCAAAGTAGTCGGTGTTGTCGCCGCGCAGGCGGCCGTCGGGCAGGCGCGTGATGGTGTTGACGTTTCCCATTCGCTCGGCGAGTGGACTCAGCTCGTCCAGGTATTCCATGACGGCGCGCTTGTAGGGGATGGTCACGTTGGTGCCCTCCCATTCGTCACCCGTCATAAAAGCCTGGAGGTCCTCGGGCTCGCGCTCAAAACGCACATACTCGAGCCCCGCGAGCTCCTTGTAGATGGTCAGGGTGTAGCTGTGGCCCAGCACGCGGCCCAGCACGCCGTAGGGGCGGGTTGCGGCGACATCGTTCATCTAGAGCACCTCCGTGTAACTGCCAAAGTAGGTGAAGCTCTCGCACACGTCATCGATGGAGTCGAGCAAGTCGTCGAGGGCCTTGCTACCAAAGGGGCAGTCCAGGTCAAAGTAGAACATAAACTCAAAGTCGTGCCCGGGGATGGGGCGGCTCTCGAGCTTGATGAGGTTGATATTGAGTGCATAGAAACGCTCGAGTACGCGATAGAGCGCGCCCGGCTCGGTGGCCGGGGTAATCATGAGCGAGGTGCGGTTGGCGCCGGGGTAGACGCGTGGCTCGCGGCTGATGACGACAAAGCGCGTGTAGTTGTTGTCCGAGTCCTGGATGTTGGGCTCCAGTACCTCCAGGCCGTAGAGTGCGGCGCAGCTGCGCGATGCGATGGCGGCAACATCGGTGCGCTCGGAGCTGGCGACCATCTCGGCCGACATGGCGGTGTTGGGGTACTTGGTGGCGTGCAGGCCGTGCGCCTCGATAAAGCCAGCGCACTGCGCGATGGCCTGACCGTGGCTGTAGACCTCGCGTATGCCCGCGAGCTTGGTGCCGGTCTTGACGAGCAAGTTGTGGTCGATCTTGAGGCGCAGCGAGCGCACGATGTGGAAGTCGAACTGGGCGAGCAGGTCGTAGACGGCGTTGACCGAGCCGGCGGTGGAGTTTTCGATGGGCAGCACGCCAAACTCGCAGAAGCCGTCGCGCACGGCGCGCATAACGCCCTCGAAAGTCTCGAAGAACGCAATGTCGGGCACGACGAAGAGCTTGCACGCTGCTATCTGGCTATAGGCACCTTCCACACCCTGGCAGGCAACGGTGGCCGTTTGAGGGAAGGGCGTGTCTGAGGCTGCAGCCGTGGCGTGGGCCTTTTGCGAGACGGTAATGCCCTTGAGTTCGTTGATGTAGCGCTGCTGCTCGGCCTTGCTCATGCTCATGAGGAGACGGAACAGGGCGATGGTCTGCGCCTCGTAGCGCTCGGGCGCGCGGCTGGCGAGGTTGTTGAGCTTGGAGCGCTCACGGGCGGGGTCAAAGACGGCCTTGCCCATCTCGATTTTTGACTTGGCGACCTCGGTGGCAATGTCCATGCGCTCGACAAAGCTGTTGAGGAGCGTGGTGTCGATGCTATCGATGGCCTGGCGGATGTCAGCAAGGTCCATGGAGACCCCTTTCACGTGTCGGGGGATGTTGAGGGGTGGGTAGTTAGCGCTGGGCGGCGTCTTCGAGGAGGGCGTCCCAGATGGCAAGGGCGGCGGCTGCCTCGGCTACGGGGACAGCTCGGGGGACGATGCATGGAGCGTGGCGGCCGTGGACCGAGAGCTCGGCATTTTCCATAGCGTCCATGTCCACCGTCTGCTGCTCGCGGCCAATGGAGGGTGTCGGCTTTACGGCCATGCGCCACATGACGGGCGCGCCGGTCGAAATACCGCCCAGGATGCCGCCGGCGTTGTTGGACTCGACCTCGATCTCGCCGGTCTCGGCATCGATGCGATACGGATCATTGTTCTCGCTGCCGCGCATGGCGGCCACGGCAAAGCCCATGCCAAACTCCACGCCCTTTACGGCGGGAATGCCAAACGCGATCTGCGCGATGCGGTTCTCGATGCCGTCGAACATGGGGTCGCCGATGCCTGCGGGAAGCCCGTAAATGCCGCACTCCACGATGCCGCCGATGCTGTCGAGTTCGTCACGCGCGGCTAGGATTTCCTCGCGCATGCGGCCGGCTGCGGCGGCGTCAATGCACGGCAGATCGTTCGTAAGGATCGCCTTGCGGTCGGCCTCGCGATAGACTATGTCGTCCATCGGCAGGTCGGAGATGCCGCCGATCTGCGCCACATGCGCCATCACTTTAATGCCGCGGGCCTCGAGTGCCTGCAGCGCAATGCCGCCGGCGATGCACAGGGGTGCCGTTAGGCGGCCGGAGAAGTGTCCGCCGCCGGCGACATCGTGCATGTTGTGATACTTCACGCGTGCAGGGAAGTCCGCATGTCCGGGACGGGGCTTGCGGCGCAGCTCGGAGTAATCCTTGGAGCGCGTGTTGGTGTTCTCGATAATCGCGGCGATGGGCGCGCCGGTGGTATGTCCATCGACCACACCTGCGAGGATGTGGGCGGCGTCGGCCTCGCGGCGTTTGGTCGCGGTCTCGTCGCGACCGGGGGCACGACGGTCGAGGAAGGCCTGCAGCTGCTCCTGGTCAACAGCGATGCCCGCCGGAATGCCATCGAGGGAGCAGCCGATGGCGGGGGAGTGCGACTGGCCGAAGATGCTTAAGTGCAAGACGTTGCCAAAGGTCGAGGACATGCTATTCCTCCTCGAGCGTGACCTTGCCGCCCAGCAGGCGGTAGTGGTCGAAGAAATCGGGATAGGACTTGTTGACGGCCTCGGCGCCGTGGATCACGACCTCGCCGGTGGCGCGGCTCGCGGCGATAGCGGCCATCATGGCGATGCGATGGTCGTTGTGCGAATCGACCTCGCCGCCGGTGAAGGCATCGACACCCTTGATGATGAGGTCGTCGCCGGCAATTCGTACCTGCGCGCCCAGTGCGGTGAGCTCGCGGGTGGTGGTGGCCAAGCGATCGGATTCCTTGATGCGCAGGCGGGCGCAATCGCGAATGAACGTGCGGCCTTGCGCCAGCGATGCCACGGCCGAGATTACGGGCACCAAGTCGGGGATGTCGTGGGCGCTCATCTCAAAGCCGGCGAGCTTGTCGGACTGCACAGTGGCGGCGTTGGTGGAGCGCACGATGCGGGCGCCAAAGCGCGAAAGCGCGGCAAGCACGTTACGGTCGCCCTGTGCGGAGCTTAGCGACACGCCCTCGACGGTGATGGGGTCGTTGCCGATGGCACCGGCGCACAGCCAAAAGGCGGCGTTGGACCAGTCGCCCTCGACGGCTACGCTGCCGGGCGTGCGGTACGAGCCACTGCTCACGCGGAAGTTTGTGATCTCGGGCTGGCCGTCCTTGGCCGGAATGCGCTCGACGTTGACCTCGACGCCAAAGGCCTTCATGGCCTGGATCGTCAGGTTGATGTAGGGGCGGCTCTCGATGAGGCCGGTTACCTGCACGCAGGAGGGCTGGGCCAGCAGCGGGGCTGCCAGCAGCAGGCCCGAGATGTACTGCGAGCTCACGTTGCCCGTAAGCACAAAAGTGCCCGGGCGCATGCGTCCACTCGTCTTGAGCGGAAAACCGCCCAGACCCTGCAGGTCGCAGCCGGCGGCGATGATCTCGTCCGAGAGCGGGGAGAGTGGGCGGGCGCCCAAGCGTCCCTGACCCACAAAAGTTGCTTCTGCGCCCAGCGCGCAGGCGACGGGCAACATAAAGCGGAGCGTGGAGCCGCTTTCACCGCAGTCAAGCGTGCCGCCGGCAAGGGCCTTGAGCAGGCCAAACTCAACACTCTTCATGGTGGGGTGGACCTGGAAGCCGTCCTCGACGGTCTCGATGCGAGCACCCAGTGCCGTAATGCAGCGCACCGTGGCCTCGATGTCGGCGCAGGTGGTGTTGCAGGTGACGTGCGTCTCGCCGTTGGCAAGCGCAGCGCAGATGATCAGGCGATGCGCCATCGACTTGGACGCGATGGCGGGAACGGTGCCCTTGAGCGGGGACGGGGTGATGCGGGCTAGCATGCGGATGCGTCTCCCTTCTGGCCGAGGCCCTCGGCAATGAGTTCGTGGAAAGTGGAAAGCGGTGTGCGGTCGATGCTGCAGCGGCCAATGCCGTGCGGAATCACCAGGTCGATGGTGTCGCCCGCGCGCTTCTTGTCGTGGAGCGCCTCGGCAAAGACGGTATCGGCATCTAGGTCGCAGCGGGTCTTGAGGCCATGGCGGGCGCAGAGCTCCTCAATACGACCGGGCAGTGCAGCATCGCAAGCGCCGTGCAGGGCCGCGGCGCGCGTGATGATGCCCATGCCGATTGAAACGCAGTTGCCGTGTCCGAGCTCAAAGTGCTCGCAGGCCTCGACGGCGTGCCCGGCGCTGTGTCCAAAATTGAGGAGCTTGCGCTGGTTGGTTTCGCGCTCGTCGGCGACGACCACGGCGCGCTTGATGTCGATGTTGCGGGCGATGATGAGTGCTACGCGGGCCACATCGCGGTTGAGCAGCTCCAGCGTGAGCGGGGTCTTCTCCAGCTCGGCGAAAAGCTCCGGGTCGGCGATCACGGCGTGCTTGACGACCTCGCCGCAGCC
>URYU01000134.1 GCA_900552155.1 uncultured Collinsella sp.
CACATGCTGCGCATCGAGCCGTGGGACAAGGCACTCATCAACGCTATCGTCAAGGCCATCGGCGCTTCCGATCTGGGTATTACCCCCAACTCCGATGGCACCGTCGTTCGTCTGCCGTTTCCGGCTCCCACCGAGGAGCGTCGTCGCGAGCTCGTCAAGGAGTGCCGCGAGTACGCCGAGCAGGCCAAGGTGTCTATCCGTAACATCCGTCGCGACTTCAACAACAAGCTCGAGCGTGATGAGGAGCTCACCGAGGACGATGTCCGTCGCGAGCAGGCCAAGGTCCAGAAGCACACCGATGAGTATGTCGCCAAGGTCGAGGAGCTTCTGAAGGAAAAAGAAGCCGAGGTCATGGAGATCTAAGGTGCAATACGACGAGCATAAACTGGTCGAGTACTTTGCCGACGCCCCTGCGGGCGTCGGTTTTTCCGACCTTGACCTCAATAACATTCCGCACCATATCTCGTGCATCATGGATGGCAACGGTCGTTGGGCCACGTCGCGCGGTCTTGCGCGCACTGAGGGCCACAAGGCGGGTATCGTCTCGCTGCGCGAGATCATTACCGCCTGCGTGCGCTTGGGCGTCGACGTGCTTTCGGCCTATGCGTTTTCTACCGAAAACTGGAACCGCCCGCAGCACGAGGTCAACGTCTTGATGCACCTGTTTGCCAAGACGTTCATCGACGAGCTGCCGCTTCTGAAGCGCGAAAACGTGCGCGTTGTCTTTTTGGGTGACATTTCCGCGCTGCCCAAGAAGACCCGCGACGTTTTTGAACGCGGTCTTGCCGAGTGCGCCGATCACACCGGCATGACGCTGGCGCTTGCCGTCAACTACGGCGCGCGTGCCGAGATTACCCGCGCTGTCCGTCAGATCGCACTCGACGCTGCCGCCGGTAAGATTGATCCTGGCGCAATTGATGACGTCATGGTGGCTTCCCACCGCTATACCGCCGGTCTTCCCGATCCTGAGCTTGTGATTCGCACCTCTGGTGAGCTGCGCCTTTCGAACTATCTGCTGTGGCAGGTGGCTTATTCCGAGTTCTACGTCACCGATACCTATTGGCCTGACTTTGATCGTTGGGGCCTTGTCGACGCCATTTTGGCCTATCAGGGCCGTGACCGTAGGTTTGGTGGACTGAGCAAGACCGAGGAGGCTTAATCGTGTCCGATCGTCCCAAGGCATCTGCTCCCAAGACGCCTGCGCGTAAAGCTGCCACTGCGGGAGCGCCCGCAGCGAAGAGCGGCACCGGTTCGTGGCTGGCGGGCTTTATTACCCGTGCCACCGCCGGTATCGTCTACGCCGTTGTCTTTATCCTGTGCCTGGTTTTGGGTATCGTGCCCACGGCCATCTTTGTTTCCGTCATGAGCGGTCTGTGCTGCTATGAGTTTTTCCGTATGACGAGGCTCGATGGCAAGATGGCTAACGAGCGCATGGGTATCGCTGCCGCCGTACTCTTTCCGCTGTCGGCGTTGGGCGATTCGATGTTGCTGAATGCCCTGCTTTTTGCCCTGATGCTCGCTGTGGGCATTTGGTATGTCTGGTCGCCGCGTACCCGCATCTCTGATGTGGCCGTGACGCTCATGGGTCCCATCTACACTGGATTTATGCTGTCGGCTATCGTGCTGCTGCGCGATGCCGTGCCCGGTTTTGCCGGCGCCCTGCTTTCGGTGGGCGTTTGTGCTTACCTTTGTGTCTCCGATTCGTTTGCCTACTTCGTGGGCAGCCGTATCGGCAAGCACAAGATGGTTCCCAAGATCTCTCCCAAAAAGAGCTGGGAGGGGTTTGTCGGCGGCATCCTGGGCTCGGTTTTGATTTGGCTCATCCTGTGGGCGACGCACTTCTACAAGCTCAGCCTGCCCTATGCGCTGCTGTGCGGCGTGGTCGTGTCCATCCTGGGCGTTATCGGCGACCTTATCGAGTCGCGCATCAAGCGTGGCGTGGGCGTCAAGGATTCCGGCAACCTTATCCCGGGCCACGGCGGCATGCTCGATCGTAGCGATTCGCTTATCTTTGGCTGCATTACCGCGCAGCTGATGCTGATGATCGGAGGCGTGCTGTAATGTCATTCCAGACGACGTATGGCCCCGATGGACGCCTCCGTGTTGCCATCCTGGGTTGTACGGGCTCTATAGGCACCCAGGCGCTCGATGTGTGCCGCCAGCATGCCGATCGCCTGCAGGTGACGGCGCTGTCCGTTAACTCCAGCACCTCCGAGCTTGTTGCCGCTGCCCGCGAGTTCTCGGTTTCGGCGGTTGCCGTGGCCGATGTCGCTCATGGCGATGACGCCGTGCTGCAGGAGTTGCCCGAGGGAACGAAGCTCGGCGTTGGCGCGCAGGCGGTTTGCGAGCTCGCGCGTCGCGACGATGTCGACTGCGTGCTCGTCGCTATTGTGGGTGCCGCCGGTCTCGAGGCGAGTCATGCGGCCTTGACCTCAAATAAGCGCCTTGCCCTTGCCAACAAGGAGTCCCTCGTCGTCGGTGGCGACTTGCTTATGCCGTTGGCGCAACCGGGCCAGCTTATTCCAGTCGACTCTGAGCACTCCGCCATCTACCAGTGCTATCTGGGGGAGAACCCACGCGAGGCTCATTGTATTTGGCTCACCTGCTCGGGCGGTCCGTTCTTTGGCCGCACGCGCGGCGAGCTCGACCGCGTGACGCGTGCCGATGCCCTCGCACATCCCACGTGGGCCATGGGTGCCAAGATCACCATCGACTCCGCCACCCTCATGAACAAGGGCCTGGAGCGCATTGAGGCCATGCATCTGTTTAACTGCGACCTCGATTTCATTAACGTGGTCGTGCAGCGTCAATCCAAGATTCACTCTATGGTCGAGTTTGCCGACGGCTCCGTGATGGCGCATCTCGGTGCTTCCGACATGCGTATTCCCATCCAGTTCGCGTTCTCGTATCCCGAGCGTTGGGATACCCCAGCACCTCGTATCGATTTCCGCGAGCTGGGGCAGCTTACGTTTGATGCTGCTGACATGGACACCTTCCGCTGTCTGGCACTGGCCGAACGTGCCGGCAAGACGGGTGGCACCATGCCGTGCGTGCTCAATGCCGCCAACGAGGTCGCCGTCGATGCCTTCCTGCACGATGGCTGCAGCTTTACCGATATCGATCGCATTGTGGAATCCTGCATGGATGCCCACGATATGCAGGCGGTCGATTCGTTTGAGCAGCTTCGCGACATCGATGCGTGGGCGCGTGAAAAGGCTGCGCAGGTGCTCGCCGCAACCCGTTCCTAACCCATAAGGATTGCTTTTTCGTTATATGGATACTGTTCTGAACGTTCTCTCATCGGTCTTTTGGGGTCTGTTGATGCTTTCCGTCCTCGTGTTTTTGCACGAGGGCGGCCACTTTTTGGCGGCACGTGCCTGCGGCGTCCGTGTGACCGAGTTCTTTTTGGGCCTGCCGTGCCGCTTTGACATCCATTACACGTCGCGTCGCATTGGAACCAAGTTTGGCGTGACCCCGCTGCTGCTGGGTGGCTACGCTGCCATCTGCGGTATGGATCCGCCAGACGTCTCATGCGCCGATCGCGTGCTCGCGGCTATCTATCGTCATGGTCGTGTGACCGTGGCCGACCTTGCCGCCGAGCTCGAGCTATCCGAGGAGGATGTGCTCGAGGCATGCGCCTTGCTTTTGGGTTGGGGCTCTATCGCGCCTTGGTATGAGGAAGGGGAGAAGCCCTCGCCGAGCTACTATCCCTCCAGGTATCAGACGCTGCCGCGAGACGCGGCAGGCTACACCACCTTTGACGGCCGCCGGTTCGATCGCGAACATTCAACTGCCGAGGGCGATGTGTGGGAGCTGCCGTGCGGCGAAGCCGAGTTCCTTGCGCAAGAGCGTTCTCATACCTATCTGGGCCAGGGTTTTCTCAAGCGCGCCTTTATGCTGCTCGCGGGCATTCTCGTCAATATCCTGACGGGCTTTTTGCTCCTTATGAGTATCTATTCCATTGCGGGTGTCACCGTGCCGATGGATACCAACGTGATCGGTCAGGTTGACGATGGGTCTATTGCCGCCAAGGCGGGTATCGAGGGCGGCGACGCGATCCTTTCGGTTGACGGAGTATCGTGCTCTACTTGGATGGACGTTTACGATGCCATCGGCAAGGCTGCCGGTAAGGATGATATCGCCATCGAGTACGAGCGTGACGGCAAGCAGCATTCGACCACGGTTGCGCTCAAAGAGGACGAGCGGTTAGGTGTGTATGCTTCTACGGAGGTAGTCCGTTTGGACCCCATCACCTCGGCGCGTCTGTCATTCTCCTATGTTGTGCAGACCGCGGAGGGCGTGATGCGCCTGCTCCAGCCGCAGCATACGATGGAGATTCTCGATCAGTCTTCTTCGATCGTGGGTATTAGCGTTATGTCCTCACAGGCTGCTGCTGCCGGTCCTGCCACGTTCCTTTCGTTTGCCGCCCTCATTTCGTTCTCGCTTGGCTTTATGAACCTGCT
>URYU01000135.1 GCA_900552155.1 uncultured Collinsella sp.
CCCGAGCGCACGGGTGCCTTTCTCTCGCAGGGAACGGGACGCGACTGCGTTATCCCTCGTTTTGAGGAACCGCGCCGCGTGTGGCGTATCTCCATGGAGCACTTCTACAACTCGGGTCCCCAGGCGCAGCAGCGGGGATTCAAGAGCATGGGTCCTCAAGAGGCCGAAGTGCTTGCATGCGAGCGCATTGAGGCAGCGGCACCCGCGGCACTGCCCGTCAGCACCCAAGACATGCGCCATAGCGGACAACTCGCACAGGAGGAACGCCGCCAACGTCGCGAGCAGGCACGGGGCAAGGCTGCCCCCAAGGACAGTCGCGCTTCCTCGGCCCCCGAGGGCGAAGTCGACATTCCACGAGCACCCGACCAGGCATAACTCAACCCCACCGACACAGCACCAGACAACGCCGACCCCGGCATGGGCTATATCTTCGAACACACCCGCGGCCGCAAGTGCCTGGTCTTTGCCAACTCGCGCGAAGAGGCGGAGGCCGTATGCTCCATGCTGCGTAGCTACTGCGAAAGTCGACACGAGCCCGACCGTTTCCTCATCCATCACGGCAATCTTTCGGCATCGTAGCGTGAGACGGCAGAAGAGCTTATGCGCGACGAGGAACAGGCACAGACGACCGTTACCACCTCTACGCTGGAACTCGGTATCGATATCGGCCGTCTGGAGCGTGCGTTTCAGATCGATGCGCCGGTTACCGTCAGCTCCTTTTTGCAGCGAATGGGCCGCACGGGGCGCCGCGATCTTCCGCCCGAGATGTGGTTTGTCATGCGCGAGGAAGAGCCCGAGCCGCGCACGATGATGCCCGAGACCATTCCGTGGAAGCTCTTGCAGGGCATCGCGCTCGTACAACTCTATCGCGAGGAAAAGTGGGTCGAGCCGCCCGAGCTCGATCGACTCCCCTACAGCCTGCTCTACCACCAGACTATGTCGACGCTTGCCAGCACCGGAGCGCTCACGCCGGCAGAGCTTGCCCAGCGTGTGCTCACGCTTAGCTATTTCCATCGCATCTCGGCCGATGACTATCGCGTACTGCTGCGCCACCTCATCAAGATCGACCATATCCAAGTCACCGAGGGCGGCGGACTCATCGTGGGCCTCGCGGGCGAGCGCATCATTAACAACTTTAAGTTCTACGCTGTGTTCCAGGAAAACGAGGAGTTCACCGTTCGCAGTGAGTCGGCCGAGTTGGGCACGATCGTCAATCCGCCACCGCCCGGTGAGCGCATCGCCATCGCCGGACACTGCTGGATTGTCGAGGAAGTGGACTGGAAGCGCCACACCGTCTTTGCCACGCAGGTCAAGGGCCGGGTGCCGGCCTACTTTGGCGACTGCCCCGGTGATATCAATACACACGTACTCGAGCGCATGCGCAAGGCGCTCAACGAGCACGCAGCATATCCGTACCTTATGGGTAACGCACGGGCCCGCCTTGCGCAGGCTCGTCATACCGCCGAGATTTCGGGCGCGGGAACCAAGCCGCGCATTAACCTGGGCGGCGACACCTGGGTGCTCTTCCCCTGGTTGGGAAGCTACGCCTTTTTGGCGCTCGAGCGCATGCTCAAGATTAAATGTGCCGCGGAGCTGGGCCTTCGCGGACTCGACCCGTCACGCCCGTACTTTATGCAGTTTAAGATGAAGGCCGACGAGGAGACGTTCTTTGAAGTGCTCGCCGCCGAAGCCGAGAAAGACTTCGACCCCATCGACCTCGTCTATCCCGGCGAGGTGCCTTACTTTGACCGCTACGACGAGTTTGTTCCCGAAGAGCTCGTGCGCAAGGGCTTTGCCGAAGGCGTGCTCGACATCGAAGGCATGAAGCAGCGCGTTCTCGGCTGGCGCGACCACGCCTAAGACCAGTCTTTTTGGGACGAGGAGACTTATTTGTCGTGAAGGACGGTGCCGAGGAAGTCGGTGTCGAAGGGCACGGCTTCGGCAAAGGCGTAGTTGCCGTCGCTGGCGATGAGCAGGTAGTTTTCCTCGCCGCCGAACTCCGCATCGCCACATGGGACCACCCAGGCGTGGGCGAATACCTCGAGTGCCGTGGCAGCGCAATCGCGCAGGAACGTCACATCGCTCCCCTCGCTTGCGCTCACGATATTGGCCACGTAGATGCCGCCGGCATTCAGGCTGCCCCGCACTAGACGCAACGCCTCAACGGTCGCCAGCTCGCGTACGGGCTCGGCACCGCCAAAGCAATCGCTCACGACCACGTCGTAGCGACGATGACCCACACTCGTCACACCCAGATACGAGCGAGCCTCAGCAGTAATCACCCGCAAGCGGTCGCCCACCGTGCGCTCCAGCTCGTCCAGATAGAACCAACGGCGCGCCAGGCGCGTAATCTCTCCGTCATACTCGATAACGTCCATGCGCAAGCCCTCGTGCGACATCAGCGCAAACTTGGGATAGGCAAACCCGCCGCCACCCAGCATGAGCATACGGTCGATGCCGTGACCATAAGCGTCGTGCATTGCACCCTCGGCCTCAAACACGTCGTCAAACGCACGATAGTACACAAAGACGGGCTCAGCCCAACGCTCGCCAACGTAACTCGCGCTTTGGTAGACGCCGCCTTGCACCAATACGCGTACTTCGTCGCCGCCCTCGTCGTGCACGCGCTTCACACGCGCCAACCCATTGCAGGTTCGCGCAACCTGCAGACAGGCAACACGAACAGCGACAGCGGCCGCACCAAGCGCCGCGGCTCCCAGAGCAACGCCGGCAACGACGCCGGCAGAAACACTCGGCTTGTTCATCTAGAGCTCCTTTTGCAGATAAAGGCCATGGTCATAAAATCCAAGATGGCGATAGTACTCGCGCGTACCAATCGCGCTGATCACGTTGATGCGCGCATAGCCGGCATCCCGGGCAATCTCGCACGCACGCTCTACGAGCAAACGCCCCAACCCGTGATGCTGCGCCGCCTGGCCCTGGTCACCCACGCGTGCCGCCATGCCATACACGTGCACCTCGCGAATCATCGCCTCGTCCGGCGTCGTCGGCAACTCGTCCGCATGCGCGGCAACAAAAGCGCGAACGGGCAGCGACAGGCGCAAAAAGCCAGCGATCTTGCCTTCGGGCGTCACCCACTGCAAAAAGCGTTCACGCGTCACCGGCGTCTCGTAAGCGACCTCATCAAGAGACAGTTCATCCAGGTCGGCACCCGCGGTACTGATCTCGCGATAGCGAATCTCACGCACCGTCGCACCGTCACCCCGAGCAGCCAGGCGGTTCTCAACGAGCTGACGCAGGTTGGGCTTCTTGTTGCCCACCATGATGTCATCGGAACTAAAATCGCGGATCATGCGACTGATACGGCAGAACGCCGGCGTCACCACGATGTCGTCGGCTAACACATCGAGCAGTTCTTCCTCGGTATAGGGGCGCCACTCGCCGCGCTCGTAGCAGCCCACCAGACGCGAGCCCTCGATGAGCGCACACGGGTAGACCTTGACCTCGTCGGGCATAAAGGCCCCCTCAGTCATAAAGTGCTCGTAGTCGCGCTTGTCCCCCTCGGGTGTGGCGCCCAGCAAGTTGAGCATAAAATGCGCATGGATCTTAAAGCCAAACAGGTGCGCAAGCGAAAACGCCTGCTCGATCCGAGCCACCGAAATGCGACGCTCGTTGATATCGAGCAAATGTTGGTCGAGACTCTGAATACCCATCTGGATCTTGGTGCAGCCCAGGCGGCGGATGAGCGTAAGCGCCTGCGGCGTTACGGCATCGGGGCGCGTCTCGATAACGAGCCCCACCACGCGATGCTTCGCCGTCTCGTTGATGCGCTGCTGACGCTCAAGCTCCTCCATCGTTGCCGTTTGCCACTCGGCAACCTCGCCCCACGGCGTACCAGGGCCGTACAGCCGACGCACCGCGCGGTTATAGCCGCCCACGGCAGCATCCACACGCTCCTGCTCGTCGGCAACGCCGGCAGCAAGCTCGACCTCGTCTGTCGCAATGCCGGCGGCCCGATAGCGCTCGCGGCGTTCTGCTACCACAGGCGGCAGGGCATCGGCGGGAGCGTCATCGAGCAGGCGCCCCGCCTCGGCACGGCTGATGCCCGGACGCGCCAACATGGGGTTGGCCGCCACGCCCGCCACCGCATCATCATTGAGTGCACGGAAGAGCTCCGACATAAACCACGTCTGATACCCTTGCGGATAGTCGCTCCAGGTACCGCCGAGCACAATGAGCTCAATCTTATCGGTCGCATGCCCCATCTGCGAAAGCGCCGTCAAACGGGCGCTCACCTGCAGATACGGGTCAAAGCAATTTTGCTCCGCACGGGCGCATGCCGGCTCGGCGTGCAGATAGCTCTTGGGCATGCGCAGATCGTTGGGGCAAAACAGGCAATCGCCCGAGCATGGCCAGGGCTTGGTGATGACGGTAATGGTCGCCACGCCCGAGGCCGTTCGGCGCGGCTTCATACGCAGCACCTGCAGCAGTTGACG
>URYU01000136.1 GCA_900552155.1 uncultured Collinsella sp.
TACCGTGGCTGACGTATTTGCTCACTACGATGGCGCGTTTGTCGGCACCTGCTAAAAGCGCGACGGAAAGCTGGATGCCCCGGTTGATGTTGAGCGGGTAGTTCGTTTTATGGCTGCCGCTCGTACGGCGCGAGGGGAGTAGGCACCTATGGCGCTCTATCTGGGTATTGATATTGGGACAAGCGCCTCTAAAGGCGTTTTAATCGATGATCGATGCAATATCGTTTGCCAAGCCTCTTGTGGACACAAGACGGACAACCCGTGTGACGGATGGTACCAGCATGATGCAGAGGCAGTCTGGTGGGGCGATTTTTGCCGCTTGTCGCGCGAGCTGGTGGCGCAATCGGGGGTTAACGCGGCGCAGATCGGATGCGTGGGGCTTTCCGCATTGGGTTGCGACTGCGTGCCGGTCGATACCGAGTGCAACGCGCTGGCGCCCGCGATTTTGTATGGAGTCGATGCACGTTCGAAGCCGCAGATTGACGAGCTTCTTTCCGAATATGGGTCAGATCGCGCACGCGAGCTTTTCGGGCACGATCCCTGTTCGTCAGATATTGCTCCCAAGATCTTGTGGTTTAAGGAGAATATGCCCGAGGTGCACGAACGTGCTGCGAAGTTCCTGACGGCGTCATCGTTTCTATGCGCAAAGTTGACGGGGCGTTTTACGGTGGACCGTTATTTGGCGGAGGATTTTCTTCCCCTATACGACCGCTACACCTGGAAGGTTGATGCTCGTGAATGTGCTCGTTTCTGCCGGCCTGACCAGATGGCGGAGGTAATGTCGGCTACCGATATTGCCGGGGTGATTACGCGGCGTGCGGCTGAGGCGACGGGGCTCGCGGCAGGGACACCTGTCTTAGTGGGAACGGGCGACTCTGGTGCCGAGGCCATTTCGACGGGTGTATTCCGTCCCGGCGATATGATGGTTCAGTTGGGGAGTACGGCGTATTTCATCTACCTAGCTGATCATATGATCGATGATGCCCGCCTGTGGCCGGGGACGTTTATCATACCCGGAACTTACGGGATCTGCGCGGGGACCAATACGGCGGGCGCACTCACATCGTGGCTGCGCCAAGAGCTGTATCGCGACGCCGTAGCGGCCGAGGGCCACGGTGGTCCCGATGCCTATTCGGTTATGGCGCATGATGCCGCCGATGTGGCGCCGGGTGCCGATGGGCTCCTGTGTCTGCCGTACTTTGCGGGGGAGCGTACTCCGCTCAACGATCCCGAGGCGCGTGGCGTCTTCTTTGGCCTGACCGGAAGGCATACGCGAGCCCATATGGTTCGTGCCGCCTTGGAAGGCGTCGCGTATACCGTTGCATCCCACATCGACATTATCGAGCGAGAGCATGGACTGCCAATTGGGCGCATTATGCTTGTCGGAGGTGGAACCAAGAATCCAGTTTGGATGCAGGCTATCGCCGACGTATGCGGGCGCGAGGTCTCGGTTGCCAAGGTTACGGTGGGTGCATGCTTCGGTGATGCCATCATGGCGGCTCTTGCAGGTGGCGCCTATGCATCATGGGATGAGCTCGCCCAAGTCCTTGGCGTCGCGCAAACAATCGTGCCCGATATGACTGCCCACGAGTTATATGCGTCGCGCCGTCATATCTTTGACGAATTGTATGCACGCAACCGTGATCTCATGCACGAATTGGTGTAATGCTGCCGAATTGTACTGCCTACTAATAGGGACTGCGTTGTGCGATTCGCATGTCCCTTGGCATTTTTGCCCACAGGGGTTAGCGAAGGTCAAAAACAGAGCGCGCATTTGCTAAAACTGCCGACTCAATGTGCTTTGCGTCGCAGTTTTTGAGCGAGGCGACGTGTTCTGAGGCGCTTTCGAGCGATCTGATGAGTGACTGTGCGCTTATTTCTGCGTTTGCCTCCGCTGGTGCATCGGTCTCGAGCAGTAAACGATCGAGTGGAATTTGTCGTACGTATTCGCGTCCTCGTTTAGATGCGAGCATGCGTTCGTTGACGGAAAAATAACAGCCCGCATTACGCGCGCGGACGAGTTCGTCCGAAGTACCGCTAAACCAGTGGAAGATGATAACGGGGGAGTCGGGGTTTGGGATGAGTAGTCCATGCGATTCGAGGACGTCCAGTACGGCTCCTGCCGAACGAACGGCGTGAATTGATATCACGCGCCCGGTAAGAGGATGCTGCACGAGCGCATCGCAGAGCCGGTTAAGTGCCTGTATTTGTAGCGGCTCACTTCCAGCAAAGCGCGCGGAAAAGTCGAGTCCGACTTCGCCGATGTAGCGTTCTTGGGCAGCAACTTCGCAAAGCAGCTTGACTTCGACAAAACCGCAGTGGCCAACGGCGAGCCACCAGGGGTGAAGCCCAACGCCCGCGATCATGCCTGGTTGGCGACAGGCGCGCTCGTTTGCGGCCGAAAAGTCGCGCGGATTGACGCCGCAGTCAAATAGACCCAAGCCCAGCGCCGTCGCCTCATCGGCAACGGCGTCCGGGTGAGCCATTAAATCAAGATGGCAGTGTGCATCAAATAACCGGGGCTCCATCTCGGTGCGCTCCGCTAGTCCAGACGTTGGCCATCGGAGCGTACGCGCTCAGTGCCGCGGCCGCTGATCTGGCGGATAACCTCGCCGGCAATCATCTGGCCCATGATGGGCGGCATAAAGCTGGCGGTTCCCAGCTCGGTGCGCTCGTGGATGTTGGAAGGGTCGCGGGGCTGTGTCTTAACCGATTCCTCGCAGCTAAACAGTACATGCAGGCTCTTGATTCCGCGCTTCTTGCATTCTTTGCGCATGATGCGGCTCATGGGGTCACGTACCGTATCGAAAATGTCGGCAAAGCGGAGGCACTCGGGATGGAGCTTGTTGGCCCCGCCCATGGAGCTAACCAAACGAATGTCGTGGTCCGGAGCATATTTGGCAATGGTGAGCTTGGCCGAGATGGTGTCGATGGCGTCGACGACGTAGTCGAGCTTGCCGTCCGTCTGCTCCAAAACGCTCGCGAAGAAATCATCGATGTTGTCGCTCAGCAGGTATTCGGTGCGCTTGATGACGGTAGCGGTAGGGTTGATGTCGTGAATCATAGCCTCCATGACGTCGACTTTGCGCTTGCCGGCGGTGCTGTGAAAGGCGATGGCCTGGCGATTGATATTGCTGGGTGCGATGATGTCCTTATCCAGAATGACGAAATGACCGATGCTGCCGCGGGCGAGTGCCTCGCAGCAGTTGGAGCCCACGCCTCCGCAGCCGAGCACTAGTACCGTAGCATCGGCGAGCTTATCGAGTGCCTCGCGGCCCATGATAATCTCGAGCTTGGTATCGCGTGTCTCGATGGGAGTTGCGGCTGTGGTTTCGGTCATAGATATCCTCCGATGGGGAAGCGAATCGTGTTTTAGCTATCGTCATTATAGGTAATCGCCCATAGGTTGCGATGGCGTTTGCTTTGATGTGGTTTGAAGCATTGCGATTAGATAGTTAGACAAACATCTAAATATCGAGTATAGTGTGCACGTCATGAGAGATGATGAGAGGAGGTCTTATGCCGGGAGAGGGTTTTAAGGCGCTTGCCGATCCAACGCGACGGCGCATTTTGGAGTTGCTGCGCGAGGGCAATTGCACGGCGGGGGAGCTTGCCGCGCATTACGATATCAGTAAGCCGTCGCTGAGCCATCACTTGGCGACGCTCAAAAACGCCGGGTTGGTGACCGCCGAGCGCCATGGCCAAAACATCGTATACAGCTTAAACACCACCGTCATGCAGGATTTAATTGGCTGGTTTATGGGCTTTACAAACACTGAAGGTGATAAGGATGAATAACGAAAACAAGGGCATTCACCCCACGGGGGTATCGTCGCGCGTGTGGATTGCGCTGGTCGCTCTGTGCGTCGCCAATGTCGTAGCGCACCTCATGGTGATGCCGAGCTTGCCTGCGCAGATTCCCACGCACTGGGGCGCGAACGGCGCCGTCGACGGTTGGGGTCCTAGCTGGATGGCCTCCGCGCTCGGCGTGCTGCCTCTGGCGCTTCTCGCAATGTTCCGCATGGTGCCGCGCATCGACCCCAAAGGTGAGGCATATCGAACCTCGGGCAAGTTCTACCAGGGCTTCGTAATCGCCTTCACCTTGTTCATGTGCGCCATAAGCTGGCTGGGAGAGCTTACGGTCTGGGGCGTGGTGCCGTCGGTCGGTTCGGTTAACGTGCTGATTTCCGGTGTTGTCGGTTTGCTATTCATCGGCGTAGGCAACTACTTGCCGCGTGTGAAGCAGAACTATACGCTCGGTATCAAGACACCTTGGGCGCTTGCCGATCCCGAGAACTGGCGCCGTACTCAGCGTTTTGGCGGCGCCTGCTTTATGGTGCTGGGTATTGGCCTGATTGTGATGGGCGTGGCGGGCAGCGTGCTTTCGAGTGAAGTCGTCGCCGCGGTGATTGCGGTTCTGGCGTTTGGTTCGGATGGAGCAGTC
>URYU01000137.1 GCA_900552155.1 uncultured Collinsella sp.
GAACTTGTCTGCCATGTCGACAAACACGGCGAATAAGGCGTTGGTAATGTTGCCGATCGTCAGCGAAAGGACGGCGATAGGCATGGCGAGCGCGATGGCCGTCTCGGTACCCTGACCGAGCTGAATGGCAAACGCGCAGGCAAGCACGCCGCCGACGGTTTCGTTAGGCGGTACGTAGGCGCCGATGGAGATCGAGCCCATGAACAGCAACTCCAGGCTGGCGCCAACGGCAAGGCCAGTCTGCAGGTCCCCCAGCACCAGGCCCACGAGCGGGCACAGGACGATGGGGCGGAACGCGTAGAGGGTGCCGAGCTGGTAGTCGAGGCATCCAAACGCTCCGACTAAGCCGACGAGGATTGCTTGGACAAGCATAATTCCTCCCAATAAGGAATCTCGAACCGTCGTCACTCCCGTCGCGCGCGTTGTTGATATCAATTCCGGGAGTTCGATTCCACGGCTCGAAGCGTACCTGGTGTGCTGCTAACACCCATGCCAGGCACAAATGATTTGATACCAATTATAGGTATGCAGGTTTTTACTATTTAATACCACTCGCTCAGCGGGGTGTTTTTTACCGTAAACGGCAGACGTATCCCATCAGGCACGCTCTTTGTTTCGATGGCGGACAAGCGCCACCAGAAAGCCATCGCCAAAGGCATCGGATGCCAAGTTGCCTACAATCACCAAAACGATAATCGCCGCGCCCAAAAACTCGTTCCAGTGAAAGACCTCGCCAAAGAGGAGCGCCGACCAGCAGGGGGCGAGCACGACCTCGCTCATGCAAACCAAGTTGGCCGCAAACGCGTTGGTTCGCGCGATCCCCTTGGCATACAGCACGCTCGCAAGGCCACTGCAAAAAAGGCCATGCACCAGCATGAGCCCCCACTCAAATGGCCTCACGGAGTCTAGGGCACCAGCAAAATAGACGATCGGCAGCATCGAGATACCGCAGGAGATGAGCGAGGACACCATGGGCGACGCATCGGGGCGAGAGTTCAAAAAGAAACACAGCCCAAAGGTGGCGCCCGAAATGACGGCAAGCAGGTTGCCGAGCATGCCCTCGGCGCTCAAATCGCCTAAAAAGAAAAGTCCCATACCCGTAAAAGCAACCAACACGGAGGCAATCTTCGCAGGCGAGGGCAACGTGCGGGTTGCGAGCGACTGATACACGATAACAAAAATCATCGAGGTGTACTGCAGGACGATCGCGTTGCCGACCGTCGTGAGCTGGTTGGCAAAGTTAAACGTGGTGCCCGTCACGAAGTTGCAGACGGCCACAAGGACAATAAGACGGCTGACGCGAAGGACGGGCCTGCCAACGAGCAGGATAAAGAGCGCCATAAATATTGCCGTGACGGCACCGATCAAAAGAGCTGACTGCGAATTGGCGCGAACGAGGATGCCGATAAAACTCCACAAGAGCGCCGTGCCAAATAGATACATCGCCCCGCTCACGCCATTATCGGGTGGATTGTCAGATCGAATCACGAAGCACCTCCGACTAGCTTTCGGTAATAAAAAACGGCGACCGCAATGGGTCGCCGTTTCCCTTGGGGGCAGATAATAGGCCGGGCCCTTACGCCAGCACGCCGAAGAACGCGCCGATGATGCCCACGACCATGGTGGCCACGATCAGCACCATGGGGTTGATCTTCTTGGACAGCAGCCAGTAGTACAGCCAGAAGGCGATCATGCCGAGCATGCCGGGCATGATGCCGTCCAGGATGTCCTGGAGGGTCTGGGCGTCGTCGCCCGAGCCGATGGCCACCGGGATGCTGGCCCAGAACATGTCCTTGCACATGGCGCCCACGACCATGACGCCCACGATGCCCACGCAGGTCATGATCTTCTGCATGAGGCCGGTCCTCTGGGCCTCGTCCAGGAAGCCCACGCCCAGCTCGTAGCCCTTGACGGCGCCCCAGATGCGCAGCGCGAAGCCGGGGACGTTGTAGATGAGCAGGAAGGCGATGGGGCCGAAGGGGTTGCCGGCCTGGCACAGGCTGATGCCCACCGCGGCGGCGACCACGCGCAGCGTCGACAGGAAGATGGAGTCGCCGATGCCGGACAGCGGGCCCATGAGGGCGGCCTTGACGTCGTTGACGCTCTCGGGCTCGATCTCGCCGCGGGCGACCTTCTCCTCCATGGCCATCGCGATGCCGCCGACGAACGGGGCGAACTGGACGGTGATGTTGAAGAACGCGCAGTGGCGGTGCAGGGCCTCGGCGTAGTCGTCGGGGCGGCCGGCGTAGATCTTCTTGAGCATGTTGGCGACCATCAGGCAGAAGGCGATGTTCATCTGCTTGTAGTAGGTCCAGGAGAACTCCATGCCCAGGGCGCCGACGTTGACGGCGCTCTTGACGAGGTCGGAGCGCGTGATCTTGTTCTCGGGACTAGAAGTCATCGTCCTCATCCCCTTCCGCGGAGAGCTGGGGCTGGGCTCCGCCCAGGCCGAGCAGGTCGAACTTGTCGATGCCGATGATGATGGCGATCAGGGCGACGCCCAGGACGGGCACGTTGGCGTAGGAGCACAGCAGGAAGCCCAGGAAGTAGAAGGGCACGAGCTGCTTGGTGAGCACCAGGCGGCCGAGCATGGCGAAGCCCATGGCCGGCAGGATGTTGGCGGCCACGCCAAAGCCAGCAAGGACAAAGTCGGGGATAAAGTCGAGCACGCCCTGGATGGCGTCAGCACCCAGATAGAACGACAGCGAGCACAGCAGGAACGCCATGATGATACCGGTCAAACCGATCAGGAAGTGCATCGCATAGACACCCTTAAGGTTGCCCTGGCCGGAGAAGACATCAGCGCGGTCAACCAGGATCGGCAGGGCGGCGTTGAGGATGTTCTTGATGGCAAGGCACAGCGTGGCGATGGGCATGGCAAGCGCGATGGCTGCCTCGGTGCTCTGGCCCAGCTGGATAGCGAAGGCGCAGGCGAGCACGCCGCCGATCGTCTCATCAGGCGGTACGTAGGCGCCGATGGAGATCGAGCCCATGAACAGCAGCTCCAGGCTCGCACCGATCGCGAGGCCGGACTGCAGGTCCCCCAGCACCAGGCCCACGAGCGGGCACAGGACGATGGGGCGGAACGCATAGAGCGTACCGAGCTGGCAGTCGAACTTACCAACTGCGGCGATAAGTCCGATGAGGATTGCTTGGGTAAGCATATATCCCCCTTTCCTAATAGGACACTACGAAGAGCTCAGACTCTTCGAAATTGAACGCCTAGAGCACGCTGGCGCAGTCAACCTTGGGGTCATCGGCCAGGGGTCGAATCTCGACCTCAACGCCACGATCCAGCATCTCGCGCACATCGGCTTCCTCGGCCGCGGTCAGGAAGATCTGACGAGAGACCTGACGAGCATCGGGACGCTTCTCGTCCTTGGGCTTGGTGTTGCCCAGGTTGACCGACTTGATCTGCGGGCAGCCCTCAACAAGCTGCTTTGCCTCAGCAATAGTGGCGACACAGATGATCATCTTGTACTTGTCGGTCACGCCCGAGTTGATAGCTTCGATTGCATGCTCCATATCTTTGATGACGAGCTTGCAGCCGGCAGGCTTGCCCATCTTGAGCGTCGTCTTCCACACCGGGTCATTAGCGACCTTATCGCCCACGCAGAAGATGCAGTTGGAGCCAAGGCCCTGAACCCAGGAAACTGCGACCTGGCCATGAAGCAGGCGATGGTCAACGCGAAGTAGCTGAATCATAATGTGACCCCCCAAAGGTCTTGTGCCGTCTTACGGCGTGTCAGTAGGTGCTGCGGATTAGAACTCTTCTTCCTCGTCGTCATCGACCAAAAGATCGTTGACAAACTTCACGCGCGTATCGTCCGCAGCGACGATGGCGCGAATCGTCTCCTCAACCGGCGCCGACTCGTCAGAGAACAGCAACTGGATGAGGAGAGGAAGGTTCATGTTGGTAACGAGGTACGTGCGGGGACGCGTCTGGACGATCTTGGTAAACTCGTTGTTGACGCTGCCGCCAAAGAGGTCGGTGCAGACAACGACATCATCGTCAGCAGACATGCCTGCCAGCAGTTTTTGGGCCTCCTCGGCCACGTCCATGCGGCCATCGACGAACATCGAAAGATCGTGGACGTTGTCGCGAGCGCCCGAGAGCAGCTCGACGCTCTCCTTGATGCCGGTAGCGAAGTGCGCATGGCTGGCGATGATGTACTGTCTCATTCTGTGTTCCTCTCAATAGCCCGGCACGTTCCCGCACCCGTTTTCTTTAGTAGTCGAACTGGTGATAGTAGCGACGATACTTGAGGTTGTGCTTGGTGACCGTCTCGTAGTAGCGAGCCAGGCGG
>URYU01000138.1 GCA_900552155.1 uncultured Collinsella sp.
ATCGGCTTCGTACTCCTCATTACACGGCGCATAAGGTCCATGGCCATGCTCATCGTGGCGGGCGTCATGGTGGGATACATCTGCTCGGCGGCGACGAACTTCCTCATCGCCTTCGCCGACGACCAGTCCATCGTGAACCTGCACAACTGGTCTTTGGGTAGCTTCTCGGGTTCGAGCTGGGACGACGTCGCGGTCATCGCGGTCGTGGTGATCACCGTGAGCGCATGCGTATTCATGATATCGAAGCCCCTTTCCGCCTTCCAGCTGGGAGAAGCCTACGCGAAAAGCGTCGGCGTGAACGTCGCACGCTTCCGCGTGGTGCTCGTCCTTCTAGCGAGCATGCTCTCCGCCTGCGTGACCGCGTTCGCTGGTCCGGTGTCGTTCGTAGGCATCGCGGTTCCGCATCTCGTGAAGTCGGCGCTGAAGTCGTCGAAGCCCATCCGCGTGATTCCTGCGTGCTTCTTGGGAGGCGCCATCTTCTGCGCGGGCTGCGATTTGATCGCGCGCACGCTGTTCTCTCCCGTCGAGCTTTCCATCAGCGCCGTCACCGCTATCTTCGGCGCGCCGGTGGTTATCGCACTCATGTTGAAGAAGCGGGTGAGGTAGATGGGAGAATTCGTGCCGCGGCCCAAAACGCTCAGAGGGGACATTCCATGCTTAAACAGTCCTAAGCTCGCACGAAAGCGCCAGAAGGCACTTTCGACTCGTGCGGAACTGCGCGCGGAACGCCTCCTTCGAGCGGAGTCGAACCTCGAAACCCCGGTCGAAACGCAGGCTGACGGAGCGCCGCTTTTCCGCATAAGCGACCTGTCGGCGGGCTACGACAAGAAGGTCGTAGTCGAAGGCGTCGATCTGGAGGTTCGCGCGGGTGACGTCGTGGCGCTCATCGGGCCGAACGGCGCGGGCAAATCGACCATCTTGAAAACCATCACACGCCATCTGGCACCGCTTGCCGGCGCGGTCGAGCTCGACGGGCGAGAGATTTCCCGATGGAAGACGGCGGAGTTCGCAAGGAACCTTGCCGTTATGCTGACAGATCGCCCCCGGACCGAACTCCTCACCTGCCGCGATATCGTAGAGGCGGGAAGGCATCCCTACACCGGGCGAATGGGCACACTCACGCCTGACGACCATAATCGGGTCGATGAGGCCATGAAAACCGCGCATGTGGAAGAGCTCGCCGAGCGCGACTTCATGCAGATAAGCGACGGGCAACGCCAGCGCGTCATGCTCGCACGCGCCATCGCGCAGGATCCGCGTGTGCTCGTGCTCGACGAGCCCACGTCGTATCTCGATATCCGCTACCAGATCGACCTGCTGCGAATACTTCGCCACCTTGCGAAATCGCGGAATGTGGCTGTCATCATGTCCATCCACGAACTCGAGCTCGCACAGAAAAGCGCCGACAAGGTGATTTGCGTGAAGGACGGTCGGGTCTTCCGCGCCGGCGCACCCGAGGACATATTCACGCGCGAGACGATTGGCGAGCTCTACGGCCTTCAACATGGCACCTTCAACGAGCGCTTCGGCAGCGTGGAAATTGGGCGCCCGCACGGCGATGCGCACACGTTCGTCATCGCCGGCGCAGGTACGGGGTCGGCTGTGTTTCGCCAGCTCATCCGGCAGGGCAAGGCGTTCTACGCGGGCGTTCTGCACGAAGGGGACATCGACTGCGAGCTCGCGCGCGACCTGGCGACGGAATGCGTGGCCGAGCGCGCCTTCGAGCCGATCGGGGATAAAACCATAGCCCGCGCCAAAGAGCTCCTCGTCCACTGCGCGCGCCTTATCGTGTGCCCCGCCGCCTTCGGCACCATAAACGCCCGCAACGCAGAGCTCGTCGAGTTCGCACGCTCGCATGGTATCGAGGTCATGCAAGCGTGCGAAGGCGCATCGGAGGATTCCCATTTGGAGTGGGAAGGATAAACTGGACTTTCTTTTAAGGATCCTCAGGCTACAGCTCCTACGCCGGCGAGGTCTACAAGGCGCCGGAGAACCTCGTGAACAGGTATTTCCACGCCGACGAGCCCAACTAGGCCTAATCCAAGCGAGATTCCAGACTCGACAGACCATTGAGAGTCAGATCGTTGGCGACCTCAGAGACGCGCTCGATAGGAACCGAGCCGTCAGACAGTGCCCACGTGCGATAGATACCGATAATACCCGACAGCAAAAACGCCAGATAATAGTCGAACATCTCGTCCTTGAGACCTTGGGGCAGCAGATCGCGCTCGGCAATCTCGTGCTCGAGCGGTGCACGAAGACGAGCCATAAAATCATCGAGCGGAATGTTCTCGATCAGCTGACGATTGAGCACGAGGTTGTTGCACAGTGCCTCGTTAACGGTTTTAAAGAAGGTCGCCGCCGCGCCCAGAGCGAGCTCGTTGGTGTCGCCGTCCATGGAAGCAAGCGTTTTCTCGACCGAGTCGACAATCATCTCCACAACATCGACGGCAATGGCATCGAGCAGGCCGTCAACCGTACCAAAGTGAACGTAAAAGGTCTTGCGGTCGACATTGGCCTCGCGCGCGATGGCACTCACCGTAATGTCTGCCAGCGGCTTATCCATGAGCAGGCGCTCGAAGGCCGAAAGGATGGCATTACGGCTGCGAACGATGCGACGATCAAGACGCGGTTTGCTGGTTGCCATGGGCGTGTCCCTTCGATATGCGAGCATTCATCAACAGATGAGAGATAATCAACGTAAGAGGATTATCCCCCATACAGCACAAATATGCCCCGCATCATGAAGAACGCACGACTGCCCTACTGCGACTTGGGATGCTTCTTCTTATTGAGTGCCGACGGAGATACGCGAATACCATCGCCTGTCTGGCGCACATAGGCTTTATGAGCCGGCTTAGCGGTCCCAGAAGCCTTCTGAGCGTGCTTCTTGGGATCAACGGTAACAGCATTCGTGGAGTGCGGCTTCGCGGCCACAGAGGGCATCTGAGGCGTGCGGCCGAGCTTGCGCATCACGCGATCCCAGCGCGCATGGATGCTCTCGTTGTGGGCGCTCTTAAGTCCCAGCAGGGGCGCAGCCAAAATGGTCGGCGCAATAAACGTAATGAGGCGCCACAGCAGATAGCCGGCGGTCGAAGCCGACCCAAAGAAATGACCCAAGAACAATGCAAAGCCGCCCTCAGCGCCACCAGTTCCACCGGGCAGGGGGACCGCAGAGCTCAGCAGCTGGACAAAGGCGCTCGCGGCCATGACCGAGAAAAAGTCGACCTCGTGGTGGCCGAAGGCAAGCATCAGGAAATACGGCACCAGATAGAAAAACGCGAGCTGCAGCATGGTGATAAACACGGTGAGCAGCATGGAAGAAAAATGTCCGGCTGAAAGCTTGAACTTCTCGGAGAAGGAGTAGATCTCGCCGTCGACAAACGTGCGCCATCCCTCGATCTTAGTGGCCGAGACACCAATGCGCTCAAGCCAATTGATGATGCAGTGGGCGACGCGCGTGACGGTCTTAGGCATGAGCGCGACGGCGAAGATGCCCAGCAAGATGCAGCAGTGCCCACCAAAGCTAAAGACGCACAGCAGCGTCATGTCGCCATAGCGCTCGGCAAAAAACGGCATGCGAGCAAGCAGTAGGATAGCGCCCCAGGCAACGAGGCCAAACTGGTACACGATAAAGCGCGTGAACTGCGTGGCTCCGGCCTCGCCGACATTTTGGCCCGCCTTGGTCAGGCGGTAGATCTGGGCGGGAGTCGAGCCTATCATCATAGGTGTGAGGTTCCCAAAGAAGATGCCACTCGCCTCGACCGAAATCAGGTCGCGAATGCCGACGGGTGAATTGGGGTCGAGCCATACGGCGATCGCATAGGCCACAATGCCAAAGAACAGATACATGAACATGCAAAGACACGCGACAAAGAGCCATGACGCCTGCACGCTCGACATAGCGGCCCAGAACTGCCCCATCTGCCCGGTTACCACCAGATAGACGATATAACCCACCAGCACGACGCCGATATAGATGGCGCCGCGGCGTGCGCTCTTATTGTCATCTCCGCCCGAGGCCTCAACCTCGACCTGGGGCTTAGACGTATGCTGAGAGGACTCCGTCATGAGACTCCTTCTAACAGTCAAAATATCTTGGATATTGTACCCGTAAGGGCCATAAGCAGAACGCAAAGCTCTGGTTCAAACGGGAATTGCAGACGGTTGTTTGAAAATAAAAAACCCGGCCTTCCATGGGAAGTCCGGGTATCAGATGCGTGGTAGCCCGTACCAGATTCGAACTGGTGATCTCCGCCTTGAGAGGGCGGCGTCCTAAACCGCTAGACGAACGGGCC
>URYU01000139.1 GCA_900552155.1 uncultured Collinsella sp.
CGTCGTCGGCAGCCACGATCAGAATGACGATGTCGGTCACCTTGGCGCCGCGAGCACGCATGGCCGTAAAGGTCGCGTGGCCGGGGGTATCGATGAAGGTGATCTTGCGGTCGTTGATCATGACCTGCGAAGCACCGCTGGCCTGCGTAATGCCGCCTGCCTCGCCGGCAGCGACGCCGGTGTGACGGATGGCGTCGAGCAGCGACGTCTTGCCGTGATCGACGTGACCCATGACGGTGACGACCGGGGCGCGCGGCTTAAGGTCGGCGGGATCGTCGTAGAACGAGAAGGTGTTCTCCTCCTCGGGGGTGATGATCTTGATCTGACGACCCAGGTCGTCGGCAACGAGCTCGACGAGGTCGTCGGACATGGACTGCGTCATGGTGAGCGGCGTGCCCAGCAGGAACAGGCGCTTGATGATGTCGTTGGCCGGAACGTCGAGCGCCTCGGCGAGCTCCTGGACCGTAACGCCCTGGGAGACCTTGATGGCATCGAGCTCCTCGGGGTTTACGCCCTGGGCCAATGCCTCCTCTATCTTGCGCTCCTCCTGAGCCTTTGCGGCCTCGCGCTCACGCTTCTCCTTGCGCTTCTTACGACGACCGGTGGACTCGCGAGAGGCCTCCTCGACGGCGGCGCGGGCCTCCTCGAGCACCTTCTCGCGGCTGTACTCCTCGGCTTCGCGAGCCATGCGGCTGTAGTGGTCCTCTTCGTTGTTGTGACCGCCCTTGCGCTTTTTGCCCTTGCCCTGCTTGTCGGGGTTGGGGAAGTCCATGCCGGCAGCGACATTGTTGCTGGCGTTGGTGCGATGGCTATGCGGACGGCTCTCGGAGGCGTTACGCTCGGAATTGTTATCGGAGGCGTTGCGGTCATTACGACGACCACCACGGCGGTCGTTGTTGCCGCGACGGTTGCCGCGCTCGGCGGCACGCTCGGCCTTGGCCTTGTTCTCGGCGTCCTTCTTCTCCTTGAGCACGGTCTCCTGCGCGGCGATCTGGTCGAGCAGCGAACGGAAACGCGACCCGGAGTCAGATGCAGGGACGGCGCGACGCTGAGCCTCGCGGGCGGCCTCTTCCTTTTCGCGGGCAAGGCGCTCCTGCTCCGCCTTCTTCTTGGCCTCGGCCTCGGCGCGAGCGGCCTCCTCGGCAGCCTGGGCAGCGGCGAACTGGCGGCGCTCCTCCTCGCGTGCCTTCTCGGCAGCGATGCGCTCGCGCTCGGCCTCGGCGGCACGTGCGGCCTCCTCGGCGGCAGCGGCCTGCTCCTCGGCCTGCTTGGCGGCCTCGACTTCCTGGGCGCGGGCCTCGATCACCGGGGCGAGCTGCTTGCGGACCATGGCGACATAGGCGTCCTCCAAGGTGGAGGAAGCGGACTTAGCGGGAATCTTCATATCGGCGAGATGACCCATCAGTTCCTTAGAGGTCATGCCGAACTCTTTGGCCAGGGTGGACACACGGACTTTTGCCATATGACTTCACCTACCCTTTCTGGCACCTTGGGTGCCTAGAGACTGAACGAGCGTGGGAGACGCGCCGGGACCCGCCCGGCGCAACCGCGCGCTAGATCAGGTCCTCCGCATCATCGAAGGCGTCGGTGTCGTGGACACCGCAGAAACGGGAGCCGGGACGAGCCTGGTTGCGGCACTGGATGCCGTCCTCGGACACGTACTCGCAGCGGCGGACGTCCTCGTCCTCCTCGTCACCGATCAGGTCGGCGGCGGGCTCCTCGTGAACGGGAACGTTCTTGAGGATGTCGGCGGCAAGCGTCTCGGACTTGATGTCGATGTGCCAGCCGGTCAGGCGCGCGGCGAGGCGGGCGTTCTGGCCCTCCTTGCCGATGGCGAGGGACAGCTGGTCGTCGGGCACGATGACGCCGGCGTAGGCCTTCTCCTCGTCGATGAGGACGCGGGTGACCTTAGCGGGCGACAGGGCGTTGGCGACATAGACGGCCGGATCGGCATCCCACAGGATGACGTCGACGCGCTCACCGCGCAGCTCACCCACGCCGGCGCGCACACGGCTGCCCTTGGGGCCGACGCAGGCGCCCACGGGATCCAGGCGGTCATCGAGCGAGTGGACGGCGACCTTGGAGCGCTGGCCGGGCTCGCGGGCAATCGACTTGATCTGGACGGTGCCCTCGTAGATCTCGGGCACCTCCTGCTCAAACAGACGACGCATGAGCTCGGGGTGGGTACGCGAGATAACGATCGGCGGACGGCTGTGCTCGCCGCGGACCGGCGGAAGCGGGGAGTTGGGGTCGCGAACGTCAATGATCACGGCCTTGATGTGCTGGTTGTGCAGATAGCGCTCGCCCATGGGGCGCTCGTTGCGCTCGTTCTCGTAGCGGCGCTGATCAAAGTGCGGAAGCTCGGCCTCGACGCCTTCGCGGATCTTGACGATCGTAAAGTCGGGTGTGGACTGCAGTACGGTACCGCTGATGAGGTCGCCGATACGGCCGGAGAACTCCTCGTAGATCTGCTCGCGGGCGGAGTTGCGCACGATGGCGTAGATCTCGGCCTTCGCCTGCTGGGCGGCGATACGGCTGGTGTTCTTGGGGGTGACGTCGATCTCCTCGAACTCGGTGAAGTTGCCCTCCTCGTCCATGGAATCGTCGATCGGCTCCAGGCGGTAGACATAGATCTTGCCGGTGGTGCGGTCGATGGTCACCTTGGCGCCCCACTCAAGATGCAGGATCTCGGCATAGCTCTTGGCGAGCGACTGCTCCAGGCGGTCGATCAGGTAGAGCTGGTCGATGTGCTTCTCCTGGCAAAGCTCCATCAGGGCGGACATCATGTCGGATGCTGCCATGTTAGTTCCCTTCCTTCGCGGGCTTGAAGTCATAGACGGGCTTCAACTTGCACTTTTTAACATCGGAATAATCGAGGGTGACGGACTCGCCGTCCTCGAGCTCGAGGGTTACGTTGGTCTCGGTCGCGGCGGCAATCTTGCCGGAGTACTTGCGACGGCCCTCGGTGGCGGTGGAGGAAAGCTCGCAGTCCTCGCCCACAAAACGGGCAAAGTCACGCGGACGGCGCAGCGGGCGCGCCATACCCGGGCTCGACACCTCGAGCGTATAGCTCGAAGAGATGGGGTCGAGCTCCTCGATCACGTCGCCGACCCACTTGGTGTTGGCCGTGACGTCGTTGAGCGACAGGCTCTGCCCCTCGGCACCCTCGATACGCACACGCACGCAGGGGGCCTTGGTGGCACCCACGAGCTCAACGTCGACAATATCGACATCGTGCTGGGGAGCCACGGCCTCGAGCGCGTCGATGATCGCCTGCTCGGTCTTGGTCTTGACCATTGCGGCACCTCCATCCATACAAAAAAGAAGCGGGGCCGAAACCCCACTTCTTTCAATTACAACTTCATTTGCAAGCAAACTATACCAATACCTGCGAAAACGTGCAACCATAGCACAAACCCGCAGGTCAGCGTGAGCACAGGTTCTCCACAAGAAATGGATAATTGGGTGTAGTCGCAAGTATCCATATCCAAAAAGCGGGACGCCCCAGCCGGATCGCCCCTCGTCTATTGTGCATCAACTATATGCGCAAGGTTTACTTAACCACCAGATTGACCAGCTTGCCGGGCACGCAGATGGCCTTGACGACCGTCTTGCCCTCGAGCCACTTGGCAACAGCGGCCTCGGCGGCAGCCTGCATCTCCTCGTTGGAGGCATCGCGGGCCACATCGATGCGGCCGCGGACCTTACCGAGCACCTGGCCCCCGCACTGCACCGTGTCCTCGATGGACTCGGCCAGGTCAAACTCGGGCCAGGCGGCGGTGTAGGCGTTGCCCTCGCAGCCGAGTGCCTCGTGCCACAGCTCGTCGGCCCAGAACGGGCAGATGGGGGCAAGGACGCTCACGATGTCCTTGGCCACGCCGTAGCACAGTGCCTTGTCGCGCGATGCGCCCTCGGTGGAGTTGAGGTAGGCGCTCGCTGCGTTGACGAGCTCCATGACGGCCGAGATCGCGGTGTTAAACTGGCCGCGATCGAAGTCCTCGGTGCACTTGGCGATGGTGCGGTGACGCTCGCGATAGAGCTTCATCGCAGTCTCGTCGAGCACGGACTTGTCGAAGGCAACGTTGGCATCACCCGACTGGACAAGCTGCCACACGATACGCCAGGCGCGCTTAATAAAGCGGTTGGCACCCTCGACGGCCTTGGGATCCCAGTCAAAGTCCTTCTCGGGCGGGGCGATAAACAGGCTCGCCAGACGCATGGTGTCGGCGCCGTAGGGCTCGATAACCGAGCTCGGAGGCCCGACGTTGCCCT
>URYU01000140.1 GCA_900552155.1 uncultured Collinsella sp.
GATGAGCAGGTACATCATGCCCCACAGCACGCCGCTGCCCATGGGGGCCATAGCCATGTGTGCGCTAAAGGCAAAGGAGTCGGCGCCCAGGTCGGCCACATCGACCGGCATGTGCGGCAGCGACTGCGCACCGTCGACGACCAGGTAGCCGCCATACTTGTGCACGAGCTTGCCGAGGTTCTTGACTGGGTTCTCGACTCCCAACACGTTGGAGACCTGACCCACGGCCAGAATCTTGGTCTTGGGACCAACCTTGGCAAGAACCTCCTCGGTGGTGAGCTGACCGGTCTTGGTGGGGTAGAGGTAGACGAGCTTGGCGCCGGTCTCGCGGCAGACCTGCTGCCACGGAATCAGGTTGGAGTGGTGCTCCATGATGGTGATGACGACCTCGTCGCCCGGCTCGAGGACTGTGGGTGCAAAGCTCTTGGCGACCAGGTTGAGCGACTCGCTCGTGTTGCGGGTGAAGACGACCTCGTTGGCCTGGGCAGCGCCGATGAGGTCGGCGATCTGCTGGCGCACCTTCGCGATAGCCTCAGTGGCCTCGACGGACAGCGAGTACAGGCCGCGCAGAGGGTTGGCGTTCATGCGCTGGTAGAAGTCGCGCTCGGCGTCGAGCACACAGGCAGGACGCTGCGCGGTGGCGGCACTATCGAGGAAGGCGATCTCGGGGTGCTGCTGGAACAGCGGGAACTGCGCCTTGTAGGGATTAGTCTCGATGTCGACGGTAGGCCAGCCGCGCGAGGCCTCGTCGCTGGCGTCGAGCTCCATAGGCTCCGGTGCGGTACAGGTGTCGCATTTAACGTGCTCGGTGTCGATCATGCGAGCTCCTCTTCAAAGTTGTCGATCAGGTTGTTGCCCAGGCGGACGACGGCGGCGCGGGTGCGCTCGTCGGTGGCGGAAAGTGCGGCGTCCTCCAGCTTGGCGCGGACGAACAGGTCCTCGGCGGCGTTTTGGTCAAGGCCGCGGCAGGCGAGGTAGAACAGTTGCTCGTCGCGGACGTGGCCGATGGTGGCTCCGTGGTTGCCGGCGACGTCGTCCTCGTCGCAGAGAATGACGGGAACGGTCTTGTTGTCGACGCCCTTGTTGGCCAAAAGCACCGTCTCGCGCTCGGTGCCGGTTGCACCCTTGCAACCGTGCACGAGGTCGATGGTGCCGCGGTAGACCTTCTTGGACGTGCCGGTCAGCACGCCGTTGGCGTCGATCTCGCACTCGGTCTTGCGACCGCGGTGGCGCAGCTCGTAGTTAAAGTCGCGCACCTGCTCTCGGGCGCCCAGGTAGTCAGTATCGATGGTGACCTTGGCGGTATCGCCCAGCAGGTCGCCGGCAAGGCCGGTGGCGCTGGCGCCGGCACCCAGGACGGTGTGCTGCACGTTGACGCGCGCGCTCTCGTCCAGGAACAGGCCGGTGTCGTCGAGCGCGATCCAGCTATCGTCGAGCGTCTGCGTGCAGGTCACGTTGACGGTGGCGTACTCGTGGGCGCACACGCGTAGCACGGATCCCACGACGCCTTGGCCGGCAACGGGAGAGTCCAGGGCAATAAGCAGATCGAGCGTCGACTGGGGACGGGCGACGACGTCGATGGCGGCGATGGCCGCGGCTGCATCGACACCGCTCACGCGCACGGTAACCGTGGCGTGCTTGTATGCGGGCACATCGATGACGATGCGCTTGGTGGCGTGGTCGGCCAAGTAGGTGTAGGCAGCCTCGCCCATGCCGGGCTCGAAGGCTTCAGCAGGGGAGAGCTCCTCCTCGAGCTTGATGGCACCGGCCTGGTAGATGGAGGTGGCGGGCACGTCAAGCTCGGTCTCGGGCGTGATGCGGGCGCGGTCGGCGGCGTCGCCGGGGGCGGAGGCGCGGCGCTCGGGGAAGCGCTCGGCCATGGCGTCCATGGCGGCGTTAAATGCGTCGGCAGCGCCGCGGAACTGCTCGTCCAAGCCCTCAACCTCAATGGTCTCGGCGGGAGCGGCGGCAAGCTCGTCAGAGAGCTCGAGCTTGGTCTGGTTCATCTTGAGCCAACCCCAAGTGGCAGCCGGCATAGCATTGCCCTGCTCAAGGGTGGTAGCAGCGGTGTTCGTGGTCTGTTCCATTATCCGATCGCTCCTTCCATCTCGAGCTTGATCAGGTTGTTCATCTCGACGGCGTACTCCAGCGGCAACTCTTTGGAGACCGGGTTGGCAAAGCCGTTGACGATCATGGTGCGAGCCTCTTCCTCCGGGATACCGCGGCTCATCAGGTAGAACACCTTGTCGTCGCCGATACGACCGATGGTGGCCTCGTGGCCGATGTCGACGTTCTTGGCGCGGATGTCCATGGCCGGAATAGTGTCGGAGCGGCTCTGGTCGTCGAGCATCAGCGACTGGCAGCTCACGGTTGCCTTGGAGCCCTCGGCCTTGGGCGTGGCCACGATGGAGCTGCGGAAGGTCTGGATACCGCCGCTCTTGGAGATACCCTTGGTCTCGACGGTTGCCGAGGTATCGGGCGCGTTGAGCACGACCTTGCAGCCGGTGTCGAGGTTCTGCCCGGCGCCGGCAAAGGTGATGCCGGTAAAGCTCGAGCGGGCGCGACGGCCGTTGAGCACGCTCATGGGGTAGAGGTAGCCCACGTGGCTGCCGAAGGAGCCGCTGATCCACTCGATGTCGCCGTCCTCGTCCACGCGCGCACGCTTGGTGTTGAGGTTGTACATGTTCTTAGACCAGTTCTCGATGGTCGAGTAGCGCAGGTGCGCACGCTTGCCCACAAAGAGCTCGACAGCGCCGGCGTGGAGGTTGGCCACGTTGTACTTGGGCGCGGAGCAACCCTCGATAAAGTGCAGGTCGGCGTCGTCCTCGACGATGATGAGCGTGTGCTCAAACTGACCGGCGCCCTTGGCGTTGAGGCGGAAGTAGCTCTGCAGCGGGAAATCGAGCTTGGTGCCCTTGGGCACGTAGACAAACGAGCCGCCCGACCACACGGCGCCGTGCAGGGCCGCAAACTTGTGGTCGGTGGGCGGGATGAGCGTCATAAACTTCTCGTGAATGAGCGGCTCCCACTGCGGGTCGTGCTGGGCCTCCTCGATGCCGGAGTAGATGATGCTCATCTTGGACGCGGTGTCCTGCATGTTGTGGTAGACGAGCTCGGAGTCGTACTGCGCGCCGACGCCCGCCAGGTAGCTGCGCTCGGCCTCGGGGATGCCCAAGCGCTCAAAGGTGCTCTTGATGTCGTCGGGCACCGACTCCCAGTCGTGCTTTTGGTCGGTGTTGGGCTTGACGTAGGTGACGATGTTGTCCATGTCCAGGCCCTCGATGGAGGGCCCCCACGTCGGGTCGGGGAAGCGGTTGAAAATCTCGAGGGACTTTAAGCGCAGGTCGAGCATCCACTGCGGCTCGTCCTTCTTGGCGCTGATCTCGCGCACGATGTCGGGTGTGATGCCGGCGTCGAGGCGCTCGAATCCCTCCTCGCCATAGGTGAAGTCGTAGAGGCTGCGGTCGATGTCCGCGACCTCGGTGCGGTTCTTGGTCATTGCGTCGCCCCTTTACGCCTGCTGCTCGGCAGCGGCGGCCTCGGCCTGGGCGCGCTGCTCGGCGGCCTCGCGCTCGAAGGTCTCAAAGCCGTTCTTGTCGATCCAGGGGATCAGCGAGGCGTCGTCCTCGCGCACGATGTGGCCCTTGACCATAACGTGGACGCGGGCGACATCCAGGTGCTCCAGGATGCGCGTGTTATGCGTGATGATGAGCATGGAGCCGTCGCAGCTCTTGCGGTAGGCGTCCATGCCGTGGCTGACGGTGGACAGGGCGTCGACGTCCAGGCCTGAGTCAGTCTCGTCCAGGATGGCGAGCTTGGGCTGCAGCAGCAGAAGCTGGAGCATCTCGACCTTCTTTTTCTCGCCGCCCGAGAAACCTACGCCCAGCTCGCGGTTGAGGTAGGCGGTGTCCATGTTGAGCTCGGCCGCGAGCTCCTTGACGCGACGGCGGAACTCCTTGCCCTTCATCTCCAGGTAGCGGGCGCAGCAGCGATCGATCAGGGTCTTCATCTGTGCGCTGAGCGTATAGAAATAGACTGGCGTAGCCATCACGATCACGTCCGCTTCGACCATCTTGCCGATCACCCCGGCCGCATCGTCTTTCTGCGGGCAGGGCCCGGCACCGCCGTAGCAGGCACCGCAACCCGTACAATAGCCGAACCTGCGGTCTTTCAGGAAAATCTTTTCGCCCTCGTGTAAGGCCTGCTGTGACACCGCCATGAAACGGTCGCAGAGACGGACGGAATTTACAACGCGAAGCGGGCAGGAG
>URYU01000141.1 GCA_900552155.1 uncultured Collinsella sp.
GACCTTCTCGCCGCAGTCGGCGCAAGTGTAGCTGGGGATAGGCACGCCCCAGACGCGCTGACGGCTGATGCACCAGTCGGGACGCTGCTCGACCATGGCGCCGATGCGGTTGGCGGCGTGAGCCGGATACCACTTGACGTTCTCGCGAACCTCCTTGCCAGCCTGCTCACGCAGACCCGTCTTGTCCATCGAGACGAACCACTGGTCGGTAGCACGGAAGAGCACCGGGTGCTTGCAGCGCCAGCAGTGCGGATAGCTGTGCGTGATCTTCTTCTCGAGGACCAGGGTGCCGCGCTCGCGCAGGAACTCGATGATATGCGGGTTGGCCTCGTCGGTATCCATGCCGCTGAAGGGGCCGCCGGTACCAAACTCCTCGCCGGTGTAGAACTTGCCGGCGTCATCGACCGGCATGCAGATGTCGGTGATGCCCTCCTTGAGGCAGGCAAAGTAGTCGTCGACGCCGTGGCCGGGCGAGTTGTGGACGATACCGGTACCGTCATCGACACCGACGTAATCGGCCAACAGCGCCACGCCCTCGACACCGTCAAAAATCGGCTGCTTGTAGTGGATGTGGTGGAAGGTCTCGGCGGGAACCACATAGGGCTTGCCGTCGACCATGACCGGGGTGTACTCCCAGCCAAACTCCTCGCAGCACTTGGGAGCCAGGTCCTCGAGCATGACCTCGGCACGGCCATCGTGCTCAACGGCGACATAGGCGGCGCCGGGCTTGAGAGAAACGGCCTGGTCGGAGGGGATGGTCCACGGGGTGGTCGTCCAGATGATAAAGTCGACCGGGCCGTCAAAGTTCTCGAGGCCGGCGGGCTTGGAGGTCATCTCAAAGCGAACGAAGATGGAGGGGCTCGTCTCGTCGGAGTACTCGATCTCGGCCTCGGCCAGCGCGGTGTGGCAGTGCTTGCACCAGTGGACGGGCTTGTGACCGCGATAGATCATGCCCTTGTCGAACATGGCCTTGAAGACCTCGATGTCGGCGGCGTCATGCTGGTGATAGAGCGTTAGATACGGGTTGTCCCAGTCGCCGAGCACGCCCAGGCGACGGAAGCCGGCCTTCTGCAGCTCGATGTTCTCGACAGCGAACTTGTTGCAAAGCTCGCGGATCTTAGCCGTGGAGGTCTGGTTGAACATCTCGGTGCCGAGCTTCTCCTCGACCTTGTGCTCAATCGGCTGACCGTGGCAGTCCCAACCGGGGACATAGGGAACTTCACAGCCCTGCATCATCCAGTAACGGTTGATCATGTCCTTGGAGATCTTGTTCATGGCGTGGCCGATGTGGATCGGGCCGTTGGCGTACGGAGGGCCGTCGTGCAGCACGAACTTCTTGTGACCCTCGTTCTTCTTTAGAACTTGCTCGTAGACCTTGTTGTCCTGCCAGTCCTTGAGTCGCTTGGGCTCGGACTTGGAAAGACCGGCACGCATGGGAAATCCGGTTTTGGGCAGATTCATCGTCTGCTTGTACTCGTTTGCCACGGTACCCCTTTCTTGTCGTGGGCGCGCACGCCCGATGGGCACCAAAAAAGCGCCCGTCCCTACAAGCTGGGACGAAGCGCCACAAAACGGGCAGCGCGCCCGCAAAAGCTCTTCGCTTAACCACCCAGCTTAGATGCCCTCGCCCGCGTTATCGCGCGCTCGCATCCGTTACTCGGCTGGCCTGTATCGACGACCATCTCGGCGATGTCTACTAAGACGAACCTATGCAGGACGTCCGTTGGGACCGCAGCTCCGGGGTGATTTTCATCGGTCGCATGCACGGGTTCTCAGCGCTCCCCGCTCTCTGTAGCATGCGGATGGCCGACTACTCGTCCCCATCAACGCTTATGCGGAGTATGCTAGCACGTTCCGCGCCGGCGAAAAACCCTCAACACTGGTTTTATACGTTCGAAATTTCTCGCGGCCGTGGACCTTCTCTAGGAGCAAAATACCTGAAAGCACTCTATCGAACGAAAGAAGGCACCTATGCGCACGATTGGAATGAGCGACTACACCGTTGGCGAGGATTGCTTTACCGAGCTACCCGCCGCACTGGCGGAGTACGGAGCGACCAAGGTCGCCATCATCGGCGGCAAGCGAGCCCTGGCTGCGGCGCTGCCGGGCATCGAGGCGGCGCTTGAAGGTACCAATGTCGAGATTCTGGAGACGCGCGTCTACGGCACCAACAGCACGCGTGCCAATATCGCCAAGGTCGTGAACTCCCCTGCCTGCCAGGAAGCTGACGTGCTTATCGCATGCGGCGGCGGCAAGGCGCTCGACACCGTGAAGACCGCAGCCATCGAGCTCAAGAAGATCGTCTTCACCGTCCCGACGATCTGTTCTAACTGCTCCGCCGCGACCGCCATTGCCGTCGTGTACAACGACGACGGCTCGCTCGAGGGCTATTCGTACCCCAACCGACCGGCGCACATCTTCATCAACCCCAAGATCATCGCCGAAGCTCCGGCGGAGTACTTCTGGGCCGGCGTGGGCGATGCCCTCTCTAAGCAGCCTGAGGTCGAATACGCCACGAGCGCCGGCAATTTGGAGCATACCGCCGGTCTTGGCCTGGCACTCGCCTACACCTGCTCCGAGCCGCTGTTTACTTATGGCGTCCAGGGTCTTGAGGACGTGCGCCGGAATCTGTCGAGCGAGGCCGTCAAGCAGATCGCGCTCGACATCGTGGTCAACACGGGCTATGTCTCGAACCTGACCAACCAAAACGATTACTACTACAACTCGAGCGTGGCGCACGCGTTCTACAATGCGACGTGCAGCATTCCGCGCGAGGGAACCTATCTGCACGGCGAGGTCGTGAGCTTGGGCGTGCTCGTCCTGTTTGCCTATACGGGCGATACCGAGAACCTTGAGCGCTACGCCGCCTTTAACAAGCAGATGGGCCTGCCCGTGACGCTTGAGCAGGTCGGACTTTCTGTGGCCGATATCCCGGCCCTGTGCGAGTACGCGCACGCCACCAACGAGTGGAAGCAGGGAAACCCCGAGCCCTTCACCGACGAGAAGTTCGCCGCCGCCATCAAGGCCGCCAACGCCTACGGCCACTCTATCCTGGCCTAACCGACCAAAACCGCCACAAAGGGGACAGTACCTTTGTGGCGGTTTTTTATTGCTGTAACATGCTCGAGTCGAATTCGCTTGCCGGGATCACGCGGTAGCCGTGGCGCAGGAGCAGGTCAACGAAGACACCGTTACCCGTTGTGAGCGTGCCGCTGAAGGATCCGTCGTAGATATGGCCCACGCCACACGACGGACTGCGATCCTGCAAGACGCACGCAGCAATCTCGGACGGGCCGCCCGCTTGCTCGCACATATCGAGCGCACGTTGAGCGCCTAGACGAAACTCGCGATCGACCGAGGTACCCCCGCAGGTACGGACCTCGCCATTCACAATCTCGGACGGCTTGCGCGGCGTGGGCAGGCCGCCAAAGACCTCGGGGCACACCAACAAGACCTCAGTCCCCGTGCGTTCGCAGGCCTCGACCAACGCGCGATGATAGTTGTCGAGCCCGTTATACTTGCAGCTCTCGCCCATCAAGCAGGCGCTCACCACGATCTTCATTTCCATCCCTCTCAAGCAAAACGCCCCATTTGAGAAAGCTGCTCAAATGGGGCGTCGACGTTTACTGGCTCGACCGCGGCTTTACTGTTGCTTGGGCATCAGCGGATTCTCGCGCGTGAGGAGGTTCATGAACTCCTCACCCGTGATGGTCTCCTTCTTGTACAGATAACGAGCCAGCTCATGGAGCTTGAACTTGTTCTCCTTGAGGATCTGCAGGGCGCGATCGTGCGCGTCCTCGATCAGCTTAGCGACAATCGCGTCCACACGCTCGGCCGTACCAGGGGCGCAGGTGAGCGACGTGTCCTGATTGAGATACGCGTTCTGCACGGTACCGAGCGCCATCATGCCAAACTCGTCGGACATACCAAAGCGCGTCACCATGTTGCGGGCGAGCTTGGTGGCCAGTTCGATATCGTAGGCGGCACCGGTCGTCATCTCGCCAAAGATGAGTTCCTCGGCCGCACGGCCGCCGCAGTAGTCTGCAAGCTTGTCCAAGACCTCCTGGCGTGTCGTCAGGAAACGCTCGTCCTCCTCGACCTGCATGGTATAGCCAAGAGCACCGCTCGTACGCGGCACGATGGTGATCTTGGTAACCGGCGCGGAACCCTTTTGGCGGGCAGCGACGATGGCATGACCGATCTCGTGATAAGAAACGCCCTGCTTCTCGTGGTCGGACAG
>URYU01000142.1 GCA_900552155.1 uncultured Collinsella sp.
GGGTATCGGGTTCCCACATTCATCCGCACATGTGCGGATGAATGTGGGAAGTGTTCGGATGAAGTTGATAATCAAGGCTCTCGAACTATGGCCCCTGTCTCACCACAGCGATATCAAAGCTTCATGGCGGGACGGTATCATCGGACGAGCGCCGTAAATCTGGCGCGGTCGTTCTTTGGGGAGGCATTTCACCCGTGTCGTGGGTCGCAGCAGCATTTGTGTCGGCTTTCTTTGCCGGCGTCACATCTGTCCTGGCCAAATGCGGCATCAAGCAGACCGACTCCGATGTCGCGACGGCCATTCGCACCTGCGTGGTGCTCGTTTTCGCCTGGGCAATGGCGGGCATTTCTGGATCCATTGGAACCATCGGCAGCATCGAACCCAGATCTTGGCTCTTTCTCGTCCTCTCGGGACTCGCTACCGGCGCTTCGTGGATCTGTTACTTTAAGGCGTTGGGCATCGGAGACGTCAATAAGGTCGTACCGGTCGACAAGATGAGCACCGTACTCGCTGCACTGATCGCCATCGTGCTTTTTGGCGAGACGAGCAACCTTGCGGTTAAGCTCGTGGGAACCGCTGTCATCACCCTCGGCACGTTTTTAATGATCGAGAAGAAGCAGCCTGCCGGACCCGAGCAGCAGCAAGACCGGACCTGGCTCGCTTACGCCCTCGGCGCCGCCGTGTTCGCAGCGCTCACGTCCATCCTTGCCAAGGCTGGCATCGAAGGCGTCGAATCCAACCTGGCCACGGCAATCCGTACCTGTGTGGTACTGGTTATGGCATGGGCAATCGTGGCAGCTGAAGGCAAGATGGGCCAAGCCGTGCACGTAGACCGCTACGAACTCGTATTTCTCGCGGCTTCGGGCATTGCGACTGGCGCATCGTGGCTGCTATGCTACTACGCCATCGCCACAGGCCAGGTGAGCGTCGTAGTGCAGATCGACAAACTATCGATTGTCGTATCGGTACTATTTGCGCGCTTGGCATTCAACGAAAAACTCTCACGGCGCAGCGCCATCGGTCTCGCCCTCATCGTACTGGGCACCGCCGCGCTCGCGGTTTGGAAATAGCGCCGATTCCGAGCGAGATCTAGGCGCGCGCAAATCCATGACACAGCGCCACACCGGGCCTAGGGTGCTTGTATCGACCGTGCGCCACCGCGCTACTTGCGCAGCGGCTTGGGCAGTGGAATGCCGGCGGCGATGACGGCCGCGATGATCATGCAGACGATACCCTTGAGTGGAAAGCACATAAGCAGCAGGCCCACGACCATGACCGGCTGACGCATGACCGCACCCATCGTCGATGCCGTGCAGACGGCGACGCAAAAGACCGGATCTGCGCCGGTGAGGATGGCAAGGCCATAGCCCAGGCTTACGCCCGAGAAGATAACCGGGAAGAAGTGGCCGCCGCGCCAACCAAGGTTGATGAGGGCGGGCGTCAGCATGGCCTTAACAAGACCGGTCGCGATAAGCACGCCAGCGGGAATGGTCAGGTAGGTTTCCATGAGCACATCGGCCTGGGTCTCGCCGGCAAACATGGTGTAGGGCAGGACCGTGCCACAGATGGCGAGCGCCAGACCGGCTAGCATGGCCTTGACGACAGGACGCTCCCCTATGGCATGGGACAGCGTCTCGCTCGCGTGCTCCGAGACAAAGTACAGCCAACCGCATACGGTGCCGACCAACGCCAGCGGAATGAGCCAGGCAAGCTCCAGGTTGCCCACCTCGGCGGCCTCGAACCTAGGCATGCCCATGCCGCCGCCCACAAGCTGGCCAAGCAGCAGATAGGTGCCCAGCCCGCCGGCAATCGCAATGCCGTAGACCACGGTCTTCTGTGCCTTGGGCAGCTTGATCGTGATCTCGTCGGACGCAGAGCCCTCGTCGCCGTCGGCGCTGCCGGCAAGCGGTGCCACAAAGCCAAAGACGGGCGCGGTAAAGAGCGCCGTCAACGCGGCCTGGGTACCCAGCAGCGTAAGCTCCCTAAATTCGGCGCCAAAGCGGCGCATGCGGTCGCCAACCCAGCTGCACAGACCCGCGATAACGCCGGTCAGGCCGGCCTCCGGTCCAATACTTCCGCCAAACAGCAGCGGCAGCAATGCCGCGAGCGAAAGCTTGCCCAGGTTGTCGTACGGGTAGCGCCCGTCTTGCTTAACCTTAGCCATCACCTGGTTGAGGTCATCGGTCTTGGTGCCTGTCATCTTCTCGTACAGACCAATTAACAGACCGCCCAGCAAGCAGACAAAAAACGGGTACGGCAGAAAGCCAAACGGACCGCTGGCAAGCTCGGGCGAAGCGACGCCCAGCGCGTGCGGAATCTCGGTCCATAGATAGTCGATACCGTGCTCCATCGCAAAAAAGAACAGCCAGACCGCGGCACCTGCGAACGCACCGGTCACGGCAACGCTAACTAAAAACAGCGCGCGGTTTGTGGGTTTGGCAAGGTTATCCATCGGGTCCTCCCGCGGTCAAAGTCGACATAGTTATGTTTTATTGTAGAGCGAGCGTTGCTCGAACGAGCCAACCGTCTGCGCCGCAAACGGCACCATTGGGAGTCATAGTGGGACAGGCTCAAGACTTATCCGTTGATAATCGAGGCAATCTCGCGCAAATCGTCGGCAAAGTAAATGCCTTGCTGGCGCTGCGGGCTCGATAAACCCTTATCGATCATGTGCCCGAGCAGCGCCTTGAGGTCGTTGTAGTAACCGCCCAGGTTATACAGGATGCACGGAGCGCTCAGGTGCCCCAATGACACCGCGGACATGACCTCGGCAATCTCCTCGAGCGTGCCCGTGCCACCGGGAAAGGCGATGAACGCATCGCCGAGCTCAATCATCTTGGCCTTGCGCTCCGCCATATCACTCGTCACGATGAGGTCGTCGATACCGTCATGTTGAAACTCGGCCTCGATAAAAAAGCTCGGCTCCACACCCGTCACGTGTCCGCCAGCATCGAGCACGCTATCGGCGAGCGCACCCATCAGACCCGATTTGGACCCGCCGTATACCAACGCGTGTCCGTTGGCGCCAATCCAGTTGCCCAGCTCCTGTACCGCAGGCAGAAACGCCGGGTCATTACCGACGCTGGCACCCAGATACACGGTGATATCCATTTCAGTCCCCCTCATCGTGACGCGCGGCGCCCGTTCTAGCGTTGGCGTCGGCGATACTCGCGCACGCGACGCGAAAGATCGGCAAGCTCGTCGCGATCGAGCTCTTCCAGATGCTCCAGATCATCCATAAAGCGCGCCATGGTGTCCTTTTGACGCATCTTGATAAGCGTATTGCAGTAGTTCACCGCCACGCCCGTGAGCATAGCGATGTAGAAGATGCTGATGACGCTCAAGACGACGGTAATGGCGCGGGCAACCGGCGTTTCGGCCGGAATGTCGCCAAAGCCGATCGTCGAGACCGTCTCAAAGCTAAACCACAGGCCATCGCCAAACGTGAGGGTCGTGGGCTCGGACAGCCAGACGGCCGTCGAGCACAGCAGATAGAAGACGAGGAACAGTTCCGTAATGCGCACAAAGCCCGCCTGGCGCAACACGTCGGCAAGCATCCTGAGCTTTTTCATCGCGACCCCTTCCACGGACAACCAATCACGTTCGCTCGGTATTGTCCCACAACCGTCAGTTAGGGACGTTCCTTTTGTGCCGGCAGAAAGGGACTGTCCCCAACTGCCGGGCGGAACCGTTTAGCGGTGCCGCTGCCGGCTGGGCAGGCTGAGCTGGTATCCTTATGCGGTAATGTCTCGATTCGTTAGGATTGCATGTGAGAGCTGCCACTGTCCTTCGTTCAGTTATATGTCGCACCCTGGCCGCCGCGCTTACCGCGCTCGCCGTACTGAGCGCCGTCGCGCCCGCCCCTGTCTTTGCCGCCGACTCCGATCAGCAGGTCAAAACGGTCCGCGTCGGCTGGCTCGTCAACAACGAGGGCTTCCAGGACGGCACCCCCGGCGAGCGTCTCTCGGGATGGGGTTACGAGTACCTCCAGACTCTGTCGTACTACACGCCCGGCTGGCGGTACGAATACGTCTCCGGCACCTTCACCGAGCTTATGGACATGCTCGAGGCGGGCGAGATCGACCTCATGCCCAACATCTCCTACTCCGAGGAACGCGCCCAAAAGCTGCTCTTTTCCTCGAACCCCGAGGGCACCGAGCGCTACTTCATCTACGCCAAGCCCGATCGCGACGTTCTGGCCAAGGGGGA
>URYU01000143.1 GCA_900552155.1 uncultured Collinsella sp.
ATGACAGTGCGGTCGCCCAAGTCAACTCCCTCGTCAGCCTGGGTCAAATACGCCGCTCCCTCACACTTGGTGCCAACAGCCTCAATTCGATTGCCACGGACCGCTACGAAACCTTCATACGTCAGGTCCCCCGTACCGGTAAAGACGCTCTTAGTCGTCAGGACCGTCAAACGATCAGACATCACAACCACCTACACCGGAAGCATGCCAGAGATTGCCGTTACGATCAGGCCAAAGACGACCATGAAAATGAAGAACTTCCAAATGGTCTTCCACCATTGGCCAAACGAAATCCTAGCCACGGCAAGACCGGCGACCGTCATGCCCGCCACGGGGCTGATGGTGTTGATGGTCTGGTTGGCAAACTGGAGCGCGGTGACGGCCGCCTCGGGATTGAGGCCCATGAGCTCGGTCAGGGGGCCCATAACGGGCATGGTGAGCGCCGCCAGGCCAGAACTCGAGGGAACCAGCAAAGAGAGCAGGCCAAGGACGACATACATAAACGTGGTGTAGACGGCGGCGGGTGCACCGGCGAGCGCGGTAGCGAGCGCCTGGAGGATGGTGTCGATGATCATGCCGCCCTCGGCGATGACCAGAATACCGCGAGCGATACCGATAACGACGGCAGCGTACGCAAAGTCGGCGAGACCCTTAACGAACTCCTCTGCGATCGTCTGCTGGTCAAGGCCGCCCAGGATACCGGCAAGCAAGCCCATGCCAAGGAACACGGCGGAAATCTGATTCATGTACCAGCCCTGGGTAACAAGACCCCAGACGATAATGCCCATACCGCAAGCAAAATCGATAAGCACGAGCTTCTGACGGATAGTGAACTCTTCCTCGATGGAGGCATCGGTCACGGAAAATTCAATACGCTTGAGCTTATCGTCCTCGTACACAATGGACGACTCGGGGTTTTTCTTGACGCGCATGGCGTAGCGCATGGCCCATGCGATACCGACGGCAGTGAAGATGACCCAAGAAACGGCACGCAGCCACAGTTGCGGATTACCCTCGATGCCAATGATGCCTTGGGCGATCAAAACATTAAACGGGTCGATGGTCGAAGCACAATATCCCAGGTTAGGACCAAGGAAGGAGATGATGAATGCCGTCATCGAGTCATAACCGATACCCATCATGATGGGAATGAAGATGGCATAGTACGGCAGGGCTTCCTCAGACATACCGAACGTAGTGCCACAAATGGACAGCAACGTCATCGTGATGGGAATGATGAGGATGTCCTTGTTCTTGAGCTTTTTAATCACACGGCTCATGCCGGCATTCAAAGCGTTGGTCTTGGTGATGATCGCGAACGATCCGCCAATCAATAAGACGAACGCAACGACGTCGGCAGCCTCTTGGATACCCTTGGTGGGCGCTTGCAGAACCGCGAAGATATCCTGGCCCAGATTGATGGTCTCGCCGGTCTCGGAATCGGTGTAGTTCTTATCGACCTGTTCATAGGTTCCAGCAACGGCGACTTCACGCTCGCCCGCCGCTGTCGAAATCGTCTTGCGCTGATACTGACCAGAGGGAACGATCCAAGTCAGGACCGCAAAGACAACGATCAGCAAGAACATGATCGTATAGACATGCGGTAATTTGAACTTAAAACGTCTGTTTGTCTTCTTCGCCTTCGTATCTGACATAGATACCTCCAAAGAACTCGAGACTGCATCGCATCTCGCTTCAACGTTTGCATAAGGCAAACGTTCTATGACGTCCCATAGATTACCAGCAGCTTTTTCCTTCATCAAGATAATTTCAAACTGGTTGCCGCAACGCGGTTGAACGGTTGTGTTCGCGCCGTGAACGGTATGGAAACGCCCGGTGAGATGATCCACCGGGCGTTTCCATTCGCAATGTCCTAGATGTCAAAAACGTAGCGAGACCCAACGATCCGCTGACGACCGATGATAAACGGCCGCCGCTGCTCATCGAAAAAGAAGGCTTCCATATAAAACAAGGGTTCGCCAACGGGAACTGCCAACAGCCGAGCGACCTCGGGCGACGCGCACGCGATCTCGAGCGTGCACGGGTCGGTAAACGCGGGCGTGCGGCCCGTTCGGTTGCGCACGAACTCAAAAATGGATTGGTTAGATAGAGGTGCCGTTGATAGATAGGCGTTGTCCTCGTAAACGTATATGTTGTTCTCGAGCATGACGGGGACTCCATCGGCAGTACGTACACGCTCAACGCAAATCAAATCAGTTCCAACGGGAACACCAACGACCTGCGCTTCGGTAGCATCTGCCGGCAGTATCTTTCTCGAAATGACGCACGCCCCCGTCTCCATTCCGTTAACGCGACATGCGTCCTAAAAACTCTGGACGTCATCCTTCTGTCGAATCTTGCGCTTAATCTTGGGGGCATTGACAAACGTGCCTTTCCCCTGCCGCTTCGTTAGATAGCCCTGCTGGACGAGCTCCTCAATAGCGCGTCGCACGGTAACGCGGCCAACTTTATAGTTCTCAGCCAATTCGAATTCGTTGGGTATCCGCGCGCCCGCCTTGTAGGCACCGGAATTGATTTCGTTTTTAATGATATCGATAACCTGTTGGTACAGCGGTATCGCTGCTTTACCGTCAGTTAGTCCTTCAGTCGGTGGCATATACCCTCTCCCAGCCCAATTAAGTCAAAAGCGGGCTTAAGGGCATTCAACAAGCCCTTAAGCCCGCATTAGCATAAAGTATGCTTGCTGCCGCACCAAAATGTCGGGTATTTACTCATCTGACCCGAAAAACGCGCAACTACCGCGCTCCTAAGAAAGCGTGAGCAGCTCCGGCAGCTGGTCGATAATCTTGTCCGCGGCATCCTGGCTAAAGCCAAAGCGCTCCTCGCGCTTGGCAATAACTGTCAGGCCGGCTCGCTTGCCGGCAGTGATGCCAGGCACCGAATCCTCAACGCAGCAGCAGCGATTCGCGGGCAGCCCCAGCAGGTCCAGCGCATGCAGGTAGATGTCGGGCTCGGGCTTGCTCTCCTTAAACTGCTCGCCGCTCACCACATACTCAAAGGCATCCGACAGCCCGCACGCATTGAGCACTTCCTCGATGCTATCCATGGGAGACGAGCTGGCAAGCGCCACGCGAACGCCACGGCGCGGCAGCTCTCGAATCGTATCCACGGCGCCTGGGTTAATCAAAGCCTGATAGTCGCGCGGACGCTTATGCGCCCACTCGTCCCAACGGATCAACGCTTCCTCGCCAGTTAAATGCCCCTTCCCGGCGCGCTCAAACCAATCGACCAGCATACGCAGGAAGAACTGATGCGAGGTACCAACCTGCCCGTTCAACTCCTCTTGAGTCAGGTTAAGCCCAAGCTCCTTGGCAAACGCGGCAGTCTCGCCCAGGTAGTAATACTCGGTATCGACAATGACGCCGTCCATGTCAAAGATAACGGCGTCGAACGGAAATGCGGACACGGCACCCTCCCTAACAAAAGGGCGCCCGCAAGCGGACGCCCGAGCCATGCACTATCGGCGATTCTAACCCAGCAGCTTATCCAGCGCCACCGCAATGCCGTCTTCGTTATTATTGGCGGTCACCATCTGGGCCACAGCCTTGACCTCATCGACGGCGTTGCCCATGGCAACACCGGTTCCGGCCCACTCAATCATAGACTTGTCATTCTGGCCGTCGCCAAACGAGACGACCTCGCTGGCATCGATGCCGAGCTTGGGCAGGGCACCCTCGAGCGCGCGGGCCTTGTCAATACCGGGCGCCGTGTACTCAAAGTACCAGTCGGCCGTAAACATACCCGAAAGCGTCTGGGTAAAGGGCGCGTACATCTCCTCGTGATGCGCTTGCAGATAGGCCGGGTCGCCCGCCGTCAGCAGCTTGTCCACGGGATAAGCATCAGCGACCTCATGCAGGCTCTCCACCTCGCGAATCTTAAGATCGCACGCGTCGCGCTCATACTTGACGATGTTTTTCTGCGAGCCGTCAGGCAGCGTGATCATGCAATGGTACGAGTCCTCAACGTGCAGATCGCGACCGAGCGAAATCATAGGGATCACGTCAAAATTACGCAGGTGATCAATCAGGCGATGCAATTCGTCGGCAGGCATAGCCTGATCGAACAGCACTTCGTCGGTCTGGGCATCGACGACGTGAGCGCCGTTAAAGGCCACCAGCAAACCATCATGACTCTGAAGGTCGAG
>URYU01000144.1 GCA_900552155.1 uncultured Collinsella sp.
CATGGGACAGGCGCGATATGTCTCCAGGTCGATGGGATCGCGCTCGATAGGCACCTCGTGATAGGCAAAATCGGCATTGAACATATCGCCGGTCCGCAGCCAGCTTGCTACACCCGCATAGCGCTTATCGGCACAATAGGCCTTGTTATAGCGAATGGCGCGGCCGATCTGGCGCGATTTAAAGATGTAGCCAAACGCCGCACCCGCCGAGACACCCACCATATGGTCGCAGGTCAAACCGTGCTCCATCCAAACGTCGAGCACGCCCGCCGTATACATACCGCGGTAGCCGCCTCCCTCGAGCGCCAGCCCCACCGTGCGCGTCATATTTGACTGTGCCATGCGACCATCTCCGTTCCTACGTTTTAAAACGGGACAAGTATACCCGTCAACATATATCGTCCCAGTCGCATTTTTATCGAACATCGCATCGTCGCGCTACCGCTTGTCGAATAATAGCCGCCCACAGCATGTGCACCCATATCCCCGCACTCGAGGAAAGCGGCTTTATGGTGACGCTCGACAAGCACATTTGGCAGATTGCAGCCGTCGACGGCGATCAAGGCCGCAGCACGCAAATCATTTCATCGATGCTCGAAATGGCGCAGTCGCTCCATCTGCCCGTCGTGGTCGAAGGCGTCGAGACAAATGAGCAGGCAAACATGCTACGACAAATGGGCGCCCGCTACGCTCAGGGCTTCCTCTACTACCGCCCCATGCCTGCGAAGGATTTTGAGGCATTGCTCGATGGTGGCAATAACAACTGATACGCTCGCGCGCAAAACGCCACCGTCGAAGGGGGCATTTGTCTCCATTAGCTAACTTATATCCCCAATTCAAACCGAATTGGGGATATGATACAAACCGTTGTTCCGCCCAAGGAGGTTATCCATCATGAACGAGTCATATCGCCTGGGCGAGCAATCGATTATTGCCTATCTTCAGCGACTTGCGAACGGCGTCTCGACCGCTGAACTCGATGTTGCCGCGCTGCCTGCTGAGCTACGCGCCGTTGGTGAGCAACTGCAAAAGACGCATGCCATCCTGCAACAAGAGCGCCAGCTGCTTGAGCGCAACGCCTATATCGATCCGCTCACCAACTTGGGCAACCGCAATGGATTCGACCGTCACGTCGAGCAACTCTGGCGCAAAGGCGACCCCTTCACCTGCGCCTATATTGACATCGACCATCTCAAGCATTGCAACGATAGGTTTGGCCACGCCGAAGGCAATCGCTATATTCTGAGCATCTGCCGCACGCTCTCCGAAACCATGGAGCACGATGAGATGCTGTTCCGTATCGGTGGAGACGAGTTTGTGCTCATCTCGCCCTCCGCAAACGAGATTGGACTCGAGCAGCGCTTGGAGCAGATGCGTACCAGGCTGATCGAGGCGAGCTCAGGTGGCAAGGCGCCCATGATCGGCAGCTTTAGCTTTGGCTGCTCGCGCGTCGATCCACTTGCCGGCGACACGCGTCGCCAGATGACGATGGATGCCGATCGCAAGATGTATCGCTATAAGCTTATGCATCGTGTGCAGCAACCGAAAGACGATGACGCGCTGCAACGCCCAATCGTCGATCAGCTTCCCTGCAACGACCGGGTGTTCCAAGCGATCTCCATGAGCTCCGAGGCGCGCTATCCGTTTATCCTCAATCTCGATACGGGAGAATCGCAATGGTCGGTTAACGCCGTGCGCGATTTTGACCTGCCCTCCCAGCACCCTTTTAACTCACTCGACATGTGGCTCGCCCGCGTTCATCCCGAGGACCGCGACAACGTACGTGCCGAGCTCGACATGGTGATAAACGGCACGGGGCACTTCCACTACATGCAGTATCGCGTAATGGATGCCACCGGAAAATACGCGCTTTGCGACTGCACGGGCTACCGCTTGGACGGCACCGATACCGAGCCCGGCATGTATGTGGGCATTATCGTCAACCGAAGCTTGGCAGATACGACTGATTCCGTGACCGGCCTGGGCGATATTCACGCCCTTGTCAACGCCATTGGCGAAATGCGTCGCGTGGCGCGCAAGGCTGGTTTGATCGCCATTAAAATCGACGATATCGCTCAGGTCAATGCCCGCTTTGGATTCGATGCAGGCGCCCGCGTGCTCGCCGAAAGCGCCGCCTGCCTCATGGATTGTTCGCGCGGCAAGGGTCGCCTGTTCCGCTCGACGGGACCAATGTTCGTGGCGCTTTTCGATGAGCTCGGCCCCGAGGCAATCGACGAGCTCGCAGACGAAATCGAGCGGTTCCTGGGTTCTCCTGTGCTCATCGGCTCGCTTGAATATCAGCCACCCATTCGTGTGGCCACGCTTCATCTGGACGCTGTCGATCGACAGCCCGTTTCCATTTTGAACGAGCTCAAAGCGTTGCTTGGGAAAGCCGTGCAGGTGCCAGGTACCAAACTGGATTAGCACCGCGCCCACACCGCCTCCCCCATCGTGCGATAATCCTCTGCAGAAGTCACCGACAGCAGAGGGAGTTTGTGATGAAGGTTCTTTTGGTCAATGGCAGCCCCAAGGCAAACGGCAACACCGCCCGCGCACTCGCCGAGGTCGCCGAGCAACTCAATGCCGAAGGCATTGATACCGAGGTGTTTCAGCTGGGCACCAAGCCCATTCGCGACTGCATTGGCTGTGGTCAGTGCGGCAAGCTCGATTGCCGCTGCACCTTTGACGATGACGTGGTGAACGAGCTGATCGCTGCCGCCGAGCAGGCAGATGGTTTTGTCTTTGGCTCGCCCGTCTACTATGCGCACCCCAGCGGACGCATCCTTTCGGCTCTCGACCGCGCATTCTATGCCGGAGGCAAAGCCTTTGCACACAAGCCGGGCGCCGCCGTCGCCGTCGCCCGTCGCGGCGGTACATCGACCACCTTCGATGTGCTCAACAAGTACTTCACCATCAACCAGATGCCCGTGGTCGCCTCCACGTACTGGAACAACGTGTTTGGCCGCGTGCCCGGCGACGCCGATGGGGATGCCGAAGGCCTTGCCACCATGCGAAACATCGGCAAAAACATGGCCTGGCTCCTGCGCTGTATCGAGGCAGGACAGGCCGCTGGTATCAACGCACCCGAAGCCGATCGCGCAACGACCAACTTCATCAGGTAGAACGGCGGAACATACTATGAACGTGCAAATCTTCGGCACCAAGAAGTCCTTCGATACCAAGAAGGCCCAGCGCTATTTTAAGGAGCGCCGCATTAAGGTGCAGTTTATCGACCTTAAGGAAAAGGAGATGAGCAAAGGCGAGCTCACGAGCGTGATGCAGGCGGTCGGCGGCATCGACAAGCTGCTCAACCCCAAAGCCAAGGACGAGGAGACGCTCGCGCTCATTCAGCACCTCACCCCTAGTCAGCGCTTCGATAAACTGCTCGAGAACCAGCAGGTTCTAGCCGAGCCCATCGTGCGTAACGGCAAAAAGGCCACCGTCGGTTATTGCCCCGATGTATGGGGAGCCTGGGAGTAGCCTGTGTTATTTGCCGGCGCGTGGGTATAAGAGCAGGCGTTTGGCATAAGATTCAACTGTAAGCCATGTCTAACAAAGGAGGGCACATGCCCAACAAACCCGTGAAGATCATCATGCTTACCGGATACCTCGGTGCCGGCAAGACCACGCTGCTCAACCACATCCTCGCTAACGACGGCGGCATCCGCGCCGCCGTGATCGTCAACGATATCGGCGAGATCAACGTCGACGCCAGCCTTATCGCCGACGGCGGCCTTTCCGAGACCGATGACCTCATCCCGCTCACCAACGGCTGCATCTGCTGCACGCTTTCGGACGACCTGGCCAACCAGCTGCAGGGCATCGCCGATTCGGGCAACTTCGATTACATCATCATCGAGGCATCGGGTATCTGCGAGCCTATCCCCATCGCCTACACCATCTCAAGCTTCTGTGACGAGGCCAAGGTGGGCGGCGAGCCCAAGCTCGCGCGCGACAACATCGTGGCCGTGGTCGACTGCGCCCGCATGTACGACGAGTTCAACGGCGGTCGCGACCTGCTGGCCGAGGATATCGACGAGGACGACATCGAGAGCCTGCTCATCCAGCAGATCGAGTTCTGCTCCACGCTGATCCTCAACTAGACCGATACCGTGAGCCCTGAGCAGATCGCCGAGCTTAAGGCCATCGTGCGCAGCCTG
>URYU01000145.1 GCA_900552155.1 uncultured Collinsella sp.
CTCTCCTGTCCTGCGCTCTTCGTAACTCTCATTTATTGCTTTCCTTTGCGTGCGTATCTCTCTACAAACTTAACCCCCGCCCTCAGCCCCGGAGACCCTCCCTGCCGTCACATTATTCAACCAGTTTTGCGGGCGTGCGCCGCTGCGCGGCTAGCCCGCGTGCTCCTCGGCGGGGGTGGTCTGATGGATCTTGTTGAACTTCGGCCTTTGGCCTAAAGAAAAACGGGGGATGCATTGTGCATCCCCCGTTTTTGTTGCGGTTAGTCTAGGTCAATAAATTTGGTGCTTATGATCTTGCCGTCTTTTACGAGCATTCTGGCCATGGTGGGGCCTCGGGTGCCTCTGGGGTAGCTGGCGCTGCCCGGGTTGAGGACTAAGCAACGGCCCACTTGGGCTTCTTTGGTTACGTGGGTGTGGCCGTTGATGGCTACGTCTACGGATCCCACCGGAAGGTCTTCGCGGTAGTGGGCTACGGCGAATTTGAGGCCTTCGTAGGTAAAGAGCGCAAGACGGTCTACATCGGGACCGTAGTCGCGGTAGTAATCGTTGTTGCCCAGTACGGCCCGCACGGGGGCGATGGTGCATAGGTGCTCGTAGTCCATCTCTGACGTGAGGTCGCCGGCGTGGATAATCAGGTCTGCGCCCTCAAGCTCATCCAGGAGCGCAGGCGATAAATAGCCGTGGGTGTCCGAGATGATGTCGATACGCTTGGCGCTTGCACTGTTCATGGGATCCCTTCCGCAAAAAACGATTCGGCAGATACATACAAAAAGGCCCCACGCCGCCGCAGACGTTATGTCTACAGGGCTTCGTGGCCAGTGTGCTAGAGACTCAGGGCCTTCTTAAGCGGCACGACGCGGCGGCGCGAAACCGGCACGCGTTCGTCGACGCCCGTAATGCCCAGCTGGATGGCGCCCGAGGGCACCGTCTCCACATCCGTGACGCACGCCAAGTTGACGATATAGCGGCGGTGAACACGGAAGAAGCCAAAGTCGCAGAGCTTGGCCTCAAACTGCGCCAGCGAGGTCGTCGACAAAAAGCGATCATCGACGGTATAGATGCAGGAGTAATCGTCCTTGGCCATGATAAAGCGAATGTCGTCCACGGGAATGAGCACCTTGCGGCCGCCCTTTTCCACCGGGATACGCTCGATGGTCACCTTGCTGTCCGTAACCGGCTTGGTGCGTTGCATGACCTTCTCGATCGCGCGATCCAAGCGAGCTTCCTCGACCGGCTTCATCAGATAATCGACGGCATCCACGTCGAATGCCTCGACCGCATGGTCACTATACGCAGTCACAAACACGATCGCCGGCGGATTTTTGAGCTTATGCAGCGCCTCGGCAAGTTGCAGGCCCGAGGCACCGGGCATCGAGATATCGAGAAACACGACATCTACGCGACTTTCCATAAGCATCTCGATGGCGGAGCGGACGCTCGACGCCTCAGTGATCGTGCCGATCTTGCCCGTTTGCTCGAGCAGGAAGCGAAGCTCCGAGCGAGCCGGCGCCTCATCATCCACAATCATCGCACGCAGCATAGGGATAAAACCTTTCGTCAACTAACTACGCCGGGCATCCGTCGCATGACGTTGAGCCCGTAGCCTTTTATTTTACTCTTGAATGTCAAAGATGCTCTCTGACAAATCAAGGTGAAGGAGCACTTTGGTGCCCTTGCCCGGCGCCGATTCGACACGCGTATAGGAGTGCGGCCCATAAAAGCGATGGATGCGCTCCGAAATATTGTGCATGGCCACACCGGCGCCGCCACCCTGGGGAGAGCTGGCGTCGGGACGGGCAGAACGCTCGTCAAACAGTCTGGCGGCGGTACCCTCATCCATGCCCACGCCATTATCGGCCACGGCAATCAAGATTGCATCCTCGCCGTCTTGGTGAACGGTCACGTCGATCCTCAGGGCGTCGTCATCGCCCATACCATGACGCACGGCGTTCTCGACAATCGGCTGGATCACGAACGCCGGCACCAGCGTATCTTCCACGTCCTCGGACACATCGAACGTCGCAAGCACGCGATCCTCGCCAAAGCGGGCCTTCTCAAAGGTAAGGTAGCGCTTGGTCTGTGCGACCTCGCGCGAGACCGGAATAAGCGATCCCGAGTTGTCGAGCGTGGCACGATAGAACGATGAGAACTCACGAAGCAGTTCGCGGGCCCGCAGCGGGTCGGTGCGCGTAAACGATGCAATGGTGTTCAGCGTGTTGAACAGGAAGTGCGGGTTAATCTGCGCCTGCAGCGCACGCACCTCGGCGCGCGCCGTGAGTTCCTTTTGCACCTCGAGCTCGTGGATGGCGAGCTGCGTGGACAAGATCTCGGCAAAGCCCGAGGCAAGCGCATACTGGGTACGGTCGACGGCGCGCGGGGTCTTGTAGTAGAACTTGAGCGTGCCGACGGTACGATCGCCCACCTTGATGGGGGCGATAATGCCGGCGGGGACTTGGTTGTGCGAGCCGTCCGAGCCCACGACATCCACCATACGGTTGAACGACTGCACGATGCCATGTTCGATAACGTAGCGTGTGGCAAGCGTGTGGATGGGAGTATCGGGCAGCAGTTTTTCCTCAAACTCGCCCGCGCAGGCAAGCACGTTGTCCTCGTCGGTGATGGCCACCGTCATGGCGCGCGTCTCGGGCAAAATGCGCCGGCACACCAAACGCGCCGACTCCTGCGTCAGACCGCCCTTAATGTCCTCGAGCATGGCCGAGGCCACCGAGAGCGTCTCCTCGGTGTACTGGGAGCGCACCGAATCGGGATTGAGCGTCAAAAAGATAAAGATGCACAGAAAGATGCACAGCAGCGCGCAGGCAATCACCGTGGCGATCGGCTCGATACCGGTCACCAAGGCAAAAATAAAGTACACCAGCACACAAATGGCGCAGGCAACGGCAATGATGCGAAAGATTGATATTGAACTATCGCGCTGGGCGCGGCGGTCGATCATTCGGCCCCCTCCAGGATACTGATCAGTTGTGCGTCACGCCAAAGCCCGTCCATGATCTTGGGCCAAAAGCTCTGGAAACGCAGGTAGCTTGCAGCGTTTTGGCGCGCATAGGCCTTTGCCTCGTCGATACCATGGCGCCAGATGCGCAGGTAGCCCTCATGCTCGCGGGTAAACACGCTGCGGACCATGGCGGTCTTGCGCACGCGGTCGTCGAGCTCGCGCGAAATCCACGGGCCCGGGTAGGGCATGAGCGATGCCGCCGTAACGGGAATGAGCTCCTTTTGATGCGCGGCGAATGTCAACTTGGCCCGTTCGTAGTACCAACGGTATACATCCTGCATAAAGCGCGGTGAGCGCTTTTCGGACTCCGGAGGCAGATGGCGCACGGTCCACTCGTTATCGAACCACACGTCGTAGCCAAACATGCGCATGTTAAAGAGGTAATCCAAGTCCTCGCCGCGGGTGATAAACGGGTCAAAGGCCACACGCGTAAAGGCGCGGGCGTGCAGGGCCATCAGGCCGCCGCACACGTAGTTGGAGCGCGAGATGCGGGTGCCCGAGAGCGCCTTTTTCATCCAACGGTTGAACTCGATGCGCTTGGTCCACCAACGATGGCAGATGCCCGCCTTGTCCGTGGGAGCCAGCGGCGAGCCGTCGCGATCGTAGAAATAGCCGCTCTTGACCAAGATCGGCAAGCCCTGACGCGTCTGCTGCCCCAACGCATAGGTCGCGCGCTTCATAAAGTCGGCGTCGATGACAGTCTCATCGTCATCCAAGAAGATAACCGCGTCATGCCCCAGCACAGCGGCGCAGGCTAGCCCCATATTGCGGATGGCACCGTAGCCTCGCAGGCTCACGCACTCGCCCGAACCCTTGGGCGCGATCTGAGCAACCCGGTCTGCGATGCGCGAGGCCTGGGTGTTGGTGACAACGGTGACCTTGAGCGTGGGATGCGCGTCGACAATCTCGTGCACGCGCAGCGACACATCGGCTGTGGCAGAAACGGGACAGACCACCAAAAGGATGATGCGCGGGATGTCACGTACCTGCGCAAGCGAGGCCAGGCAGCGGTCGAGTTCGGGATTGTCGGCGTTGAGTCGCGTCGAATGGTCATAGGTGCCAGGGGTAGACTTAACAGGGTATCTTTTCGGACAATGAAATTGAGTAAAGCATATGCACCGCCTAAAAGACCCAGGGTGGG
>URYU01000146.1 GCA_900552155.1 uncultured Collinsella sp.
GGCGAGTTCCTCAAGGAGCAGACCCCCGAGATTCAGATCGTCGCCGTCGAGCCCGCTACCTCCCCGGTGCTCTCTACGGGCCAGGCCGGCCCGCACAAGATCCAGGGTATCGGTGCCGGCTTTGTGCCCGACGTCCTCGACACCCAGGTCTATGACGAGATCATCCCCGTCGAGAACGACGACGCCTTTGCGACCGGCCGTGCCGTGGGCCACAAGGAGGGCGTGCTCGTGGGCATTTCGTCCGGCGCCGCCGTGTGGGCCGCGCTGCAGCTGGCCAAGCGTCCCGAGAACGAGGGCAAGACCATCGTGGCGCTGCTCGCCGACACCGGTGAGCGCTACCTGTCCACGGCACTGTTCCAGGACTAGAGCTTCTCGTTCTTAGAACGAGTCCAAGGCACGCCGGCCTTCCCTCTCTTCTGGCAGCCTGGGCTCATCCCAACAGGGCGTCCCACATGACACCCGAACTTGCTACAATGTCTGCGGCGCGGAACCAGCCTCCCGCGCCGCTTTTCTTTTTTGGCCACATGCCACCAAGGAGAACCTCCCCATGCACAACAAGCGCGTGCTCGTCGCCATGAGTGGCGGCGTCGATTCCAGCGTGACCGCGTACCTGCTCAAGCGCCAGGGCTACGAATGCGTCGGCGCCACCATGCGCCTCACCTGCCCCGCGCCCGATCCCGTCACGGGCATGAGTAAGGTCGACCGCGCCATCGCCGATGCAAAGGCTGTCGCCGAGCGCCTGGGGCTACCCCACCATGAGCTCGACCTGCAGCAGACCTTCGACCGCAACGTAATCGAGCGCTTTGTTAACGCCTACCAGGAGGGGCTGACGCCCAATCCGTGCATCATCTGCAACCGCCATATTAAGTTTGGCACGCTGCTCGATGCGGCACTCGATATGGGCTGCGACTACATCGCCACAGGTCACTACGCCAAAACGAGCCAGGCGTCCGACGGCACCTGGCAGCTGCATCGCGGCGAGGACCCCAAGAAGGACCAGAGCTACTTTTTGTATTCGCTCACGCAGGAGCGGCTGTCGCGCACAATCTTTCCGCTGGCCGGGCTGGACAAAGCGCGCGACGTGCGCCGCATTGCCGCCGAACAGGGCTTTGCCAACGCCAAAAAGGCCGAGAGCGAGGATATCTGCTTTATTCCAGACGGCGACTACGCGGGCTATATCGAGCGCCGCTGCGGACATGCCGCCGAGCCGGGCGATATTGTATGGCGCGACGGCAGCGTGGTCGGACGCCATAACGGCGCGTTGCGCTATACCATCGGCCAGCGCAAGGGCTTGGGCGTCGCGATGGCACATCCCGTGTATGTGACGGGCGTCGACACCGCCAACAACACCGTGCATCTGGGCGAGGCCGAGGACCTAACGGCCACAGCACTCACGGCCGACGACTGGATCTGGAGCGCCCCTGCCGACCGCATGGAGGCAGAACTCGATGCCGGCGGCATTCGCGTGGGCGCCAAGTTCCGCTACCGTCAGAAAGACCAGGCAGCAACCCTTACGCGCGGCGAAGACGGGCAAATGCTGCTGACTTTTGACGAGCCGCAGCGAGCCATCGCCCCCGGCCAAGCCGTTGTAGTCTACCGCGGCGACATCGTCCTCGGCGGCGGCACGGTAACCGGCGCACTTAAGTAGCCCCATCCCCTTCATAAATTGCGGTGAAATAGGGACTGTTTAAGCGTTTAAAACCGCCAAACAGTCCCTATTTCACCGCAACTTAGAGAGGACGGCCTCGGTCGGTACTGCCGTATCAGCCGAGGCCGCTGCATCGCTAGCGCTGTACGTAGGCGCGGACGAGCTCGAAGGTGTTGCGCACGCCGTCCATGTGGCTGCGCTCGTAGTTGTGGCTCGCGTACACGCCGGGGCCGATCAGGCCATGGCGAATGTCGTAGCCAGCCGAAAGCGTGGCCTCGACGTCCGAGCCGTAGTGCGGGTACACGTCGATGGCGTAGTCAAGTTCAAGCTCGCGCGCGATATTGGACAGCGTGGTCACCAGGACGTAGATGTACTGACCGCTCGAATCCTTGGCACAAATCGAAACCATGCGCTCGGTGCAGCCCAGATCATCGCCCACGCAGCCCATGTCAACGCTGATCATCTCGCGCGTGTCGGCCGGCACAAAGGCACCGCCGTGGCCGACCTCCTCGTACACCGTAAAGAGCAACGAAACCTTGCGCGAAAGCGTCACCTCGCCTTCGGCGACGGCGCGGGCCAAACCCAGCAGAATCGACGCGGACAGCTTGTCGTCAAGGAAGCGACTCTTGATGTAGCCGCTCTCCGTCACCGTGGTGCGCGGATCCATAGCGATGATGTCGCCGGTTTGAATACCCAGCTCGAGCACATCGTCCTTGCTGTCAACGTTCTCGTCGAGCAGGATTTCCATGTTCTTCTCGATGGTCTTGACCGGCTCATCGGCCACGTGCGCCGAAGGCTCGGTATTGAGGACCACACCCGTGTAGACATTGCCATCGCGCGTATAAACGGTGCAGTTCTCGCCATCGGCCGTAGACCACTGATGCCCGCCGAGCGTCGTGGGGCGCAAGCGGCCATTGTCCTTGATGGAGCGCACCATGGCGCCCAGGGTATCGACATGGCTCGCCAACACGAGCGGCTCACCCTCACCACCAAGCTCAACGAGCACATTGCCCTTGTTAGAACGCTCGGGCCCAAAGCCCATATCGCGCAACGTCTCCATCAGATAATCAGTCGCCGCACGGGTATAGCCCGTAGGCGAAGCGATAGAAGTCAGCGCCTTAAGCTGTCCCGCGATATAGGAGAGTGTCTCCTCTAGAGAAGCATCAATATTAGAAGCCATATGCGTCCTTCCAAGTAAAACTAAGACCGAGTCCCGATTTTAACCGTTCTGCACGGTCAATGCCCTAGGAGCCGAGCCGCCTCCCGACGTCCCCGCACCGGTTTTGTGCACGCGCACGTCTTACAATCCCAATCTTGCATAAATCCTATCGGTATCTGCATAGAAATGAGGAATCTTTTTGCTTCGTCTCAGGGTACCCCACCTTGGGCCGTGCAAAAAACGGAGTATTCAGCACCGTGGGCCCCAACGACCCCATCGCGAACGACAAAACGACGTGGTTACAGCAGTGTTGCAGGTCGTCGCAAAGCAGAAACTCAGTAACAACCCCCTCCACTCATCGATAGCCCGCCCGCAATGGCTGTCGATGAGCGCCTGCGGGCCACTCGGCCCATTCACAACGTTATGCATTTTTAAGAGCTTGCTGAATACTCCCAAAAATGCACGCGGGAAAGTGCACCACCTATCCGTAGCGGGCAGTACGCCTTGGTTTTGCCCGTCTCAGAACATTGACGCAGCACAAAAAGCCCCGCCGTGCGTAGCACGGCGGGGCCAGCGGCAAGTCAAAAGACCATACGCCTACGGGCGAAGGCCCACCAAACTGGGTTAGGCAGCCGGGCAAATCTTCTTGAAGAGCTCGATGACGTCGTCGAGCGTTGCCTCGCGCGGGTTACCCGGGAAGCAGGCGTCGGCCATGGCGTCCTTGGCCAGGACCTCGATCTCGTCAGCCTTCATGGCCTCACAGACGTGCGGGATATTCACGTCGGCGGAAAGCTGCTTGACGGCGGCGATAGCGGCGTCGGCAGCCTCGTCGGTGCTCATGCCCGTGGTGTCAACGCCCATGGCGACGGCAACCTTGGCCAGACGCTCGGCGCAAACCGGCTTGTTGAACTCCATGGCGATCGGCAGCAGCATGGCGCAAGCGACGCCGTGCGGGGTGTCATAGTGAGCGGACAGGGTGTGAGCCATGGCGTGGTCGATGCCCAGGCCAACATTGGAGAAGCCCATGCCGGCGACATACTGGCCAAGGGCCATGCCCTCGCGGCCGGAGCCGGGCTGGCCGGACTTGGCCTCGGCAACGGAGTCGCGTAGGTTCTCGCTGATCAGCTTGATGGCCTCAAAGTGGAACATGTCGGAGAGCTCCCAAGCGCCCTTGGTGGTATAGCCCTCGATGGCGTGGGTCAGAGCGTCCATGCCGGTGGAGGCGGTCAGGCCGGCGGGCATGGAAGCCATCATGTCGGGGTCGACGACGGCGACCTCGGGGGCGTCGTTGGTGTCGCCGCACACGAACTTGCGGAC
>URYU01000147.1 GCA_900552155.1 uncultured Collinsella sp.
GTACCTCCCTACACCCTCCCGCCCCTCCGGTCCGCCCCGGGAGCAAGGTTAACTAATTCGGGCCCGGCATTCAGAAAAGTCAGTTCAGCAAAATGGCGATGTGGACAGGAATGCGGGAATGGTTTTCGCTGCGCGCACGGGTCCCCTGGGGAGCGCCGTGCATTTTTGGGAGTATTCAGCAAGCCAGGACGGCTGCATACGCGCCGGACACACCTTATTGGTCCCAAGAACGCCTTCAGCGGCGGTTTTGGTCGGTGGGCAGGCCGCATTGGAACAAATGGGCGCACTTCGCGCCACACCGGACCCCAAAATGACGTCGGTCTCCGCAATGCCACCCAACTGCAGCGGCACCGGCAGAGCTCGCGGTGCTGAATACTCCGTTTTTTGCACGGCCCAGGCGGGGGTACATCAGGGCCGGAAAGAACATCTCAGCTTTTTTATGCAATCTGCAACTGGAAGTATGCAAAACACCGAGAGACAGCATTGCTGATGTCCAAATTGGGCGCGCGGGGCAGCAGCGCCTACACCCTGCGCCCAAATCCAGCAGAGCGGGGACGCTCCTAGCGAACCCCCATCGGCAAACAAACGCGGCTCGAGCGCTATCCCAAAATAGGCTGCCCGAGCCGCGCTTAACGGTACGACATGAATATTAGCGCTCGTAAATCAAGTTGCCTGCCAGGTAGGTGGCCTGAACCTTGGTGGCTTGAAGTTCTTGGGGGTCGATGGTGAGCGGGTTTTGGTCCAGGACTACCAGATCGGCGTATTTGCCGGGCTCCAAGCTGCCGAGGTTTTGTTCGTCGCCCGCTGCGTACGCGCTGCCAAGCGTGTAGTTGCGCAGGGCCGTTGCCGCGTCGATACGCTCGCTCGGCAACCAGCCGCCCTCGGGCCAGTGGCTGCGGGGGTCCTGGCGCGTGATAGCCGTGTAGAGCACATTCATGCTGGTAACGGGCGTGATAGGGCTGTCGGTACCGAAGGCTTGGCGGATGCCGCGCTGCTTATAGGTCGCAAACGGCCACATGATGCGGCTGCGCTCCAGGCCCAGATCGCGCTCGGGGCCGCCCGGGTCGAGTGTAATGTGGCAGGGCTGGCTCGAAGCAACCACGTTGAGCTTGCGCAGGCGGTCGATGTCCTCGGGCAAGAGGTTCTCCAGATGCTCGAGCGTGTTATGACCGTGCTGGGGCAGGCCGTACAGTTCGGCGGCCTCCTCAAAGATATCGAGCGCGGCATGGATGGCACCGTCGCCGATGACGTGAATACGCACAGTGTGGCCACGCTCCGCGGCCGCCAGAACCAGCTTACGCATGCGCTCGGCAGGAACTGTCAGACGGCCCTGGTCGCCCGGGAAGCGCGGGTTGGTATAGGGCTCGGTGAGATAGGCCGTGTGTTCGCTCGACACGCCGTCGAAGAACTGCTTAAAGCCTGGCGCCGAGAGCAGCGCGTTGTTCGCGTAGCGGGTCTGCAGCTCTTCCAAGCGCGACTGGTCATCCAGCAGCGTGGGGAACAGATGGGCTCGGATGCCCAACTTGCCGGCTGCCTGCAGTTTGTCGTAGACGTCGTCGCGGATAAAATCGCAGCCCGGCATGGGCATGAGCGACATATCGCATATCGAGGTGATGCCCTGCTCGGCCATCCGCCTCATTTGATCGGCGTAAGCGCTTGCGATGCGATCCTCGCCCAGCCACTCAAGGCAGCGCGGTAGAAGCTGCATGGCAGCCGCCTCGTGAGCAATGCCCGTGAGCTCGCCGTTTGCATCCTTGTCGTAGCTGCCGCCCGCTGGCGGCTCGCTGTCGCGTGTGACGCCGAGCGCCTCGAGTGCGCGACTGTTGAGCCAAAGCGTGTGCCCGTTGCCCGAATACATAACGCAGGGACGATCGGGGAATGCCGCATCGAGCGACGCCTTGGTAGGATGCTCGGGCGGGTCCCAACGGTAGTCGCGCCAGCCCTGCGTCACAACCCAAGCGTCGTCGGGCAGGTCCTGGGAAAACTCGAGCGCATGTTGCACCAGCGCCGCCTCGGACGTGCCCATATCCATGAGCATGTACGGCGAAGAACCGACCGAGGTATGGAAGAAGTGCAGATGAGCGTCATGGAAACCGGGGCAGACAAACTGCTCGCCGTAGTCGATAACCGGCGTGGCGGCAGGAGCGGCGGCGATCACGTCATCGGGCGCACCGACTGCGACGATACGGTCGCCTGCGACGGCAATCGCCAGCTCGCGGGCGGTATCGATGCCGTCTTGCGCGGTAAAGACGTTCTTGGAGCGGATAATCCGATCGATATGTTGCATGGGCATCCCCATCTCTGGCAGGAAATTCAACACCCCCGAGTGTACTCCCCCGCCCTTGCAACAAAACCCCAAGCGGCAAACGGCAACTTTACCAGCCCTAGCGGCAGGTGGCATACTGGAGAGAGCCTGTACGATTTTGCGATCAACCCAGCAAGGAGCAAATCGACCATGACGAAGACCAAGGCACAGCAGATTATGGCGGCGACCGAGGCTCGCGCGGCTGACGACGTCACCGCAGCCATCAAAGATATCGCTACCGAGTTTGAACCCTATATCATCAAGCAGCGTCGGCACTTCCATAAGCACCCGGAGCTGAGCCTTGCCGAGGAGCGCACGACCTCCGACATCGCCAACCAGCTCGACGCCATGAATATCCCCTACGAGCGTCCCCTTAAGACGGGCCTTGTGGCGACCCTTCGCGGCACCGCGCCCGACGCCTATCGCGAGGACGGCACGCCACGCCGCCGCATCCTGCTGCGCGCCGACATCGACGCCCTGCCCGTCACCGAGCAGACCGGCGAGGAGTTCGCCAGCGTCAACGAGGGCTGCATGCACGCCTGCGGCCACGACTGCCATATCGCCATGATGCTCGGCACGCTGCAAATCCTGCGCCATATGACCGACGACATCCACGGCGAAGTCCGCATCGTCTTCCAGCCCAGCGAGGAAAACGGTCAGGGCGCGAAACTCATGATCGGCACGGGCGTGCTCGACGGCGTCGATGGCGCCTACGCCGCGCACATCTGGAGCGAGGTCGACGCCGGCACCGTAAGCTGCGAGCCCGGCCCGCGCATGGCCAATACCGACTGGTTCCGCATCGATGTCCGCGGCACCTCGTGCCACGGCGCCATGCCCCAGCGCGGTCACGACGCCGTTATGGTTGCCGCCGAGATCGTCAACGCTCTGCAGACCATCGTCTCGCGCGAGATCAGCCCCTACGAGCCGGCTGTCATCACCGTCGGCGAGCTGCACGGCGGCACCGCGCGCAACGTTATCGCCGGCACGGCCTACCTCGCCGGCACGGTGCGCACCTACGGCGATTCGACCCACGAGGAAATGCCGGAGCTTATGCGCCGCATCGTGGAGCATACCGCGGCAGCTCTGGGCGCCGAAGCAGAGCTCACCGACTACACCATCGCCAACTACAAGGTCGAAAACGACGCAGCCTCGAGCGCGCGCTGCCGTCAGGCTGTAATCAAGTGCCTGGGCCCCACCGGCCAAGGCCATTATCGCGGCACGCTTTCGGGCGAGGATTTTTCGGAGTACCTGCGCCGCGTACCGGGCGTGCTCGCCTTTGTAGGTACGCGCAACCCCAAGATTGGCGCCACGTACGCCCAACATTCCTGCTTCTACAAGATCGACGAGACCGTGCTGGCAAAGGGCTCCATGGTGGCCGCCCAGTATGCTATCGACTTTTTGGCCGAGCCCACGCAAGAGGAGCTCGACGGCCCCACGATTACCGCGGTCGCCGAAACCAACCCCGATCTGGCCGCCAAGTTGCGCTCTGCCAAGGCGACGACCGCCGAGGCTCGCGACGCCATCCATGATGCCCGAACGGCTCGCCATGCCGCGATCAAGGGCATCCACGACGCACGCGCTGCTGCACGCCGTGAGGAGAAGCACGACGAGTAGTCGTCACACCCATCCATAACAGCCTGGCTAAAGCAGAGCGGGGGCGGACGCATCGAAACGTCCGCCCCCGCTCATTCTTCAAGCGCGTATTCTACCATTTCTACCCCGTCCCCAAAAGGCAGACGGCATGGCTACAAGTACCGGGGCGGCGCGTCGGGGCTTGGCTAGGGCGC
>URYU01000148.1 GCA_900552155.1 uncultured Collinsella sp.
CCCGAGGCCGAGTATGGTGACGAGATGATCATTGTCGGCCGCGATGGCGATGCCGAGATCACTATGGACGAGATGGCCCGACTGCGCGGAACGATTAACTACGAGGTCGCCTGCGGCTTTGGCATGCGTCTCGACAAGATCTACGAGTAGGAGCCACTATGGGCGTCATGCACATCCCCGGCCATACCCATCAGGCGCCACGTGAGGTCGCACTCGAGGAAATTGAGGCCGTTCTGGGCGATTGTCACCTCTGCCAGCTCTACCAGTCGCGTCACAATATCGTGTTTGGCGTGGGAAACCCCCGCGCTCGCGTGATGTTTATTGGTGAGGCGCCGGGCCGCAATGAGGATTTGCAGGGCGAGCCCTTTGTGGGGGCGGCAGGCGAGGACCTCAACGGCATTTTGTCGCTGGCGGGGCTCAAACGCGAAGACGTCTACATTGCCAACGTGCTTAAGTGCCGCCCGCCGGGAAACCGCAATCCGCGTCCCGAGGAAGTGCTGGCTTGCTCGCCGTTTTTGCGTGAGCAGATTCGAAGCATCTGGCCTGATATTATCGTGACGCTCGGCAACCCCGCGACGCACTTTGTGCTTAAGACCGAGATTGGCATTACTAAGCTGCGCGGCAGGTTCCACCAGATGGGGCATTTTGTAGTAATGCCCACTTTTCATCCGGCAGCAGCGCTGCGCAATCCGGCGTGGCAGGAGCTGCTGGAGGAAGACTTTAAGATGCTGGGCGATTATCTGGAGCGACATCCCGCACCAGAGGACGCCTCGGAATAATAAGGAGCATATATGTCCCTGGAGCGCCTGGGGGTAGGTACTTACAAAACGACTTGCGCTGCCGATACGGAGTACTTTGGCGAGCTAATTGCACCGTGTCTTGAGGACGGCGATGTGCTCATCCTGACCGGTGGCCTGGGAGTGGGCAAAACTCACTTTACCAAGGGCGTCTCGCGCGGGCTGGGCGATGGGCATATGGTTACGAGTCCTACGTTTGCGCTCATGGCCGTTCACGATCAAGGTCGTATTCCGCTGTTTCACTTTGATCTATACCGCCTGGAGCATGCCTACGAGCTCGAGGATACGGGCATTTTCGATGTGCTGGGCTATGAGGGTGCTTGCCTGCTGGAATGGGGCGAACAATTCCAGGACGAGCTGACGGATGAGTATCTTTCGGTGACGCTCAAGCGTGATGAGGGCGACAGCGATGTGCGAACGATAACGCTTGAGGCGCACGGTGACCGCGCAATGGAGCTTTCCCATTTGATTGATAAGGCTGTACAAGATGAGCTTGCATAACGACAACGCGCTGGTGGTGGCGCTCGATACCTCGACCGACATGCTTGCCTGCGCGGCAAGCTGGATTGATGGGCAGACGGGCGAGGCGAAGCTGGCGAGTGGCGACCATATGTGCCGTCGCCATGCCAATGTGGAGCTCGTGAATACCGTTGACAGCGTGCTTGCTCAGGCTGGCATGGACCGTGTCGACGTGGGCAGTTACGTTGTCGGTCGCGGTCCGGGTTCGTTTACCGGCGTGCGTATCGGCATTTCCACCGCCAAGGGCTTGGCGCGCGGTGCCAACGTGCCGCTGTTGGGTGTGTCGACACTCGATGCCTGCGCATGGACCGCGTGGAAGGCTGGCGTGCGTGGCAAGCTCGGCATTCTGGCCGATGCCATGCGCGGCGAGGTGTATCCGGCTTTGTATGTGCTGAGCGACGAGGGCCCCGAGCGTCAGTTTGAGCGCGAGTGCGTGGTCAAAGCTGCCGTGGCGCTTGATGAGTGGCGCCAAGCCGCGGACTGGGACCAGGTTCAGCTGACTGGCGACGGTCTCGTGCGTTATGGCAAGCTGCTGGGCGAGGATGAGGCCGCTCGTTGCGTAGAGCGCGACTTGTGGTGGCCTTCGGGCGAGGGCCTGCTGATGGCGCACGCCGCAGGCGATGGCGATCCCGCTCGCGTCCTACCGATCTATACGCGCCTTTCTGATGCCGAGGAAAACGAGCGCAAGCGCCTCGGTCTTGCCGAGAGCGAGCAGAGCGAAATTACGGGCGTTGCCGACGAGCTCGCCGGACGTCACCTGCAATTCCGCCCCATGGGCGCGGCGGATGCCGAGGGCGCGAGCGCACTGGAGACCGCCTGCTTTGAAGGCGCCGGACACGAGGCGTGGACGCCGAGCATGTTCCTGTCCGAGCTGGGCGAGGACGTTGCCGCTCCGCGTAGCTGGTGGGTGGCGCACGACGACGGCCAGCTGCTGGGCCTTGCCGGCGGTATGGTCGTCGACGGGGACGTGCAGATTATGGACGTTGCCGTCGATTCGTCTCATCGCCGTGAGGGTATCGCCCGCAAGCTTCTGTCGCACGTGAGCTATGACGCGCAGATGCTCGGCTGCACTACGGCTTCGCTTGAGGTCGAGGACGGCAACGAGGGCGCAATTGCACTCTATGCCGCCCTGGGCTTTACCGAGGCGGGTCGTCGCCGTGGCTACTACGGTGCCGGTAAGGATGCCATCGTCATGACGGCACCGCTGCCCCTGGTGCTTCCTCTCGACAATGCCTCGCCCGAGCCAACTGCTGCCGAACAGCGCGCATGGCCGCTGCCCGCGCCCGAGCGCACCGCTGAGGAGCGTGCCGAAATCGAGCGCCGTCGCCTAGTTCTTGCCATTGAGAGCTCCTGCGACGAGACGGCTGTGGCGATTATCGATGCGGACGGCAAGATGCTGGCCAACCAGGTGTCGACGCAGATTGATTTTCATGCTCGCTTTGGCGGCGTGGTGCCCGAGATTGCCTCGCGCAAGCACGTCGAGGTGATTGTGAGCGTCGTAGATGCGGCGCTTGAAGATGCCGCGGCATCGCTTGGCCTTGAGGGTGGGGCGATTGCGCCAAGTGAGCTTGCCGCCGTGGGCGTGACGCAAGGTCCGGGCCTGGTGGGTGCCCTGGTGGTGGGTGTCGCCTTTGCCAAGGGCTTTGCGTATGCTGCCGGCAAGCCGCTCGTGTGCGTCAATCATCTGGAGGGACACCTGTTTGCCAACCTGTTGGCGCAGCCTGACCTCAAGCCCCCGTTTATCTTTACGCTTGTCTCGGGCGGGCACACCATGCTCGTGCACGTAAAGGCATGGGGCGACTACGAGGTGCTTGGCGAGACACTCGACGACGCCGTGGGCGAGGCCTTCGACAAGGTTGCCAAGGCGCTGGGCCTGGGCTACCCCGGTGGCCCCATCATCTCCAAGCTTGCCGAGACGGGTAATCCCAAGGCAATCGATTTTCCCCGCGCGCTTAACAGCAGGGGGGACTACCGCTTCTCGCTTTCAGGCCTCAAGACGGCAGTGACGCTCTACATCGAGCAGGAGACCAAGGCCGGGCGCACGATTCATCTGCCCGATCTGGCGGCCTCGTTTGAGGCGGCGGTCTTTGACGTGCAGTACAAGAAGGCCAAAAACGCCCTGCATGCCACCGGGTGCAAGGAGTATTGCATCGGCGGTGGCGTTTCGGCCAATCCGCATCTGCGCGAAATGATGATCAAGAAGCTCGGGCGTCAGGGGATCCGCGTGACGGTGCCGCCCTTGTCTGCCTGCACCGATAACGCTGCCATGATCGCGGAGGTCGCCCGCCGTAAATTCGACCGAGGTGAAATCTCGCCGTTCGACGTCGACGCCGATCCAAACATGACGCTGTAGTCGTATGGGTGCGGTCCCCGATCGGAGGGGCCGGATATAAGGTTTCCTGCTCTACAGTCCTGCGCAAGACGAAGGCCACATTAAGTGGCCTTCTTTGCGTGCGGAACTCGCGATAAACCTAATATACTGACCCAACGGACGCGGACCATTCTGTATCGAAATAGCTTATGAGATGGTATAGAGTCAACAGCCTCCAGCAAGGTTAACAAGTCAGCGTCGAATTTCCGACGTTCTTTAGCTGAAAGAAAAAGTTGGCGTGCGGAGCTTTGCTCCGCACATTTGGGATGGGAGTCCCTGCGCGCCGCGGGAACCGGGCTGCCTATATGAACTTTATCGCGAGTTCCGCACGCAAAGGAAAGCACTTAATGTGCTTTCCGTCT
>URYU01000149.1 GCA_900552155.1 uncultured Collinsella sp.
CTCGAAGGGAGCGGGGGTGTAGCCCTCCAGGGAGAAGCTGTCCCGGGTAAAGGTGTAGAAGTCCGTCACGGACGGGTCTATCCGGAACACCGGCGCCGGAGACGGCGTCTGGGTCAGCATCTTTTCAATGATGGGCACATGGCGGTCGTAGATATGGGCGTCCGCGATCACGTGGACCAGTTCGCCGGGCACCAGGCCGCTGACCTGGGCCAGCATGTGGACCAGCACCGCGTACTGCACTACATTCCAGTTGTTGGCGGCCAGCATGTCCTGGCTGCGCTGGTTGAGAATCATGTTGAGCGTCGGCTTGTCGTCCTGAGGACGCTGCGTCACGTTATAGGTCACGCTATAGGCGCACGGATAAAGGTGCATCTCGGACAGATCGCTAAACACGTACGTATTGGTCATAATGCGGCGACTATACGGCGTGTGCTTAAGGTCGTACAGCACACGGTCCATCTGGTCGAAGTCGCCCTCGGCGTAATGGCTCTTCTGACCAATCTGATAGCCGTAGGCTTTACCGATGGCACCGGTCTCATCGGCCCACTCATCCCAGATATGGCTGTTGAGATCATGCACGTTATTGGTCTTCTTTTGATAGATCCACAGAATCTCGTCCATGGCAGACTTAAGCGCCGTACGACGCAGGGTGAGCGCGGGGAACTCCTCGCGCAGATCATAGCGCGCCGTGACACCAAAGTTTTTAATGGTATAGGCAGGGGTGCCGTCCTCCCACACCGGACGGACCTTTTGGCCCTCGGTGGTGGTGCCATGGTCCAAGATATCGCGGCACATGGTTACAAACTGCTGATCAGCTTTGCTCATTGACCCTCCTGTCAGTCGCCTATAAGCGAGATTTATTGTAGCCCAGGCGCGCGAGTGTCGAATTGGACACTTAGTCCGGCACACGCAATGCACGGCAGCGCGGCTCCGCATGCGGCAACGAGGCATCTTAGCCTTTTTCTGACATATGACAGAAATGCCTTGCGCCCAACGACTAACGCGTTATCCTATTGTTGACATATGTCAGATAAGGAGTGTGCATGGCAGGAAGACGCGAAAAACTGCGCCGCGTCGGGATCATCCCCGAATACCGCGGCTTTACCCCCGATGGCCTGGCCAGCGGTGATGCCATCGACATGACCGTCGACGAGCTTGAGGTGCTGCGCCTGTGCGACCTGGAAGGTCTCAACCAAGAGGCGGTCGCCCAGCAGATGGGCATCGCCCGCGCAACGGTGGCGGCCATTTGCAGCCGCGCGCATCGCAAGGTGGCCGAAGCGCTGGTCAACGGACGAGCGCTCGTCATCGCGGGCGGCAATATCGCGTACTCCCCCATCGCCACGACGACGGCCGCATGGCCAGCAAAGGAGGTCGGCACCATGAGGGTGGCAACGACGTACGACAACGGCAACATCTTTATGCACTTTGGCCGCAGCGAGCAGTTCAAGATCTACGACATCCAGGATGGCAAGGTGCTCAACGAGCAGGTCGTAGGCACCGGTGGCACCGGCCACGGCGCCTTGGCGGGCCTGCTTGCCAACGGTGGCGTTGACACGCTCATTTGCGGCGGTATCGGCGGCGGCGCTATCAACGCGCTTGCCCAAGCCGGCATCACGGTCTATGCGGGCGCCCAGGGCAGCTGCGATGCCTGCGTCGAGGCCCTCATTGCCGTCACGCTCGCACAGAACGACGAGGCCACCTGCGACTGCCATGGCCATGACCACGAGCACGCCCATGAGCACGGCGAATCCTGTGGTTGCCACGGCCATCACGAGCACGAGGGCCACGAGGGCTGCGGCTGCCACTAACGGCAAGCATCTCAACGTCAACACGCTTCCGCGCGTGCGACAACCTGCGAACGAACGGCGAAGGCCGCCTGGAATACGATCCAGGCGGCCTTCGCCATACACGACTCAACCAGTCGTTATTTCTTATTGCGCATCTGCGCTTCCATCTGGCGCAGCAGGTCCATATCGGACTTGGGGCCGCCCGTACCCAGGCCGCCCATGCCGCCCAGACCCATAGCGTCCAGGCCAGGGATATTGGGCATGCGCATCTTCTTGCCCTTCTTGCCCTTTTTGCCCTTCTTGCCGCCGGCCTGAGCCTGATTGGCCATCGTGCGCATGCGGCCCATCATCTTGTTCATCTCGCCCCACTGCTTCATAAGGCTATTGACCTCGGTGGGAGTCACGCCGGCGCCCTTGGCAATGCGGGCACGGCGCTGGCCGTTAATGATGGAAGGACGCAGACGCTCCTCCTTGGTCATCGACATGATGATGGCCTCGTTCTTGTCGAAGATGCCCTCGTCCAGGTTGCCGCCCATCTGATTGAGCGCACGCTGGCCGCCGGGGAGCATGCCCAGGATGCCCTTCATGCCGCCCATCTTCTTGACGGCCTTCATCTGGTCGAGCATGTCATTCATGGTGAAGCCCTCGCGCAGCATGCGCTCGGCGGCCTCGAGCTGCTCGGCATCGGCGGCCTCCTGGGCCTTCTCGATAATTCCGACAACGTCGCCCATACCCAGAATGCGCTTGGCCATACGATCGGGGTAGAACGGCTCAAGCGAATCGGGTTTCTCGCCCATGCTCACAAACTTGATGGGCTTGCCGGTCACCTGACGCACCGAAAGTGCGCCACCGCCACGGGCGTCGCCGTCGAGCTTGGAGATAATCACGCCGTCAAAGTCGGTGCGCTCGGCGAAGGTCGAGACGACGTTGACGATATCCTGGCCGGTCATGGCATCGACGACCATCAGCACCTGATCGGGCTTGACAGCCTTCTTGATATCCACGGCCTCCTGCATCATCTGCTCGTCGATCTGCAGACGACCGGCGGTATCGACGATGACCACATCGCGCAGGTGGTCGACGGCCTCCTGGATGGCACCCTTGGCAATGTCGACCGGGTGCGCGCCGTCACCGCGGAAGACTGGCACGCCGATCTCGCCACCGAGCGTGGCCAGCTGGTCGGCAGCGGCGGGACGGTAGACGTCGCACGCGGCGAGCAACGGCGAGCGACCCTGCTTCTTGAGCAGGTAGGCCAGCTTTACGGCAGCCGTGGTCTTACCGGAGCCCTGCAGGCCCACGAGCATGATGACATTGGGAATACGGTTGCTAAAGACGAGCTTGCTCTCGGTGGAGCCGAGCATCTCGGTAAGCTCGTCGAGCACGATCTTGACGACGTTTTGCGCCGGAGAGAGCGACTCCATGACCTCTGCGGTCATGCAGCGCTCCTTAGTCTTGGCGACGAACTCCTTGACAACCTTAAAGTTAACGTCGGCCTCGAGCAGCGCCATGCGAATATCGCGCATGGCCGAAGTAATATCGGCCTCGGTCAGCTTGCCCTTGCCGCGCAGGCGGTCAAATGTGTCGTTGAGGCGATCGCTCAGGGAATCAAACACTAGTCACTCCTTAATTGGACTCGCCCACCAGGGCGCGGCAGAAATCTTTGGCATTGAACTCCTGCAGGTCATCGACCTGCTCGCCCACGCCGATGCGCAGGATCGGGAGCTTGAGCTTCTCGGCCACGGCCATGGCGATGCCGCCCTTAGCCGTGCCGTCGAGCTTAGTCATGATAATACCGTCCAGGCCCAGCGCCTCGTTAAACTCGAGCGCCTGGTTCAGACCGTTTTGGCCCGTCGCGGCGTCGATCACAAGCACGACCGAAACCGGCATGGGACCGGCGGCCATATTGGCGGCGCGCTTACGGGTCACATTGACCACCTTGGCAAGCTCGCGCATGAGCTCAGGGCTCGTGTGTAGACGGCCGGCGGTATCGATAAGCACCAGGTCGCTGCCGCGCTTGTCGGCCTCGTCGAGCACGTCGTAGCAAACACTTGCCGGGTCGGAGCCGCGGTCGCGCTTGATGACGGGGACGCCAGCGCGCTGGCCCCACACATCAAGCTGCTCGATGGCGGCGGCGCGGAAGGTGTCGGCCGAACCGATCACCACGTTCTTGCCGCGGGCAGCCATGGCGCTCGCGATCTTACCGACCGTCGTGGTCTTGCCGGCACCGTTAAT
>URYU01000150.1 GCA_900552155.1 uncultured Collinsella sp.
CGCCCGCCGCGGTACACCCTGCGACCTACCGTAAATTGCCTTGCCGTCCGTTGGCTTTTTGGGTTTGTATTGGGCGGTTGACGAGGCTTAATGTCCCTCCTATAAAACGTGGGCGCCGTCGTTCTAATGAACGACGGCGCCCGCACTCATTTTCTATTCAGCCCTAGTCATCGCGCAAAGCCCCTTCGGCAGCACACGGTGCTATTGAATCACCGCAGGCCGGGGCGGGAGGCGGTCCTTTCTCTCGGAAAACTTCGCGAAGCCCAGTTTCCGAGAGAAAGTGTCCGGCTGCCGCCCCGGCCGGCCAGGTCAACTACACCGTGTGCTGCGGCAGGTCCTGCAGGGCGATGACGTCCATGCCCATGTCGTTGGCGCTGCCGTGACCCTGCTGGTCCTCGCGCACGGCCTCGATGGCACTCACGTACGTGTTGGCTGCAGACATCGCTGTCACGCAGGTCACGCCGCGACGCACGGCCTCGGTACGTAGCAGGTAGCCATCGCCACGCGAGCCCGGACCGTACGGCGTATTGACGATCACCGCGATCTTGCCATCGGCGATCAGGTCACCGATGTTGGGACGCTCGCCGTCGTGCGGGCCGCTAATCTTCTCCACGACCTCACACGTCACGTTGCCGCCGCGCAGCACGCGCGCCGTGCCCTCGGTGGAGCAGATATCAAAGCCCAGGTAGCGCAGGATACGGGCGACCGAAAGGATATGGCGCTTGTCGCGGTCGCACACACTGATGAACACCTTGCCGGCGCTCGGATCGGGCAGTTTGTAATCGATCGCCAGCTGCGTCTTGGCGTATGCCTCGGGATAGCTCTTGGCGATACCCATGACCTCGCCCGTCGACTTCATCTCGGGCCCCAGGATAACGTCGGCACCGGGGAAACGACCCCAGGGCATAACGGCTTCCTTCATGCAGAACCAGTCCAGCTGACGCTCGTCGCGCGGCAGGCCCAGGCTCGCGATGGAATCGCCCGCCATGATACGCGCCGCGCACTTGGCCAGCGGTACGCCGGTGGCCTTGGAGATGAACGGCACGGTACGGCTGGCACGCGGGTTGGCCTCGATCACGTAGACGGTCTCGCCCTTGATGGCATACTGCACGTTGACCAGGCCGCGTACGCCCAGCGCCATCGCGATGCGGCGTGTGGTCTCGCGAAGCTTTGCCTGCAGGCTCTCGCTAAAGCTGAACGGCGGGATGCAGGTCGCAGAGTCGCCGGAGTGAATACCGGCCTCCTCGATATGCTCCAGAATGCCGCCGATGTAGACCTCTTCGCCATCGCACAGGGCGTCGACATCGGACTCGATCGCGCCCTCCAGGAAGCGATCGAGGTACACCGGGTAGTCGGGGCTAATGCGCGCAGCCTCGGCCATGTAATCGCGCAGATGCTCGGCATCGTAGGCGATCATCATGCCGCGGCCGCCCAGCACGTAGCTCGGACGCACCAGCAGCGGGTAGCCGATGTGTGCGGCAACGGCCTCGGCCTCCTCAAACGAGGTGGCCTGGCCCGCCGGCGGATACATGATGCCCAGCTTGTCGAGCAGGGCGGCAAAGCGCTCGCGGTCCTCGGCAAAGTCGATGGCATCGGGCTTGGTGCCCATGATGTTCACGCCGCTCTCCTCGAGCATGCGCGCCAGCTTAAGCGGGGTCTGGCCGCCGAGCGTCACCACGACGCCGTCGGGGCGCTCAACATCGATAACGTCCATGACGTCCTCGTAGGTGAGCGGCTCAAAGTACAGGCGGTCGGACGTGTCATAGTCGGTCGAGACGGTCTCGGGATTGCAGTTGACCATGATGGTCTCGAAGCCGCGGGCCGCCAGCGCGTAGCTCGCGTGCACGCAGCAGTAATCGAACTCGATGCCCTGGCCGATACGGTTGGGGCCGGCGCCCAGGATCATCGCCTTGGGCTTGTCCGCCGGCGTGGTCTCGTCGGGAGCCACGCACTTCTTGGCATCCGGGCTCGTGCGGTAGATGTTCTCGTACGTCTTGTAGTGGTACTCCGTGGCGCTCGAGAACTCCGCAGCGCAGGTATCGACCGTCTTCATGCTGGGAACCACGCCCAGACCCTTGCGATAGGCGCGCACAAAGCGCTCGTCCGAGCCGGTCAGCGCGGCGATCTCGGCGTCGCTCGTACCGTACTGCTTGAGCAGGCGCATCGCGTCGGCGTCGATATCCTCCACACGCAGGCCGCGGATGCTCTCCTGGACCTGCACCATGTCGTTGATACGGTTGAGGTACCACGGATCGATACCGCAGATGGCATGGATGCGGGCGATGTCCCAGCCACGGCGCAGAGCCTCGACCACAAAGAAGATGCGATGCTCGGTCGGAGTTGCCACGGCCTGAGCGAGCTCGTCGTCGCTCAGCTTATCGGCACCCTCTTTGCCACCGGCGCAAATGCCCTGGTGGCCGTCCTCCAGCGAGCGCATAGCTTTGCCAAAGGCCTCCTCAAAGGTGCGGCCGATTGCCATGATCTCGCCCACGGCCTTCATGCGCGTGGTGAGCGTGGGGTCGGTGCCCTTGAACTTCTCGAAGGCAAAGCGCGGCACCTTGACCACACAGTAATCGATCGTGGGCTCAAAGCAAGCGGGCGTTGCCTTGGTGATATCGTTGACGATCTCGTCGAGCGTATAGCCCACGGCCAGGCGCGCGGCGGCCTTAGCGATGGGGAAACCCGTGGCCTTGGAGGCCAGTGCGGACGAGCGGCTCACGCGCGGGTTCATCTCGATGACGATCAGGCGGCCGGTGCTGGGGTTCACGGCAAACTGCACGTTGGAGCCACCGGTCTCGACGCCGATCTTCTCCAGAATGGCGAGCGAGGCCACGCGCATGCGCTGATACTCAAGGTCGGAGAGCGTCTGCGCCGGCGCCACGGTGATGGAGTCGCCGGTATGCACGCCCATGGGGTCGAGGTTCTCGATGGAGCACACGATGATGCCGTTGCCGGCGTGGTCACGCATGACCTCCATCTCGTACTCTTTCCAACCCTCGATGGACTCCTCGACCAGCACCTCGTGGGCGGGCGAGAGTTCCAGGCCCTGGCTCACGATGGAGACGAGCTCCTCGTGGGTGTGAGCGATGCCGCCGCCGGCGCCGCCGAGGGTAAAGCTCGGGCGCAGTACGCAGGGATAGCCCACGCGCTCGGCGATGGCCTCGGCGTCGGCCACGCTGTAGGCATAGCCCGAGCGCGCGACCTCCAGGCCAATCTCGGCCATGGCCTCGTTAAAGAGCTTGCGGTCCTCGCCGCGCTCGATAGCGGCCAGGTCGCAGCCGATCATCTCGACGCCATACTTGTCGAGCGTACCGTCCTTTGCCAGCTCAACGGCGGCGTTCAGGCCGGTCTGGCCACCCAGCGTGGGCAGCAGCGCGTCTGGGCGCTCTTTCTTGATTACGCGCTCGATAAACTCGGCGGTGATGGGCTCGACATAGGTGCGATCGGCAAGACCCGGGTCGGTCATGATGGTCGCCGGGTTGGAGTTGACCAGGATGACCTCAAAGCCATCCTCCTTAAGCACCTTGCAGGCCTGGGCGCCGGAGTAGTCGAACTCGCAGGCCTGGCCAATAACGATGGGGCCCGAACCAATAACGAGGATACGCTTGATGTCAGTACGTTTCGGCATGTTAGTTCTCCTCGGTCTCGGTCGCGGCGGTCTCGGCGAAATTCCAGCCAGCCAGGCGGTCCTTCGCGGTGTCGATGTCCAGGTAGTTCTCCTCGCCGTCCATGAGTCGCGTAAAGGCGGTAAAGAGATAGTGGGCATCGGTGGGGCCAGGCGAGGCCTCGGGGTGATACTGGACCGAGAAGCACGGGGCGTCGAGCAGCTGGATGCCCTCGGCGGTGCCGTCGTTGAGGTTCACATGTGTTAGGCGAATGCGGCCTATGCGCTCGGTCATCTCGACCGGCGCGATGCAGCGGCGCACCCAGTCGCGCAGATCTCCATCGTCCGCATGCTCGGGCTCGCCGCCGGTAAGCTCGGTGACAAGCTTGCCCATGCTTGGGAACTGC
>URYU01000151.1 GCA_900552155.1 uncultured Collinsella sp.
GCGATGGTGCCGCCGCCGCCCGCGTTGACGCGACCGAGCTCGCAGGTCTGGAAGTCTACGCCGGCCTCGTCCATGATGTCGCGGACGAGGGCCACATACTCGGCGTCGGCGTCGTTGGAGCCACCCTTGCCGCGGCTGCCCGTGTACTTGTTAAAGCACAGGCCGCGACCCATAAAGGCTGCGTTCTTGGTTTCGAACTTGCCGGCGTAGCCCGGGTCGAAGCCGGCGGACACGTCAGAGGAGAGCATACGGCTGTGGGCGAGTGCGCGGCGCAGGGCCAGCGGGCTATCCTCGCCGGCGAGCGTCATGATCTCGGCGACGGTGTTCTCGAAGAAGCGGCTCGTCATGCCGGTGGCACCCACGGAACCGATCTCCTCTTTGTCGACGATGAGTGTGATGCTCGTGCGCTCCACGTTGGCGACGTCGATCTGGGCGAGCATGGACGGATAGGCGCAGACACGGTCGTCGTGGCCATAGCCCAGAATCATGGAGCGGTCGAGGCCCATGTCGCGGGCCGGGCCGGCGGGCACGACCTCGATCTCGGCGGAGAGGAAGTCCTCCTCCTCGACGTCGTACTGCTCCTTGAGGATGTCCAGGAACATCTGCTTGACAGGCTCCTTGGGGGCGTCCTTGTCGTCCTCGTCAAACTTGACGGGGCGGCCGCCCACGATCACGTCGAGGATTTCGGCGTCGACGGCGTCCTTGGCGGGCTTGGCCATCTGCTCGCTCGAGAGGTGGATCAGCAGGTCGGAGATGGTAAAGACCGGGTCGTCTGCCTTGTCGCCGATGTTGATGTCGACGGTGGTGCCGTCCTTTTTGCAGATGACGCCCACGAGTGCGAGCGGGGAAGCGACCCAGTGGTAGCTCTTGACGCCGCCATAGTAGTGCGTGTCGAGATACGCCATGTCGCCGGCCTCGAAGGCGGGGTTCTGCTTAAGGTCTAGGCGCGGCGAGTCCACGTGGGCGCCCAGGATGTTAACGCCCTGCTCGAGCGGGGCGGTGCCCAGGTTGACGAGCATGAGGTCCTTGCCGTGATTGGCGGCGTACACCTTGTCGCCGGCCTTGAGCGCGCGGCCCTCGGCGATCACGGTCTCTAGATTGACGTAGCCTGCCTCCTCGGCCATCTTGATACCGGTCTTGACGCACAGGCGCTCGGTCTTGTTCTCGCTCAAAAACTGCTTATAGCCGCGGCAAAGCTCCTCGAGCTCCTCGATCTGCTGTGGCGTGTACTTTTTCCATGCGCAGGGACGCTCCATGACGCAGGCTCCTTTCGGATCGATCGTGCTGGTTGATGTACCGTGAGCCATCGTATCACGCGCGGGCTCGCGGCGGCGGGGAAGACTGATGTGCAGTGGCCGTGGGGCGGGGAGCGTGTAAACTGGAGTGAGCAAACCGTGCCCAGCCCAAAGCGAGGTATTCAATATGTCTGACAAGCGCCGCACCTTTGCCGTTATCGACGGCAACTCGCTCATGCACCGCGCCTTCCACGCCGTGCCGCCGACCATGAACGCGCCGGACGGTCGTCCCACCAACGCGATCTTCGGCTTCCTGAACATGTTCCTTAAGATGATCGATGCCTTTAACCCCGACGGTGTGGTCGTGGCGTTTGACAAGGGCAAGCCGCGCGTGCGCATGGAGATGCTGCCGCAGTACAAGGCTCAGCGCCCGCCCATGGACCCCGATCTGCACGCGCAGTTTCCCATGATTAAGGAGCTGCTCGTCGCGCTCAACGTGCCGATCTTGCAGTCCGAGGGCTGGGAAGGCGATGACATCCTGGGCACTATGGCGCGCCTGGGCGAGCAGGCCGGCTGCGACATGCTGCTGGTGACCGGTGATCGCGATATGTATCAGCTCGTGACCGAGCACGTCAACGTGGTCTCGACCCGCAAGGGCCTGTCCGACGTGGCGATCATGACGCCCGAGAGCGTGGATGACTTGTATCACGGCATTACGCCGGCGCTCGTGCCCGACTTTTATGGTCTGAAGGGCGACACGTCCGATAACATCCCCGGCGTGCCGGGCATCGGCCCCAAAAAGGCGAGCGCGCTCATTGCGCAGTACGGTAGCCTGGACGAGGTCATCGCACATGCCGACGAGGTCAAGGGCAAGATGGGCGAAAACCTGCGCGCGCACATCGACGATGCCCTGCTGAGCCGCAAGGTCGCGACCATCCGCACCGATGCGCCCGTTGAGCTCGATTTTGAGGCGACGTCCTTCCCGGCGTATTCTGCCGATGAGGTTTCCGCGGCGCTGGGCACGCTTGGTATCACCGCCATGCAGAACCGTTTCTTGGCGCTGATCGGTGGCGAGGGCGGGGCTGCTGCTGCCTCCAGTGTGTTTGAGACGCCTGCGATGGTTCGCGCAGCCGCGGGCGATGCTGACGCGCTTGGTGCCGTTGCGGCTGAGATTTCCCGCGCGATTGGTGCCGGTGAGTGGGTCGCCGCCGTGGTGGACGACGACAAGGAAGAGGGTGCGCTCTTTGGACTGACGCGCACGCTGTGGTTGGCGACGTCCAAGGGCCTGTTCGCGCTCGAGGAGGGCGACAGCGGTGCGGCGGCTGAGGTTGAGAGCTTCAACTTCGTTCACGGCGTGATTGCCGGCGTGCTCGCGCGTCTGTTTATGGAGGGCCGTGTGGCGAGCCCAGATATGAAGGCGCTGTTGCACGAGCTTTCGCCCATCGATTCTTCTGAGCCCGAGCTCATGGATCCGCTGGCGGTCGACTCCACGCGCATCTTCGACACCGTGGTCGCCGCCTACCTGTTGGATTCTGACCGCTCTGAGTTTGACGAGGCGTATCTGGCCGATACCTATCTGCAGGTGGCGCTGCCTGCGGCGCGCGGTGCAGAGGGTGCCGGCGAGGACGCTCCTGCACCCGCCGCTCGCACGGCGGCCTTGACGCTGGCGCTCGTGGCGCCGTTGCGTGACCGCATGGCCCGCGAGAATGCCGCCAACGTGTTCGATGGCATCGAGATGCCGCTCGTTCCGGTGCTTGCCAAGATGGAGCGCGCGGGCATGCTCGTGGACCCCGAGCGCCTACACAGTCTGTCCGAGGGTCTGGCGACCCAGATTGCCGAGGTTGAGCGCAGCATTCGCGACCTGGCGGGTGACGAGACCTTCAATATTGGCAGTCCCATGCAGCTGTCGCACGTGCTGTTTGACGTTATGGGGCTTCCGACCAAGGGCCTCAAAAAGACTAAGCGCGGCTATTATTCGACCAACGCCAAGGTGTTGAGCGACCTTGCCCGCGACCACGAGATCGTGCGCCTGATTTTGGACTGGCGTGAGAAGTCCAAGATTAAGTCGACCTATCTGGACACGCTAGGTCCGTTGCGCCGTGTTGACGGTCGAGTGCACACCACGTACAACCAGACCATCACCGCGACGGGGCGTCTGTCCTCGAGCGACCCGAACCTGCAGAACATTCCGACGCGCTCGGAGCTGGGGCGTACCGTCAAGACGGCGTTCTCGGCGGGCGAGGGCAGTGTCTTTTTGGCGGTGGACTACTCGCAGATCGAGCTGCGCCTGCTCGCGCATCTCTCGGGCGATGAACATCTGGTACGTGCCTTTAACGAGGGTGAGGACTTCCATGCCGAGACGGCCGCGCGCGTGTTTGGCGTTCCCGTGTCCGAGGTAACGCCCGATTTGCGCAGCCGCGCCAAGGCCGTGAACTTTGGCATCGTGTACGGCCAGCAGGCCTACGGTCTGTCGCAGTCGCTGCATATCTCGATGGCCGAGGCGCGCGATATGATCGATCGCTACTACGAGGCCTACCCGGGCGTGCGAACGTTCCTCGACAATGTGGTGGCGCGCGCCAAGCAGACGGGCTACGCCGAGACCATGTATGGCCGCAGGCGCCATATTCCGGAGCTCAAGGCCAAAAACCCACAGCTCCGTGGCTTTGGTGAGCGCACGGCCATGAACCACCCCATGCAGGGCACCGCGGCCGACATCATCAAGATCGCCATGGCCCGCGTAAGCCGCCGCCTGGAAGAAGCGGGCTT
>URYU01000152.1 GCA_900552155.1 uncultured Collinsella sp.
CCAAATCGACGTGGAGCAGATTATTCGTCCGACCGGTCTGCTCGATCCCAAGATCGATGTGCGTCCGGTTCGCGGTCAGATTGACGATCTTGAGGACGAGATTCGCGAGCGCGTTGCCCGCAAGGAGCGCGTGCTGGTGACCACGTTGACCAAGCGCATGGCCGAGGACCTGACCGACCATCTGCTTGATGCGGGCATTAAGGTCAATTACATGCATTCTGATACGGCGACAATGGACCGTGTCGAGATCCTGCGAACGCTGCGCGAGGGCAAGATCGATGTTCTCGTTGGCATCAACCTGCTTCGCGAGGGCTTGGATCTTCCCGAGGTCTCACTGGTGGCAATTCTCGATGCCGATAAGGAAGGCTTCTTGCGCAACCGCCGTTCGCTGATTCAGACGATTGGCCGCGCGGCCCGTAACGCCGATGGCGAAGTCATCATGTATGCGGACGTTGTGACCGATTCGATGAAAGAGGCCATCGAGGAGACGCAGCGCCGTCGCGAGATTCAGATGGCATATAACGAAGAGCATGGCATTGTGCCCAAGACAGTGCGCAAGGCCATCAACGACATCTCAAGTTTTATTGCCGAGGCCGAAAAAACCGTGGGTTCCAAGGGGCGCTCGAAGGGCGATTCTCTTGGTCATGGCGCATTCTATACGCCCGATGAGTCGGGCGAGGGCGGCGTGCCGGAAACGGTGGCGCCCGAGCAGACACTTGCGGAGCAGTTGGAAGAACTGCCGCATGACGAGCTTGTGCGGATCGTCGAAACCATGGAAGAGGATATGCGCAACGCTTCTGCCGCCATGGACTTTGAGGAGGCGGCGCGCCTGCGCGATGCCGTCGTTCAGATTCGGGCGATGCTCGAGGGCGCGTCTGAGGACGAGACGATCGAGCGCTTACGTTCGCAGGCCCGCAAGGGTTCCACGTTCGCGTCGGGCAGAAAACGCCAGGGTGCACGGTTTAAGAAATAGCGAACAGGCCCCGAGTTCCCTGTGGAGCTCGGGGCCTGTGTCTTTTGCGCGCTGGAATTCGTGCGTTAGAGGTCCGCGATCAGGGCTTCGGCACAACGGATGCCGTCGGTGGCCGCGCTCATGATGCCGCCAGCATATCCAGCTCCCTCACCACAAGGGTAGAGGCCCGGTGTCGACACTGCATGGCACGTTCGGGCTCGGGTGACAGTGACAGGTGAGCTCGAACGAGTCTCCACGCCGGTAAGAACGGCATCGGGACGGTCGTAGCCTCGTAGCTTTTTTCCGAGTAGGGGAAGTCCCAGGCGGAGCGACTCGACGATATGCTGCGGCAGGGCTTCGTCAATTGCCGTCCAGGTCACACCGAGCGGATAGGTGGGCTTTACCTTTCCGGGCGCCTTGCTGGCGCGTCCTGCGAGGAAATCTCCGACGAGTTGTGCCGGTGCGTTCCAGTTGGAACCGCCCAGGCGATAGGCGGCCGCCTCGCAGGCACGCTGGAGCTCGATGCCGGCGAGCGGGGCATCGGTGGGAAGGCCCGCAGGCGTGACGTTAACGAGCAAGGCGGCATTTGCGTTGCGTCCGTCGCGGGCATTGAGGCTAGCGCCGTTGACGCACAGGTGGCCCTGCTCGGAAGAGGCGGCGACAACCTGTCCGCCGGGGCACATGCAAATCGAGAACTCGCTGCGGCCGTTGGGAAGATGGGCGACGAGCTTGTAGGGGGCTGCTCCGAGGGCAGGATGTCCCGCCAAGGCTCCATATTGGGCTCGGTCGATGTCGCGCTGCGGATGCTCGATGCGAACGCCCATGGCAAAGGTCTTTTGTGCGAGGGCCACGTTGTGGTCCTTAAGGAGCTCAAAAATATCGCGAGCAGAATGCCCGCAGGCGAGGATGAGGTGCTTTGTCTCGATTGGCTCGCAAGCGGCGTCTTGGGACGATTGGACATCAATACCGGTAATGGCGCCAGACGCGTCGATGTGAATGTCGACGAGCTTTGTTCGATAACGGACGACACCTCCGAGCTGCTCGATGCGCTGGGATATAGCGGTGACAACCGTGGGAAGGATGTCGGAGCCAATGTGCGGCTTGGCATCCCACAGAATATCGCGGGGCGCGCCCGCCTCGACGAAGGTTTCGAGGATAAGGCGATGGGCGGGATTTTTGGTTCCCGTATTGAGCTTGCCGTCCGAGAAGGTCCCCGCGCCGCCCAGGCCAAACTGGATATTGCTCTCGGGGTCGAGAATGCGCTCCTTTAGAAAGAGATCGATCGCATGCGAGCGGCGAAATGCTGGGTCGCCGCGCTCGATGAGCAAGGGCTTAAGACCCGCTTCGGCAAGGGTGAGTGCAGCGAAAAGGCCAGCGCATCCGGCGCCGACAACGACAGGGCATTCTTGAGGTGCGTCGGAGACGGGGGAGGGGAATGAGGGCCCATCGTCCTCTATCGCGCGTACGCGCGAGCGGTCACGCTCGGCGACGCTGTCGACCGCTTCTCGCTCGAGGTGGGGACTAGTCAGCTCAACACGAAAGCTCAGGATAAAATGGACGTCTCGTTTTTTGCGAGCGTCGATTGACTTGCGGTGGAGCTCGATGGACTTGATCTCGGAGTCCTTGCAACGTAGGACGCGCTTGGCGACTCGCTTGCCAACAATGAGGCAGGCATTTTCATCGCCGGCTTCATCGAGCGACGCGTTGACTTGGGTGATTTCGATCATCGAGGTCTCCTTAGAGGCAAGAAAGAGGCCGTCCGGTATCCCAGACGGCCCGAATGCGTTTTTGATTATAGACTGCGCGGCTACAGGCTGCTTGCGGCGCGAATGCCCGAGAGCCAGGCCCACGCAAGGTTAAAGCCTCCGCAATCGGCGTCGATGTCGAGCGCTTCGCCGCAGATGTAAAGCGGGGCGTCGACAGCGCTGCGCGCGCGTAGACTGGGTATTGAGATGCTCTCGACAGATACGCCACCACGCGTGACCTGCGCCGAGCGCTCCTCGGCTGTTCCCTCGACGAGCAACTTAAAGTGTTTGAGGATTGAGACCAGATGGATGACATCGTTGGAGCCTGGATGGCACTGCTCGAACGTCGTGCAGACGACGCGGGAGAGTTGCGGGGCGAGCATGCCGTCGAGCCAACGGGGATCGCGGGGCGAAAAGCCGCCGAGCAGCTCAACGCGCCGGTTGAGCATATCGAGCAGCTCGTCTTTGGAGAGGTCGGGGAAAACGTCGAGCAGGATCGTATCGCCGCGCTGGATACGACGGGAGAGGTTGAAGACAGCGACGCCCGAGATGCCGAAGGCTCGAAACAGTACTTCACCGTCTTCGTGCCAGAGCTCACTATGGTTACGGGTGAGCGTCAAGCGGGCGCGGACGCGCAGACCATCCAACGTCTTGAGTGCCGCCCGATCGCCAACGACCGTTGCCGATACGGGGCAGAGGATGGGGCGCAGCGAGGTGAGGGGGAGGCCAAACGTATCGGCGATACCGGTGGGGTTGCCGCCCGTGGCGATAATTACGGCATGTGCCTGCAGGGCTTCGTTCTTGCGAGGGACATCGGCGAGTGCCTTCCGAAGCGAGCGGAGCTCCGATTTTCGGTCGTCGTGCTTTTTTGCCTTTAGCGCCCGCGCTGGACGGTTTATTTGGAGTGCCCAGCCTTCGGGATCTTTGCGCGCCGTGGCAATATTGGCTCCGCAGATTAAGGTGATACCTAGGCGGTCGCAAACGTTGAGAAGCGCGTCGCGCACCGATTCGGCGCGAAGGGAGCGCGGGTACAGCCGGCCTTCCTCGGAGGTTGTCATGATGCCCAGCGAGGAGAAGATACCCATAAGCTCTTGTTCGGGCTGGGTCCTCATGACAGATTCGACGAATGCGGGGTGGTTATACCGCTGAGGATCAATCGATT
>URYU01000153.1 GCA_900552155.1 uncultured Collinsella sp.
ATCCTCGGTCGCCTGCACCACGCGCTTTTGGTTGAACTCCCGACCGGCAAGGCCATCAACGCTCTCCACATAGACGGTATCGGCGCGGCGGCCAGTATTGTCGTAGTCGTACGTACCGTCAGCGTCGGAAAGCTTAACGTTGCCCGTATAGAGCACGCGAATGCAACCGTCTTCGGCAAGCGCGGAGCCCGAATACACACCATGGCAATCGAACGGCTCGTCGGGCAGCAGTGGGGCGCCAACGTAATCCCACGTCATAAGATCGCGACTCGTCGCATGGCCCCAGACCTTAACGCCGCCCTCGACATCAAACGGCGCATACTGAAAATAGGCATGGAACACGCCGCCTGCCTGGCAAAGACCGTTGGGGTCGTTGAGCCAGCCCGCCGGCGGCATAATATGGAAGCGCTGGCCATACGCGCCATGGCCGCACTCAGAGGCGGCAGCGTCAACAGCGGCAACCAGCTTTGCAAGGTCGCGGCCAAGTGCATTAGACATATCAAAGTCCTAACGGATCGAAAGTAACAAGGCGCCAGAGATCGACACCAGATACGGGAAACGCCCGCGAGCATACATCCCGCGGGCACCCCTCAATCAAAAGCTCTTAGGCCTGCTCGGAAGCCTTGGGCTCGTCCTTGTACAGGACAAACGAGACGCCAAAGGAAACCAGCGCGGCGACCGCAAACATGATCGCGTACTGCACGGGCTGGGCCAGGCACAGCAGGATACCGAAGATACCCGTAACGCCCGTACCGGAAGCGGCAAGCGAGGTGAGCGCGCAGACCAGGGCGCCGCAACCGCCACCGATGCAGCCGGCGATGAAGGGCTTAAAGAAGCGCAGGTTCACACCAAAGATGGCCGGCTCGGTAATACCCATGAAGGCGGACAGGGCCGAAGGAAGTGCCAAACCCTTGATCTTGGCATCGCGGGTCTTAAAGGCAACGGCAAGCGCGGCGCCACCCTGAGCGATGTTGGCAGCGCTGGCGATGGGCAGCCAGTAGGTCACACCGTACTGGGCGAGCTGACCCAGGTCGATGGCGGTGTACATCTGGTGGATACCGGTAACGACCGTGGGGGCATAGAACAGACCGACGATAAAGGAACCGATGCCGAAGGGCAGGGTCAGCAGGGTCTGGATCAGACCGAGGATGGCGTTCTCGGCCCAGACAAAGATGGGGCCGACGGCAACGAGCGTCACGAGCACGGTCACGAACACCGAGACGAGCGGGGTCACAAAGAGGTCGAACATCTCGGGAACGATCTTGTGCAGGCGCTTCTCGAGGAAGGCCAGAATGGCGCAGGCGATAACGATGGGGATCACGTGGCCCTGATAGCCGACCCACTCAAAGCTGTACACGCCGGGGATGACGGTGACCATGGTCTGAACGCCCTCGGAGGCAACCGTGTAGGCGCTCTGCAGCGAGGAGTTGATGAACGCACCGCCGACGACAGCACCCAGGTACGGGTTGGCGCCAAAGGCCTTGGCGGCGGAGTAGCCGATCAGGATCTGCAGAATGCCAAAGGACGTTCCCGAGACCAGGTCGGCGATCTTATAGATAAAGTTATTGGTGTCGAGCGCGATAAAGCCGTTGGAGGCCATAAAGTTGAGGGCGCTCATAATGCCCAGCAGCAGGCCCGAAGCCACGATGGCAGGGATGATGGGGACAAAGACGTCGCCGAGCACCTTAATGGCACGCATAAAGATGTGCTGCTGCTGCGCCGCGGCCTCCTTGACCTCGGCCTTGGTGGCAGCCTCGACGCCACTGAGCGCGATGAACTCCTCGTAGACCATGTTGACGGTGCCGGTGCCAAATATTATCTGCAGCTGGCCCTGGGCCTCAAAGACGCCCTTAGCGCCATCGACATTCTCGATGGCCTCCTTGTTAACCTTAGTGTTATCGGCAATCACCAGGCGCAGGCGAGTGGCGCAGTGCGCGGCCGAAACAACGTTGTCGGCGCCACCGATGTTGTCGAGCACCTCTTGGGCTGATTTGCGGTAGTCCATGACTTCCCTTTCCTCAAACGGGCGCACGTGCACCCGGCCATCTTTGACACTTACACTGTAATCGATTTCAGTTTCATATGTCTGTAATCGTTTTCATAGTAGGGTGAACGGTAGAAAATAGCCGGTGAATGGTAGTTTTGAGACAAACATCAGGGCTCAGAGGCAGGCAGACGTGCCCAATATCTAGACATTCATAAGCTGATGGCCGAGTTTGAGCGTCTTTAGACCGCTCTCCCCCTCCACGCCATCGAGCGTGTTGAGCAACATATTGGTCGCCTCGACGCCACTGGTCAGGTAGCCATAATGCACGGTGGGAATACCGCCCGTCAGCGCGCGCAAAAACGCGTTGTCGCCAAAACCGCTTACGCGATGCATGCCCTCGCCCACGCCGCGAACCTCATCGATGGCACGAAGCGCGCCCGCCGCCATGGTATCGGTCGCGCACGCGATAAACGAAACATCGGGAGCGACGGAAAGCAGTTCACGTGCTGCACCATAGCCTGAGTCGAGCGTAAACGAGCCCAGGCGAATCAAGGCGGCATCGAGCGGGTTACCCGCGGCGCGCAAGCCGGCCTCAAAACCGCGACGGCGGTCATAACCGGCCGCGCGGTCCTCTTCGGTAACTCCAATGTAGGCGATCTTGCCGTCCACGCGACCCGCAAGCGCACGGCCCAGCTCAAAGGCAGCCTCGTAATCGTCGTGATAGACGCACGCCGCACCCTCGACATGTTGGCCGATCAACACAATGGGCACACGGCACGACTCAATCGCGCGACGGTGCTCGTCGGTGATCATGGTTGCCACTAGCACAATGCCATCGACCGGGTGGTTTTGGAATAAATCGAGGTACTCGAGCTCGCGATCGGGGGCGTTATCGGTATTGGCAAGCAGCATCTGGTAGCCACGGCGACCGAGCACCTGGCCAATACCGGCGGTAATGCGGCTCACGGATTCCGAGTTGATCTTAGGTACGATGACGCCGATGAGCTTGGTGGCGAGCGCCTTGTCGACCCCGGAGAACAGCGAGCTGGTGACGTAGACGATGAAGTAGGTGCTCAGCGCGTTGTAGAAGGCGGATTGGCCGACGTTGCCGAATGAATAGGCCACGCGGGACAGCAGACTGCCTTTCCTGGTTGGCTTCGCAGACTGCTGCGTCTCCTTCGGTGCGGCTGCGACATTGGATTCTGCCATCGTACTTCTCCTTAGAAGTTGTGATTGAAGCTGTAATCGGAAATCATCATTTGATTTCACATAAGTTAAGTATATCCCTTTACCCCTGTTTAGTAAAATTTAACATCTGCGTTGTGCACTGTTGGGCGTGTCGCATTTTGTGCGATTCTGCACATATACATGTCATATTGTGTGCGATTCGCGGTATTTCGCCGACAGTAGACAAACAAAAGGCGATTGATGACGCAGCATCATCAATCGCCTTTCATATTTTTCCACACATACGTACGCTAGGCAGCCCGTTTCGACCGGGCAGATCGCTTCGATCGGGTCTGCAATTTTGGCCGCGATTCACGTTTCGGCTGCGCCGGCACGAAACTATCTCGCACTTCCAGCGTCGTCGACAGGTACGCATGCTGCCGTACTGTGCGCTTGCTGGCAATCGCATCGGCCAAGGTGAGAATCGCAACGCGCGCAAGCTCGTTCTGGTCGATTGAGAACGTGCTCAACGGTGGCGACGTAAGCTGTGCGATCGCCTGGTTGTTGATGCTGATGACGCTGATGTCGCGGGGCACGATCACACCAACCGCGTTGAACGCCTGCAGCACGCCGACCGCGATGATG
>URYU01000154.1 GCA_900552155.1 uncultured Collinsella sp.
TACAGCAAGGACGGGCAACGATATGTCGGGGCACGCCGGCGACAAGTCCTCCCCTACGGTCGAGGATACCCAGCAGCACCAGAGCCTTGTCCAGGTCGGGTTGATCGGGCAGGGTGATGAGGTAGTTTCGAACCTTATGCAATACAGATTTACGAACGGTGAATTCCGTTTTGAGCTTAAGGATGCGATGCGTCAGTGTGATCATCGTGCGCGCGACGGCGCCCGTCTCGGTCGCGACCGTCAAACGATACCGCCCGGAGCCGGCCAGCGAAAGTGTACCGCTCACACGCGTCAGGGCGGCAAGCGTCGACAAATCGCAGTATTCACATTCGGGTTCGCAGCGCGCGAGTTCGTCACGCACCTCGGCGGTAAACGACATGCAGGCCTATGCTTTCGTGTTGGCGCGCGACAGGTCGCGGTGGGAAATGCTCACGTGATATTGGGCGCCTTCCAAATAACGTGCCGTGGCCTCGGCGATGGCAACGCTGCGGTGTTGACCGCCCGTGCAGCCGATGGCAATAGAAAGCTGTGGCTTGCCCTCCGCGATATAGCCCGGCATCACCGTATCGAGCAGCTGCGTCCAAGCCTTCCAGAACTCCTGGGTCTTGGGATGGTCCAGAACAAAGTCGGAGACCTTCTTATCGAGACCGGTCATGGTGCGCATCTCGGGATCGTAGAACGGATTGGGCAGGAAGCGAACGTCGATCATAATGTCCGCCTCAACGGGCATACCGTGCTTAAAGCCAAACGAGAACACGTGAACGTCCATGAGCTGCTGGTCGGACAACTCGGAGAACGCCATGCGCAATTTGTTGCGCAGGGCAGAGGTACGTAGGCGGCTCGTGTCGATGATCATATCGGCTCGATCGCGCACGCCCTGAAGCTGAAGGCGCTCGCGCTGAATGGCATCGGCCGTAGTCTCCCCCGGCTTGGCAATGGGATGACGGCGGCGATTTTCGCTGTAGCGACGAATCAGCACCTCGTCAGAAGCCTCCAGGAACACGATGTCGCAGCTCATCTCGCGCTCCTCGAGCGCGGCGACCGCATCGAGCAGCTCGTCAAACAGTCCCTGGCTACGCAAATCGCAGGTGACGGCGAGATGCCTGCCCACGCCCGTATTGATGCCGACGAGCTCGGCAAGCTGGGCGATGAGACGCGGAGGCAGGTTATCGATGCAAAAATAGCCCATGTCCTCGAACACGTGCATGGCCTGTGTGCGGCCCGATCCGGACATTCCGGTGATGATGACGATATCGGGGATGCGCTCCGAGCGCTCCGCTGCATCCATGGCATCTCCCTTTTGCATGTGCTGCCTCCCGAAAACAAGCGCGGGACCCAGCAACCCGGATCCCGCGCGGTCAATTGCCTATATTGAGTATACCGCCCCGAGCGGATACGAGGCCTGTCTTACGCCTCAAGCGCAGCCTTGAACCAACTCGTAATACTCGTGGGGTGCGTGATGGCGGTGCCGACGACAACGGCCCAGGCGCCAGCATCGATCGCGGCGCGAGCCTCCTCGGGCGTATGCACGCGGCCCTCGCAAATGATGGGAAGGCCGGGGAATTCCTCAGTCGCCTGGCGCAGGAGCGGCAGATCGGGGCCATCGGCCATGGTGCAGTCGATGGCGGCGACGCCGTGAGAAAGCGTGGTGGATACCAGGTCGAAGCCCATGTCGACAGCACGACGAATATCCTCGATGGTGGCACAGTCGGCCATCAGGAGCACGCCCTCCTCGTGCAGCGGACGGAAAGTATCCTCGACAGTCTTGCCATCGGGACGCGGACGATCGGTGGCGTCGATCGCCACGATATCGGCACCGGCAGCAACGCAGGCGCGAGCGTGACGCAGCGTCGGCGTGATGTAAACGCCCTCGTGCCCATCCTTCCACAGGCCGATGACGGGAACCTCACAGCGACCCTTAATGGCGGCAATGTCGGCAAGGCCCTGGCAGCGAATGGCGGCAGCGCCGCCGAGCTCGCAAGCGCGAGACATTTGCGCCATGGTCTCGGGCGTACGAAGCGGCTCGCCCATATACGCCTGAACGCTCACGACGAGTTTACCCTTCAGGGATTGAATCAAAGGATCGACGGTCATAAGGCTGCAACCTTTCTCAGAACAGCCTCCCGAGGCGTGTTGTCTCGGGAGGCTCCTACAGCAGATACGTTTACTTTAACGAGGCAAGAAGATGCTCGGCGGCACCGATGAGCGGAGCATCGCCCTCCAGAGAACCGATGAGGATCGGCGTGTCCTGAAGCGGATCGAGCGCCTGGCTGGCATAGCCCTCGTGCACCGAATCCTTCCACGTCTGTGAACGCCAATCGGGACCCTGGTGAATCACACCGCCCGAAAGCACGATGCCCTCAGGGTCCAGGATGTTAGCGAGCGAGCCCAAGCTGGCACCCAGCGCAAAGCCGGCGTCATGGATGACCTCGGTCGCCTTTGCGTCGCCCGCACGACACAGGTCGTTCACATCGCGACCGACCGAAGGACGGCTGGGGTCGACGCGGCCAAAACGCTCATCGTACATTCGACCAATGGAAGTGCCCGAAGCAACCGACTCCAGATGACCGGAACGCCCGCAGGCGCAGGGAATGCCGGCGGCAGCCGAGCACTCGATGTGGCCCATATGGCCGGCAGCACCATGGAAGCCCTGCATCACGCGGCCGTTCTCGACATATGCGCCGCCGATGCCCGTACCGATGCCAAGACACAAGACGGAGAACTTGCCCTTGCCGACGCCCCAGTGGGCCTCGCCCAGAGCATGAGCCTGCACGTCGCCTACGACGGCAACGGGAAGACCGAGGTCCTCGCGCAGACGCGGCCCCAACTGAACGCCGGACCAGCCGGGCATGATCTCATTGGCATACGCGATGGCGCCCGTCTTGTGAGCGACGACGCCGGCGGCACCGATACCGACGCCAAGGACCTCGACATCGGGATTCGCCTCGAGAGCAGCCTTGATGGACGCCTCGATACGCTGGAAGACGGCCTCGCCGCCCTCCTGGGCCTCGGTAGGAACCTCGGCCTCAAAAACGGGATGGGGCACACTACCGTCAGCCGGGTACTCCATGATGGCGGTCGCGATCTTAGTTCCGCCGATATCGACAGAGCAGACGTACTTGTTCTCCATGTCGCTCTCCTTAGGAGATAAAAAACAACTACAGGAAATGAAGGCGGTGTTATCGCCGCAACTTAGTAAAGGTTTCCCAGGTGCCCGAGGTTGGGGTGAAAGTGGTCGGGCCTTTACCTAAAGGGTCACGCCCAACCACTTGCGCCCCAAGATCCGGTGCCTGGGGAAACTTTACAAGAGACCGTTGTCCTTGAGGCCCTTCTTAATCGCCTCGACGTTCTCGCCGGTCATGGCCTTCACCGGGCGCGGCATGGTCGGGCTGTCGAAGATGCCCATGAGGTTCATAGCGGTCTTGAAGGCGCCGACGCCACCGGCATAGCCCTGGACGCCCGAGGTGACATCCCAGATGTGCGAAATCTCATTGAGGCGATCCTGCTCGGCCTTGACGGTAGCCCAGTCACCAGCCTGAGCGGCCTTCCACTGACGCACGTAGCCCTCGGGCTCAACGTTGGCGAGACCCGGGACGGAACCGTCGGCGCCACCGAGGTAAGCGCCGTCGACAACAACCTCGTGACCGGTGAGGATGCTCATCGGATGGCCGTTCTTCTCGTTCTCCTGACCGAGGTAGCGGAACGAGCTGTCATCACCCGAGGACTCCTTGACGCCGGCCAGACCGCCCTCGGCGCCG
>URYU01000155.1 GCA_900552155.1 uncultured Collinsella sp.
CGAAAACGAGTCATTTCCCGTCGGCAAAATCGACCAGCTCACCATGCGTCCCATGGGGTTCGCCGAGTTCGTTCGTGCCGTCGACGGCGACCCGCTCGCCGACGCCATCCTTGCCGCAGACATGAACCTTCTAGCAAACGTTACCGAAAAGCTCGAACACTTGCTCAAGGAATACCTTGTTGTCGGCGGTATGCCCGAAGTTGTCTCCGCTTTCGCCGAGACACGCGACTTCATCGAAGCCCGAAGGCTTCAGCAGCAAATCATCGAGGCTTACGAATCCGATTTTGGCAAACATGCACCCGCCCGCATCATCGAGCGCATGAGGTTGGTTTGGAAATCCCTTCCCGGCCAGCTTGCCAAAGAGAACAAGAAGTTTGTCTATGGCGCCCTTCGCCCCGGAGCGCGCGCACGCGATTTCGAGGAAAGCCTCCAGTGGCTCACGGACTACGGAATCGTTCATAAGGTGCCACGTGTTTCCGCTCTAAAGGCGCCGCTCTCGAGCTACGAAGACCTCTCGGGCTTCAAACTGTTCTGCATCGACACCGGCATCCTCGGAGCGCTCTCCGGTCTCTCTCCGGCCATCGTTCTTAACGGATCCGCTGTTTTTACCGAGTTCAAAGGTTCGCTGACCGAACAATACGTCGCGCAGGAGCTTTTGCTCCAGGACAAAACTCCCGCGTATTGGTCCTCTACCTCTGGCAATGCCGAAACCGACTTTGCCATCGACCATGCGGGAACCGTGCTTCCGCTTGAAGTCAAGGCGGCAGAGAACCTTAAAGCGAAGAGTCTGAAAATAGCCTGCGAAAAATTCAAGCTCGAGCGTTGCGTGAGGAGCTCCCTGGCGGCATATAGAGACGAGGGCATGCTCGTCAATATTCCGCTTTGGGAGATTGGGCAAATCGACAAGCTGGCATAGGCGCTGTGGGGACGCCCCGCAAGGACTGTCCCCAGGTGCCGGCTGTTGAGTTGCGGTGGAATAGGGACTGTTTGGCGCCCGAAAGGGCGATTTTAGTCCGTATTTCACCGCAAATTATTTAGAGGGTGCTGAGAGTGGGGGTCCAGGCGATGGTGGGGGTCGCACCGTCGAGAGCCTCGTTGATGGTGGCGGCCATGCCGGCGAGTAAGCTGTTCTCGCTTACAGTGAGCGTCTTGTAGCCGCCGGCTCGCATAAGCTCGCGGATTACCACGGCACCAGCCAAGATCACGCCCGCGCGTTTGGGCTGTACACCCGGTAGAGCGGCGATGCCGTCCGCATCCAACGCAGACATGCGCTCGATAGCGGCCGAAACCTGATCCAGCGAAAGCTCGCGCAGGTGCACAAAGCTCGAATCGTACGGTTCCAGCTCATGAACGAGCGCCACGAGTGTGGTGACGGTGCCACCCACTGCGACCAAGCGTTCGGCGCGCTCAAAATTGCTCGGCAGGCCCTCAAAATAGGCAGCGAACTGCTCGCCCGCCCACGCGGCAGCGGCAGTAAGCTCGCCGCGTGCGGGCGGCAGTGCCGAGAAAAATCGCTCCGTCACACGGCGACAACCGATGTCCAGCGAACGCGTGCCCTCCAGCGCAAAGACTCCACGCTCCGGCGCATAGACGCCCGTTGCGAGCTCCGTGGATCCGCCGCCCGAATCGGCAACAATGATGCGCTCGCCGGCAAAGTCGTGCGCCACGCCAAAAAACGTCAGGCGCGCCTCGACCTCGCCCGGAATCACCTGCGGTTCGAGCCCCAGCTCACGCAGACCGTCCAGCAGCAGTGCGGCATTGGATGCATCGCGCGCGGCGCTCGTGCATGTGGTGCAAATGCACGCGGCCCCAAAGGCACGCGCCTCGTCCACAAACATGCGGCATGCAGCGAGCACGCGCTCGACCGCCGCCTCGCAAAAGCGACCCGTCGCGTCCACGCCTTCACCCAAGTCGGTAATCTCGGTATGCTTGGACGATTCCACAATCGCCCCGCCCTCGACCTGGGCCAACACCAGTCGCGACGACACCGTTCCCAGGTCGATCGCGGCCACCTTATAGCGTTTGCAATTTGGCATTGCGGGCTCCCCTCCGGGCGCTATTTGCCGTTGGACACGACCGTCTGGCCCTCGACGCCGTTAAACCCAAACAGCATGTCGAGCGCTTGGATGTACCACGGCGCGTCCTTGCCGACTTCTTCGATTTCCTTGGCAACTTCGCTGGCCTTCTTGGCGTTCGACGACTTCTGGCTCGACGAGGCATCCGAATCGCCGTCCAGGCCCTGCACTTCAATCCTCTTCTCGCCGGGCATCACCAGGCCCAGGTCCTCGGATGCCGCGTCCTTGATACCCTCCTCCGAGAGCAGCTTGTCGACGCTTTTTTGCAGCTCATCATTGTATTGCTGGCGAATCTCGACCTGCTTGGCCAAGATATCGCTCGAACGCTTTGCCACGTACAGGTCGCGCACGGGGAAATACAGGCTCACGAGCACCAGGGCAACGACGATGCCGATAAATAGCCCTCGCTGAGGACCGTGGGTAAAGTCGTAGATCGCCTTGACCACCGCGTTGTCGTTGGCGTAGTGCATAAAGTCCGAGCCCGAAAGACGGCTCGAGGGCCTGCTCGACCTGTCGTGCGTCTGGGCCGAGGGACGCGACGCATGCGACGAACGTGCCGGGCGCACTGGTCCATCTGCCAAAGTATTCACATGAGCATTGGGGCGCGAGGTACTTGTCGGGCGCTGCGTGGAGCGGTCGGCGCCGGCGTAGGCGGACCCACCGAGCTGCACCGTGCGCGCACGGCGAGGCGACGGCTCACGCGAACCGGCGGAATAGTACCTGTTGTCGTAAATCTGATCCATGTGCGCCTTGTGCGGTTGAGGTTTGTTTGCGCTAAGTATTCTAGTTATAGCACGAGCGCGCGCACCGCCTTCGCCAGCCTTTGCTCGACATAAAAAAGGCGCTGAGCCGTATGGCCCAGCGCCCATAGCGCTTTGCGGCATCCAGCCAAGGCGAGGCGGAACCGAGTCAGCCTCCCCCTCGCCAAATTCGCCCGTTTAGCGAATGTTGTAGAACGCGGCCTTGCCGGCGTAGCGCGCGCTGCCCTTAAGCTCGTCCTCGATGCGGATGAGCTGGTTGTACTTGGCGATACGGTCGCTGCGGCACGGGGCGCCCGACTTGATCTGGCCGGCGTTGACGCCCACGACCAGGTCGGCGATCGTGGAGTCCTCGGTCTCGCCGGAGCGGTGGCTCACGATGCAGGCGTAACCGGCCTCCTTGGCGGTCTCGATGGCCTCGAGCGACTCGGTGAGCGTGCCGATCTGGTTGACCTTGACCAGGATCGCGTTGGCGGCACCCAGCTCGATGCCCTTCTTGAGGCGCTCGGTGTTGGTGACGAACAGGTCGTCGCCCACCAGCTGCACCTTGTTGCCAATGCGGCGGGTAAGCTCGACCCAGCCGTCCCAGTCTTCCTCGGCCATGCCGTCCTCGATGGAGATGATGGGGTACTTCTGAACCAGAGCCTCCCAGTAGTCAACCATTTCAGCGCTGGTAAGTTCGCGGCCTTCGCCAGCCAAAACGTACTTACCTGTTTCAGTGTTGTAGAACTCGGTAGAGGCCGGGTCCATAGCGAACATGATGTCGGAACCGGGCTTGTAACCTGCCTTTTCACATGCCTCAACGATGTACTTGAGGGGCGCTTCGTTGGTGGTGAAGTTAGGAGCGATGCCGCCCTCGTCGCCAACGCCGCCACCAAGGCCAGCCTCGTGCAGAACCTTCTTCAGGGTATGAT
>URYU01000156.1 GCA_900552155.1 uncultured Collinsella sp.
TCGGCCTCACGTGCATCATCTCCCAGCGCAACATCCTCAAGCAGATCTTCGGGTACTGCCTTATGGAGAACGGTAGCCACGTGACGCTCGCTCTGCTCGCGCCCACGGCCCCCGAGATCATCGAGATCGGCATCGCCACCGACGCCATCTTCGCCGTCATCATCATGTCCGCCGTCGTCGTGAGGATTTGGACCGACACCACGTCGCTCGACTCCCACGACCTGCCCGAATTGAAGGGGTAGGCCATGGATGTTTCAATGCTGACGGTCGCCCTGCTCGCTTGTCCTCTCGTGTTCTCCCTGATTATGGCTGCGCTCCCCAAGACGACGTCCTACAACGTCTTCGCGGGGCTCAACACCATCTCCGTCGCGGCGACCCTTGTCCTTTCGGTCGTCACCGCGGGAACCATGCTCTCGAGCGGGCAGAATATCGACGCTTTGGGCCTGTGGCTCCATCTCGATTCGCTCTCGTCGATCTTCGTCCTTCTGGTAGGCATCATCGGGTTCATCACCGGCGTGTACTCCATCTCCTATATCAAGATCGATATCGAGGAGAAGACCATGCCGGCCGAGCGCGCCAAGCAGTACTACGCGCTGTTCAGCCTGTTCGTCTTCACGATGCTGCTCGCCTGCCTGTCCAACAACATCATCCTCACCTGGGCGGCGGTCGAGGCCACTACGCTGTCGACCGTGTTCCTCGTGGGCATCTACAAGAACAAGCAGGCGCTCGAGGCGTCTTGGAAGTACGCGATGGTCTGCACCGCCGGTGTGGCCTTCGGCCTGTTCGGCACGCTGCTCATCTACGCGAACGCCGCCGATATCATGCCCAACGCGCATGAGGCCGCCTTCCTCACCTCCATCATGCCCTACGCCGACCAGTTCGACCCGATGCTCGTGCGCCTCGCGTTCGCGTTCATCGTCATCGGCTTCGGCCACAAGGCGGGCCTGTTCCCCATGCACCCCTGGCTGCCCGACGCGCACTCCCAGGCTCCGAGCCCGGTCTCCGCGCTGCTCTCGGGCGTGCTGCTCAAGTGCGCCATGCTGGTGATCATCCGCTTCTACTCCCTGTCCATCATCACGGTGGGCGACACCTATCCGCGAACGCTCCTGCTCATCCTGGGCACGCTGTCCATCCTGGTGGCTGCCCTGTGCATCTTCAAGCAGGACGATATCAAGCGCCGCTTCGCGTACTCCTCCGTCGACAACGTCGGCGTGGTCGCGCTGTGCCTGGGTATCGGTGGCCCGCTCGGTATCGCCGCCTGCCTGCTGCACTGCATCTTCCACGGCTTCACGAAGGCGCTCGCCTTCTGCATGGCCGGTAACATCCAGCACATCTACCACACCCGCGACCTGAACAAGATCAAGGGCGTCGTCGAAATCGCTCCCGTCACGGCAGCGCTCACCATCATCGCCCTGCTCGCGCTCGCCGCCTTCCCGCCGTTCGCCCTGTTCATCTCCGAGTTCCTCACCTTCGTGGCCGGCGTTCAGTCCGGTCCCATCTGGGTGGTCGTGCTCGTGGCCATCGGCCTCACCGGCGTGTACTTCGCCCTTACCGGCATCGCGCTCAAGTCCATCTTCGGCAAGGCGCCCGAGGGCATGAAGCGCCACGAGGTGCCCGCCCTCATGATCATCCCCGAGATCGCCCTCGCGATCGTGGTCATGTGGTTCGGTATCGCCACCCCGGTCGCCATCACGAGCGGCGTCGAGGATGCAACGTCCGTCGTTTTGAACCAGAGCGTCGAAGAGCTCCACGAGGCCCCTCTCTACCGCATGGTGTTCAGTTCCCAGACCAAGACAAGTGAGGTGAATTAGCACCATGGCAGAACCTGAAAAGAAGGACTACGCTCGTCGCTGCGAAAGCCACGTCGAGGCCCTGCGTGCTGCAGTGCCGGGCGCTATCGAGAAGGTCGAATGGCAGTGCGAGGACCAGCTGACGATCACCGTCAAGCTGGCCCGTCTGCCCGAGGCCGTCCACTACCTGTATTACGAGCGCTACGGCTGGATTCCCGTGATTGTCGGCAACGACGAGCGCTCCCTGTGCGGCCGTTACGCCGTGTACTACGTCATCTCCATGGAGGGGGAGGACCCCGGCTGGGTTACCGTGCGTGCCGAGGTCGATCCCGCCAAGATGACGTTCCCGTCCGTGACGCCGTTCGTCCCCGCCTGCGTGTGGGGCGAGCGCGAGCTTCGCGACATGTTCGGCCTGATTCCCGAGGGTCTGCCCGACCGTCGCCGCCTGGTGCTTCCCGACGATTGGCCCAGCGGCCTGTACCCGCTGCGCAAGGACTCCATGGACTACCGCTTCCGTCCCGCTCCCGCGAGCGACATGGAAAACTACGAGTTCTTGGCCGATACCAAGGGCAAGGAGACCACACTCGTCCCCATGGGCCCGTTGCACATTACCTCCGACGAGCCCGGCCACTTCCGCCTGTTTGTTGAGGGCGAGACGATCGTCGACGCCGACTATCGTCTGTTCTACGTGCACCGCGGTATGGAGAAGGTCGCCGAGACGCGCCTGAACTATGACGCCGTGACGTTCCTCGCCGACCGCATCTGCGGCATCTGCGGCTGCGCCCACTCGGTGGCCTACGCCGAGGCCGTCGAGCGTGCCCAGGGCATTCATGTCCCGCCGCGCGCCCAGTACATCCGCGCTATCATGCTCGAGGTCGAGCGCCTGCACTCGCATCTGCTCAACATCGGCCTGGCGTCGCACTACACAGGCTTCGACTCCGGCTTCCAGCAGTTCTTCCGCGTCCGCGAGAAGTCCATGGACCTGGCCGAGAAGCTCTCCGGTCACCGCAAGACCTACGGCCTCAACGTGATCGGCGGCGTGCGTCGCGACATTTTGGCCGAGCAGAAGCTCTCCACGCTCACGACCATCCACCAGCTGCGCTCCGAGGTTCAGGAGCTCGTCGACGTCTTGCTCTCCACGCCCAACTTTATTGAGCGTACGAGTGGCATCGGCATCTTGGACCGCAAGATCGCACGCGACTTCTCGCCGGTCGGTCCGCTCATGCGTGGCTCGGGCTATGCCCGCGACGTGCGTTTTGACCATCCCTTCGACGGCTACGCCGATCCGGACGTTCAAAAGATGCACGCCGCCACGGCCGACACCTGCGATGCCTTCGGCCGTACCGCCGTCCGCATCCAGGAGGTCTACGATTCGATCGACATGATCGAGACCATGCTCGAGAACTGCCCGTCGGGCCCCATCCTCACCACGGATTGGGAGTACACCCCGCACAAGTACGCCATCGGCGCCACCGAGGCGCCGCGCGGCGAGGACGTGCACTGGGCCATGCTCGGCAACAACCAGAAGTGCTACCGCTGGCGCGCCAAGGCCGCCACGTACAGCAACTGGCCGGTCCTGCGCTACATGTTCCGCGGCAACACCGTGGGCGACGCGGCGCTGATCGTCGGCTCGCTCGACCCGTGCTACTCCTGCACCGACCGCGTGACGGTGACCGATGTCGCCGCCAAGCGCGACCACGTGCTCGACAAGGAGCAGTTCGAGAACGTCTGGCGCGACAAGTCGCCGCTTGCGGGCGAGGGCACCTTGGCCGCTCCGCTCGATGAGGAGGCGCTCTAATATGCTGAAGCTTTGGAAGGTTAGCGCCAAGGCCGGCGACGCGACGGGCAAGTACCCGTTTGCGCCGTTCCCCACCAATAAGGACATGCGCGGCAAGCCCGAGCACAATGCCGAGCTCTGCATCGCCTGCGGTGCCTGCGGCGTGGCGTGCCCGGCC
>URYU01000157.1 GCA_900552155.1 uncultured Collinsella sp.
GGTAAGCTCCGGCGCGGGCCATCCCTCAGTCTTGGTTGCGTTGCCCCCGTCGGCGGCTTTCATACGCTCGATCAGGTTGGCGAGCGCCGTAAACTGCCTGCCCGCGATGGACTGGGAAAACGCCGTGAACTCAGTCGTCTCGGCCGCAATGTGACGCGCCGCCAAACGGGCGGCGAGCTCGCCGAACAGCTGGGGTGCCCGGGCAGAAACGCCGAGCACGCGCACGGGGTCGGCGGGCGTTGCAGTAGCTTTATCGGCCTTGGACTCCTTGTGCGCTTTCACCAACTTATCGATGGCGTCCGCATAGACATGAGCACGGGCATGGGGGCCGGCGACCTCAATAAAGGCAGGCTGAGCGGCGGCCCCGCAAGCGACATCAGACGCGACGGCGTCCTCCCCCAGCGGCGCGATCTCAAACAGCACACCGCGGGCATCAAATGCCGTGGCAAGCTCCTCGCGCATCGCCGCCTGCTCGCGGGCAAGCAGCACGACGACCTCTCCCCCATTGTTCGCCACGGCAGACAGCAGCTCGAGTAGACCGTGCGTAAACGACGTGGTACCGCGCACGCATACGGCGCGGGCGCACGCCGGCAGGCTATCGGCCAGGGCACCGGCCATAATGTCGGCTGCCTCGCAGGGCTCGACCATATCTCGACGGTCCAAACCGCCCGCGTAGGCACGCAAAAGCTCAAACACACGAGCCTCGGCATCGCTTTTTGGCTCAGGCTGGCAATTGTTGCCACCGCATCGCTCGGCCGTCGTCCCCGCCACACCCGGCAGCACATCGCGGGCCATGCGCGCGAGCATGCGTACCGTGCCCTGGCTACGCGAAAGCGGCTGCAGGTCGGCATCGTCGCGGCGGGCAATCATATCCGAAAACAGCATCTGACGTTGCAGGTTGTCGACGAAACCGCGCCCGTCGCCCAAAAGCTCCCAAAGCGAGCGAAGCCACGATGCGGGTGTCTTGTAGTCGATACCCAGCGAAATGCCGGCTTCCGCCGCATCATGACGGCACAGATCGAGCTCGGCAAACGTTGGTGCCAGCAACACGGCACGCCCGTGACGGGCAATAAGGTCGGCAAGCAGCGCCGACTCGGCATCGCTCAAATCCGTGCCGGCATTGGTGGTATAGATTCGAACAGGCATGGTCCTCCGCTCAAACCGTTCGCAATAATCAATGCATCCATCCTACCCGCCCAAGCGGACACATTGCCACCGCAGTTCCATCTTTTGGTACAAAGCAACCTGAACCCACCGCACCAGCCGATAGCAGGCATATAAAAACCGCCCCCGGAGGGACGGTTCTTCGTAATTCAATGTTGTCGCTGGCCTACTCGCCATCCTCCAACTTAATGAGGATCTTGCGGTAGCCACCGTACTCGCCGTTCAGCGCCTTTGAAACGCGGCTCACCGTGGTGGACGAAGCGCCGGTACGGGCCTGAACCTCAACATAAGGCTCGCCCTCGTCCAAATAGCGCGCAACCTGCAAACGCTGAGAAAGGTCGCAAATCTCGCGCGGCGTGCAGATATCGGTCAAAAACGCTTGGATATCCTTCTCGTCGTCCAAAAGGCTAAATGCGTGGACCAGCTGCTTGACATCAGGCTTGTCAAACATGTTCTCGATATTCATCGATCACCGCCAAACCCGCCAAAAGGCATCGAAGTTGATACTGACATCGGGCATCGTTCGCCCGTTCTATGCAATAGGGCAACGCCTGTGGCTTTTGCCCGTAGCAGTGTAGCACACCACCAAACTAAAGCGACAAGACTCTCTGCCAGCGGCGCGTTTTTCAGGACGAACGCCGTTTAGAAACCATATGCGCACGTAAGCTCCACGAATATTTGAGACAATGGGCGCCCAAACACCGCGGCGCGCCCGCGCAACCATCCAGGTCGCCGCCGTAAGCCGCTTCACGCGACGCCAGCAATCCCGGCGCAAGAAAGGATTCACGCCATGCGCTTTATGCTTAACTGGCTCTTCACCTCGATCGCCATCGCGATCGCCACGTTCCTCGTCCCCGGTATCCAACCCTTCGGCTTTGCCGAGACCTGGGTCTGCTTTGCCTTTGTGGGACTGTTCCTGAACATTGTCGATTCGTTCGTCAAACCGTTCCTGACCGTCATCTCACTGCCGCTCACTATTATTACGCTTGGTGTTTTTCAGCTCGTAGTCAACAGCTTTATGCTCGAGCTGGCCAGCTACCTGTCGGTCAATCTGCTGGGCGCGGGCATCTCCATCGCCAGCTTTGGATCGGCCTTTATGGGCAGTATCCTGGTATCCATCACGCGCAGCATCCTCGACAGCATCGCCGAGGACTAAAACGGCCATTCCGGCCGTGCCCGTCTCAACAGCCCAAAACGAAGGCCGCCCATCGCAAAAATGGGCGGCCTTCTTATTTGTCAAGTCTCAAAGGGCGAGAGAATCTACCATTTCTACCCCGTCCCCAAATGGCAGGCGTGGGTTAGATGACGTAGTCGTAGCCATGGTTGGGAGCGACAAGTTGATCGAGTGTCACACCGTCGAGGTAGTCGTTGATGAGCTTGTCCAGGTTCTTCCACACGTCGAGCGTGGGGCACTCATCCGAGCGTGAGCAGCCCTTGCAGTCGCCATCCAGGCATGCAACCGGTGCCAGACTGCCCTCGGTCAGGCGCAGGATCTCGCCCACCGTGTACTGCTCGGGCGGGCGCGTGAGCACGTAGCCGCCGCCCTTGCCGCGCATGCCCGAAAGCATGTTGGCGCGCACGAGCGTAGCCAAGATGTTCTCGAGATATTTCTCGGAAATCCCCTGTCGCGCCGCGATCTCTTTGAGCGGGATGCGACCGGCCGCCTGGTGCTCGGCCAGATCGACCATAACGCGCAGGGCATATCTGCCCTTTGTAGAAACCAACATGTATAGTGCTGCCTTTCGGTCATTTAGTCCGTAGAAATTCTAGCCGAAAAATTGGTTTTGAAAATACCCGTTCCGGTCAAGATGGTTAATCGACTCGTAATAATCTTCTATTTCCTATTGCGTTACTAGGCTTTACTGTCTACTATGCTTGCCAACAGCAAAACGAACAACCCATAAGGTTTGTGGGTTTCGCTGCTATACACACCGTAAAACCACACGGTATCCAGTCATTTGAACACTTTGGAGGTTCACCATGAGCAATGTTTACACGTCCATCGATCAGCTTATCGGCCACACTCCGCTTCTGGAGCTCACTCACTTTGAGGCCGATGAGGACCTCAAGGCCCGCGTGCTCGTCAAGCTGGAATACTTCAACCCCGCCGGATCCGTTAAAGACCGCGTCGCCAAGAGCATGATCGACGAGGCCGAGAAGGCCGGCAAGCTCGTGCGCGGCGGCGACTACACCATCATCGAGCCCACGAGCGGCAACACCGGCGTCGGCATCGCCTCGGTGGCGGCGGCTCGCGGCTACAAGGTGATCATCACCATGCCCGAGACTATGTCCGTCGAACGCCGCAAGCTTATGCAGGCATACGGCGCACAGCTCGTGCTCACCGACGGTTCCAAGGGCATGAAGGGCGCCATCGCCAAGGCCGAGGAACTGCAGAAGGAGACGCCCAACAGCATCATCGCCGGCCAGTTTGTGCACCCCGCCAACCCCGCCATCCACAAGGCCACGACCGGCCCCGAGATCTGGGATGACACCGCCGGCAAGGTCGACCTCTTCGACGCCGGCGTC
>URYU01000158.1 GCA_900552155.1 uncultured Collinsella sp.
ATCTTGGCCGGAGAGGTCGATCCTGTGCATGCGGCGTACGAGAATTTCTTCCGCACCTTTAACCTCATGGACTACTGAGATTTTATGGACGACGACAGCAACTATGACGACCTGCGCCGCGCCATCATGGTCTCGCGCTATCTCGATCGCATCGCCTCGATTTCGATCGATGCCGCCTGCCGTCTGACCTTCCTTTTGACCGGACAGCGTATGACTGCCGGCGATATCGCCCGTACGGACGAGGATGAGCTTGAGAGCATGCGCGTGCCTTCGGGCGAGGGCGTCATCATGAGGCCTGCCGTCGATGCGCACTATGTTGCCAAAGTGCCCGCTAACGAGGTGAGCGAGGGTCTCCGCTACCTACTCGAGCACCTCGAGGACGAGGACGACGCCGAGGACGACGAGGAGTAGGGCGGCCCCGTTCGTCGAAAGATTGTAAATACCTAAGTGAGCGCGGCCTTGCACATGCGAGGCCGCGCTCTTGCGTTAGCATGAGACTACTTGTATGGCTGTTAGCGGAGGCGATTGGCAATGGATAACTATTTGGACTTGATGCGCGCTCGCCGCGAGCAGATTCTGGAGCGTTTTTATGCGGCGCTCGATCGCGCGGGCCGTCCCCACGATGCCGCGCGCCTGATTGCCGTCTCCAAGACTGTTGGCGTCGATGAGACCGTTGCCGCTATCCAGGCGGGGTATCGCCATTTTGCCGAGAACCGCCCGCAGGAGCTCGTTCGCAAGCTTGCGGGCCTCGCGGAGCATCCGGAGCTACCCGAGGTGCGCTTCGATATGATCGGCAACCTGCAGACCAACAAGATCAATGCCGTTCTGGGCTCGGCCGAGCTGATTCATTCGGTAAGCTCGCTGCATTTGGCTCAGGCTATCTCGAGCCGTGCGGTCCGCAAGATTGAGGCGGGCGAGCTCTCCGGCCCCCAGCGCGTGCTGATTGAGGTCAATGTGAGCGGCGAGGAGTCCAAGGGCGGCTTTTCGCCCGACGAGGTTCGAGACGCCGCGGGTGAGCTTGCGGAGCTTGAGGGAATTTGTGTGCAGGGCCTTATGACTATGGCGCCACGGGGGAATAAGGATGTGGCGCGCCGCACCTTTGCCGGACTTCGCGAGCTAAGGGATGAGCTTGAGGCGACGCACTCCGACCTGAGCCTGCCCGAACTTTCCTGCGGCATGAGCGAGGACTTTGAGCCTGCCCTTGAGGAAGGCTCTACGCTCGTTCGCCTGGGCAGGGTAGTATTTAGCCCGGAGTTTGCAGTAAAATAAGGCTCTGAAGTGCGCACTGATTATCGGAGCGCCTGCACTAAACCGCGAGAGGACACAACCATGGGCTTCCTTGACGAGATTAAAAATAAGATGCACCTGGGCGGCCAGCAGGGGTACGACCAGGGTTATGGTCAGGACGACGACTACGGCTACGATGATGGCTATGACGACGGCTACCAGAACAACGGTTACAGCGGTGCCTCGGGCGAGGGCTTCTACACCCAGGATGAGCCGAGCAACGGCCTGTTGGGTCAGACGCGCCGCGGCGAGGCCGAGTCGGTGGCCGTATACACGCGCTCCGGCCAGCTGGTCGGTGACGATTCTCGCCACGCTACGACCTACAACCCGCCATCGCGCTCGCAGGAGACGGTTGCGGGCGGTTATCGTCCCGGTGCCTCCGACACGCCGTCGAGCTACGCCGAGAGTACACGTGCCCGCGCTGCTGCCCCCGCACCTGCTCCCTCACCGAGCGATGCCTCGGCGTATGCGAGCAACATCATCAACGCTACGCCGCAGCTGCCGGCCTATGTCCTGCGCCCCGAGAGCTATGACGACGTGGAGACCGTGGTGCGCCGCGTGCGCACCAAGCAGCCTGTCGCGCTGATTTTTGTGGGCGTTCGTACTGAGGTCGCCAAGCGCGTCCTGGACTTCTCTTACGGCTTTGCCTGCGGTCTGGGTGCCACCGTCAAAGAGGTGGGCGATCGCGTGTTTATGGTGCTGCCCGCCGGTTGCGAGGTCAAGGATTCGGACCTCAAGAAGCTCCGTGCCGACGGCTACCTTAAGTAAAGACAAGACGAGGAGATTCTCATCAACATCTACACCATTGTCCAGCTGGTCAATACGCTGTTCAACTTTTACTCCACGCTCATCGTGGTTTACTGTCTTATGACGTGGATCCCTATGAAGCAGGGTGGATTGCTGCAGGATATCGCCGCTGTTCTCGATAGCGTGTGCGGCCCGTGGCTCAATTTGTTCCGCCGGTTTATCCCGCCCATGGGCGGCGTCGATTTTTCACCGGTCGTTGCGATTATTGCGTTGCAGTTGGTGCAGAAGCTGGTTCTGCAACTTCTTATAGGTATACTCATATAAAACTGGCTTAGTAACTCACGTCGGGCGCAAGGCGCCAAGGCGAAGATAAAGGAGAACTTGTTATGGCTATTACCCCTGCTGACATTCAGGCTCAGACCTTCTCTGAGGCCAAGCGCGGCTACGATCCCGCCGAGGTCGACGTCTTCCTGGAGACCCTGTCCTCTGAGGTCGATGCCATGCTCGCCAAGATCGTCGATCTTAAGGGTCGTCTGACCGCCACCGAGCAGCAGCTCGCCGATACGCAGGCCCAGCTTGCTCAGGCTCAGGACGCTGCCGCACAGGCCGTTCCCGCCGCCCCTGTGGCCGCTCCTGCACCCGACTTCTCCGCTCAGGAGCGCCAGATTTCCGCTGCCCTGATTGCTGCCCAGCAGACCGCCGAGGGCATCGTCAACGATGCCAACGAGAACGCCGACCGCATCCGCAACGAGGCCGACGCCAAGGCCCGCGAGGTCATCCGCCAGGCCCTGACCGAGAAGCAGGCCGAGCTTGAGGAGATCGACCGTCTTAAGGCTTCCCGTGAGGAGTTCAAGGCTGAGTACCTCAAGCTCATCCAGCACTTCATGGACGATGCTCAGAACTCCTTCCCGTCCGATCTCATGGCTTCCACGCCGGTCGGTTCCGCCGCTTCTCCGGCTGTGACCGTTCCTGCTGCCGAGCCGCTGCCCGTCGCCGAGCCGGTTATCCCCGTTGCCGATCCCTTCGCACCGATCGACAACTTCGCCGCCGACGACTTGGACTAATATCCAGCTATCATGTAGCGCCTAGAAAGGGCCCGCAGCTTGCGGGTCCTTTTTTGTGGCTGTGTGCAGTCTGCAAAATAAAACGCCGCGTCCTGCGTTTGAGGGCACAGGACTCGGCGAAGGGCGCATGGTCAAAGGTGGATTTTAAGGCATGTCCCAAAAATCTACTTGAGGAGGAAGTCGGGGAGGGGAATGGTGCGGGCCTCGCGATGCTCAGGATCGGCGATATGGTCGGCAGGATAGCCGCAGACGAGCATGTGATAGGGATAGGTGCCCTCGGGCAGGCTGCACAGCTCACCGGCCACCTCGGGCTTAAAATGGCACACCCAGCACGTACCCAGGCCCTGCTCCTCGGCCTCCATCATCATCTGATCGCAAACAATCGAGGTGTCGATGGCACTGGAGTTCATCTGGTCATAAGGGCGCACCCAAGCATCGTCGGTAACGCTGCAGATAAGAAAGATAAGCGGAGCCCCAAAGATAGACCCATCACGAGCAAATCGAGGCTGACAATCAGCAGCCTTCTTCAGAAGCTCCGGAGTATCAAGCACCATCACGCGGGTTGGATGATTATT
>URYU01000159.1 GCA_900552155.1 uncultured Collinsella sp.
TTTGGAGGTTTAAGTTGGCTACCCAGAAGATCCGCATTCGCCTCAAGGGCTATGATCACGAGGTCGTCGATCAGTCCGCGAAGCTCATCGTCGAGACCGCTCAGAAGACCGGCGCTCGCGTTTCCGGTCCTGTCCCCCTGCCCACCGAGCGCAACCTGTACACGGTTATCCGCTCGCCGCACATTAACAAGGACTCCCGTGAGCAGTTCGAGATGCGCACCCACAAGCGCCTCATCGACATCCTCGACCCCACCTCGGGCACCGTTGATTCGCTCATGCGTCTCGACCTCCCCGCTGGCGTCGACATCGACATCAAGCTCTAAGCGATATCGCTCATAGCTTACAGAGCCCCGCTGCCATCTTGGTAGCGGGGCTCTTTTGTTTTGAATGATGGTTTGGACTGCCGGGTAATGCTGCCGAGCCGACGGCTGCGGCGACCTATTCGCTCAAGGGGCGCAGCGATGCCTCCTCAAAATGGAAGGATCGCAAGCCGCCTTCCGTTTCGATACACGCGCGACCAAAGGCATCGACGGTTTTAAAGATGCCTCGTGCCAGCTCGTCTCCAGCGGGGGAGCGGGCGATAACGTGCTTCCCGATCCAATTGAGGTGAGCGATATATTCGTCGTGGACGGGCGCGAGCGGACCGGCGTCTTCTTCCTTGGCGTTGAGGCGCTCTGCCCAGGTATCTACAGCGTCTATAACTGCGTGATAGACCTCATCGAGGAGCATGTCGACGGCGGGAACGCTCTCGTTGAGGTCCGAGAGGCCAATTGCCGCCAGGCCGCCATCGGGCACCTCTTGGGGCGTGTAGTTTACGTTGACACCAATGCCGCAGACGGCGAAAGGTTTGCCTTCGTTATCGCGTGCGGCCTCGACCAGAATGCCGCCGAGTTTGCGTCCACTCGCGACCAGGTCGTTGGGCCATTTGAGGCCAATCTCGTTTGCAAGACCCTGCTTTTCGAGTGCTTCGAGCACCGCTAGGCCGCTGACGGCGGCAAGACCAGAGTACTTTGCGGGATTAACGCATGGACGCAGGACAATCGAAAGCAATAGGTTGCCGGCGGTTGAATCCCACTTGTGGCCGCGCCGGCCGCGTCCTGCCGTTTGCGTGCGGGCGGCAAGTCCTGTGCCGTGCGGCGCACCCTGTTTTCCTGCCTCGAGCAGGTCATCGTTGGTCGATCCGGTTACGTCGACTATCGTTAATTTGGCATCCATAACAACTGCTACCTCCTAAGTTAATAAGGCAATCGCGCAATGGTGTCGAGAGATAGACACAATGTGAAGCCTTTGTCGCATTTGGACAATTTAATGTTAACACGTCAACAACGACTAAAATGCGCTATCCTCTCTTGGTCGATGTAAACACGTCAACAACTCAAAGGAGGTTAGTGATGGGTTTCACGATTCTTGGAACAGGCTCGGCGCTTCCTGAGCGCAGTGTTTCCAATGACGAGCTGTCTGAGTTCCTCGATACCTCGGATGAGTGGATTTTTACCCGCACAGGTATCAAGAGCCGCCACGTCTGCACCACCGAGTCACTTGACGACCTTGCCGTAGCGGCGAGCGAGCGGGCACTCCGGGTGTCCGGAATCGACGCGAGCCAGCTGGATCTGATCGTCTGCTCGACGACGTCGGGTGTTGACCTTGTTCCCGCTGAGGCGTGTGCCGTTGCTGAGCGACTTGGCGCGACGTGCCCTGCCTTCGATGTCTCGGCGGCTTGTGCCGGCTTCGTATTTGCGCTCGATGTCGCCGAGGGCTATATCGCCCGCGGTCGCGCCGAGCACGTGCTGGTCGTTGCCGCCGAGCAGATGACGCGCGCACTCGACTGGACCGACCGTGCCACCTGCGTGCTCTTTGGCGATGGGGCAGGCGCCGCAGTGATTGAGGCTGGGGGAGACAGCCCCCTTGCCGTTGAGCTTTCGACGGCGCCCGACGTCGAGACGTTACACGTTCCCGGTCTGGTCGGCACCTCGCCGTTTAAGGCTTCCGCAGATAGCAAGAGCGTGCTGTCCATGAATGGCCGCCGCGTGTTCAAGTTCGGCGTCAACGCCATCTGCGACACGGTCCATAAGCTTGCGGGCGATGCGGGCATTTCGGTCGAAGACATCGACCATTTTGTATTCCATCAGGCTAACGAACGAATCCTGAGTCAGGCGGTCAAGCGCCTCGGCGTGCCAGATGAGCGCGTGGTTCGAACGCTGCGCGAGACCGGCAACATTTCGAGCGCCTGCATTCCCTTTGCGCTTGACCGTCTGGCACGCACCGACGCACTGAATGCGGGCGACACCATCGCCCTCGTTGGATTTGGCGCCGGCCTGGATATAGGTGGCTATCTGCTTCGTTGGAAGTAGTTGCACATAGGAAAAAACGCCCCTAGGGCACAAACAAAGGAGAACTACCATGGCAGATCAGAAGACCTTCGAGCGCGTTTGCGACGTTATCCGCGAGACCGCCGGTCTTGACGATGTCGAGATGAAGCCCGAGTCCACGCTCGAGGAGATTGGTCTCGACAGCCTGGGCACCGTCGAGATCCTCGTCGCCGTCGAGGACGAGTTTGGCATCCAGCTCGATACCGAGGAGACCCCCAAGCCGGTCGGCGAGTTCGCCGATACGGTCGAGGCGGCATTGGAGAAGTAGAGATGCTCAAGACTCCTCTCTGCGATCTGCTCGGCATCGAAAAGCCCGTGTTCCAGGGCGGTATGGCCTGGATTGCCGATGCCTCGCTGGCGTCCGCAGTGTCCGAGGCGGGTGGCTTAGGCATCATCGCGGCCATGAACGCCGACGCCAACTGGCTTCGCGACCAGATTCATGAGCTGCGCGCCAAGACGGATAAGCCCTTTGGCGTCAACGTCATGCTCATGAGCCCGTTTGCCGACGAGGTCGCGCAGGTCGTGATTGACGAGCGAGTGCCGGTCGTCGTGACGGGCGCCGGCAATCCCGCCAAGTACATGAAGGCGTGGAACGAGGCGGGCATCAAGGTCATCCCGGTCGTTGCCTCGGTGGCGCTGGCGCGCCTCGTGGCACGTCGTGGAGCCACGGCGGTTGTTGCCGAGGGTACCGAATCGGGCGGCCATATTGGCGAGACCTCGACGATGGCACTGGTGCCGCAGGTCGTCGATGCGGTCGACATTCCCGTTGTGGCCGCCGGCGGTATCGCGGATGGCCGCGGGGTGGCGGCCGCCTTTATGCTTGGCGCCGCTGGCGTCCAAGTGGGCACGCGTTTTCTCGTTGCCGATGAGTGTACCGTCTCGGAGCAGTACAAGGAGATGGTCCTGAAGGCCAACGACACTTCGACGCGTGCGACCGGTCGCTCGACGGGACATCCGGTGCGCGCCCTCAAGAGCCCCTTCACCAACGCCTATGCCAAGAGCGAGGGTTCCGGTGCGAGTGCCGAGGAGCTCGGTGCTATGGGAACCGGTGCGCTGCGTAAGGCCGCCAAGGACGGCAACTACGAAGAGGGTTCGTTTTTGTGTGGACAGATTGCCGGCATGGTCAACGAGCGCCAGAGCGCACGCGAAATCGTTGACGACCTGGTCGATGGCGCCGAGCACGTCCTGAAGGGTGCGTGCGCATGGGTGGCGTAGCGTTTTTGTTTGCCGGCCAGGGTGCCCAGCACCCCGGC
>URYU01000160.1 GCA_900552155.1 uncultured Collinsella sp.
TTTGAGTCCATTGAGCTGTGGTGCGCAGAGCCGCAGGCGACGCTCGACCACACGGGCTACTTTGAGGCTGAGGTCCTGGCGAAAAAGGCTGCAGACCGTGGGCTTAGGTATCGTACTCTGTGCCCCGAGAACGTTGTCTATCCTTGGCAGTACTGCGCACGCAAACCGCTGCATGAACAGCGCAGCCTGGCGTACTTTAAGCACGGCATTGAGCTTGCCGAGGTACTTGGGTGCGACCGTATGTCCGTCAACTCGGGCTGGGGCGACTGGGACGAGGACCGCGAGGAAGCCTGGAAGCGCAGCCGCGAGCACTTGTCCATTCTGGCGGAGTATGCCGGCGAGCACGGTCTGGTGCTTACGATGGAAAGCCTGCGTCCCGAGGAGAGCAACCTTGTGACGACGGTTTCCGATGCGAAGCGCATGATTGACGAGGTCGCGAGCCCGTACTTACAGCCCATGGTTGATACAACCGCGATGGGCGTTGCTGGCGAGACGCTCGAGGACTGGTTTGCCACCTTTGGTGATGGGGCAATTCACGAGATGCACTTTATCGACGGTGACCCGTATGGCCATCAGTTGTGGGGCGATGGCAAGCACGATATGGACGCCTTCGTTGCCACACTCAACGCCCATGGTTTCGACGGCATGCTGGGCCAGGAAATCACGGACGGTCGTTACTACGATGATCCGGCGGCGGCAGATGCCAAGAACATGGCCGCATTCGAGAAATATCTGATTGACTAAAACAACTATCGGCCACGCAGCCAACGTCATTGATTGCGGCCAAACAAGAAAGGAACTGGATATGAACGCACACGATCTGATCAAAGAGGCAATTGCCGAGAAGGGCAAGTTCGACAGCGTCTACTGGATTGCTTGTGGTGGCTCCATGATCGATTTGATCCCGGCCCATGAGCTTCTGCAGCGCGAGGCAACCACCTTCACTTCGTATATCTATACGGCTCGCGAGTTCGATATCATGCGTCCGCGTCGTCTGGGCGAGAAGTCCCTGGTCATCGCTTGTAGCCACAGTGGCAACACCCCTGAGGTCGTCGAGGGCTGCGAGATTGCCCTTGCTGCCGGCGCTACGGTGATCGCCCAGACCGACAACGCTGGATCTAAGATCGACACCGGTAAATGGACCACGTGGGTCTACCCGTGGGGCGAGGGCGTGCCGCAGGCCGAGGTCCCCGCTGGCATTTCGCTGTCGCTTGCGGCAGAGCTGCTCGATCAGCAGGAGGGTTACGCCGATCTTGCCGATATGTATGCCGGTATCGCCGAGATGGATAAGATTCTTCCCTCGGCACGCGAGAAGGTAAATGCCGAGCTGGGCGATCGCTTTGCCAAGCTTTGCCAGGAGCACGAGTTCTTCTATATTCTGGGCAGCGGTCCCAACTTTAGCCAGACCTACGGTTTCGCTATCTGCTCTCTTATGGAGATGCAGTGGCAGCACTGCAGCTACATCCACTCTGCCGAGTACTTCCATGGCCCCTTCGAGGCTACTCAGGATGGCGTTTTTTACTTCCTGCAGCTGGGCTCCAGCGAGTGCCGTGCTAAGGACGAGCGCGCCCTGGCGTTCCTTAAGACGCATACCGATACGCTGATGGTGCTCGATGCCAAGGAGTACGGTATGGAAGCCGTGCCGGCGAGCGTCCGTGCCTATCTGGACCCGGTGCTGTTCTACGCCATGAACTGCGAGCTGCGTGCTGCACGCGGCAAGGTGTTTGATCACGATCCCGATTTCCGTCGCTATATGGGTGTTGTCGAGTACTAGAAGGGGCAAAGGCCATGGCATTTAACGTTAACGCGCTCGGATTTGGCGACAACGTCGTCGATCGCTACGAGCATATCCACACCATGTATCCCGGCGGCAATGCGGTGAACTTCGCCGTTTATGCCAAGAAATGCGGTGCCGCACGCTCCGCATACATGGGCATTTTTGGCAATGATGCCGCTGCCGAGCATGTCATTGCAAGCCTCGAGGATGAGGGTATCGAGCTTGACAAGTGCGAGCAGATGATTGGCGAGAACGGAGCGGCTCGCGTGACCGTCGTCGACGGTGACCGTGTCTTCCTCGGCTCCAACGAGGGCGGTATCCGTGGCGATGCGCGCTATGTCCTCGATCGCTTTGACCTTGCGTACATGAAGCAGTTCGATGTGGTTCATTCGGGCAACTATTGCTTCACCGAGCGCGAGCTGCCCAAGTTGAAGGCTGCGGGCGTCACGGTCTCTTTTGACTTTTCGGACGACTCCACCGATGAGTACTACGAGCAGATTGCGCCCTACGTCGATTTCGCTTTCTTTAGTGCGGCGGATGCCGCGAGTGAGGACGAGATTCGCGAACGTCTGGCATGGGTGAAGGGCCTGGGTCCGCGTTTTGTGTCGGCTACGGCGGGCGCCGAGGGCTGCATTGCTTACGACGGCGCGCGCTATTACCGCCAGCTGGCTAAACCGGAAACGGACATGAAGGACACCATGGGGGCGGGCGACTCGCTCCTCACCGCGTTTTTGATGTGCTATCTCGATTCCGCCAAGCGCGGTGAGGATGGCGCCGAGGCCATCGAGCGCGCGCTCGACTTTGCTGCCGGGTTTGCCTCGACCGTGTGCGGCATGGAAGGTTCTTGGGGCCACGGAGCACCAATCGTCGAATAGCTTAAGAAAGCGTACGGCGGTCTGGCTATGAGGCCTTGGACGGCCGATGCAAAACAATAAGCGAAACGCGAAAAGGGGGCTCGCCATGTGGTGGGTCCCCTTTTGAACATTGGAGAAGACCATGGGTATTAAAGCGTGCGCGGCTGGTTTTTGCTGTGCGGACGTCTATCAAAACAGCGGCGTGTTCTATCCGACTGGTAATGGCATTGACTGGGGTATCCATCTTGCACGAATGGGCGTTTCGGTATCCGCCGTGTCGGTTGTCGGCAAGGACAAGTACGGAGACAAGATGAGAGAGGCGCTGGCCGCTGAGGGGCTCGATATCTCACATCTGCGGGTGGAGGATGGCGACACCTCGGTGATGCTCATGGCATTGAAAGACGGCGTCGATCGCGTGCATCTCGAGGCAATCGATGGCGTAATGGAGACATATCGTCCGAATGAAGATGACCGGGCGTTTATCCTAGAGCATGACATCATTCATACCGACCTGTTTGGCAATTGTTTGGACCTCCTGCCCGAATGGCATGATGCGGGCAAGACGGTGGTTATGGACTTCTCGGTGTTCAGCCAGGATCCCGAATATGCATGCGAGGCTCATTTTCCTTACGTAGACTATGCGTTCATGTCGGTTGTTGAGGACACTCCGGAGCTGCGAGACTGGGTACGCCTCGTGCAGGAATTGGGACCGCGCGTTGCGGTTGCCTCGCTTGGCGAGAAGGGAAGCAGTGCCTATGACGGTGAGCGCTTCTATGAGTGCGGGATCGTACCGGCGGAGAAGGTCGTTAATACCGTGGGTGCCGGCGACTCGTATATTGCCGGGTTTACCATGGGCGTGATCGATGGCCTTGATATTCCGGCGTGTATGAAGGCGG
>URYU01000161.1 GCA_900552155.1 uncultured Collinsella sp.
GTTCCGCGACTCCGTGCCTCCTCGTCTATATTGAGCTCGGCATCGCCTTCGGTTCCTTCTATGTTCTTCGCGTCACCTTCCTGGGCCTCGGGAATCTCGTGGGCCGGGTTGGACTGAATGGCGACCATAAACTGGTCCATGCAGATATTGCCAACCTGATGCACGCGCTCGCCGCGATACAGCACATCCATACGATTGGAAAGCGTACGCGATAGGCCATCGGCATAACCGATCGGCAGCGTGCAGATCTGAACGCGCGTACGCGGTACGCGGTAGGTAAAACCGTAGCCCACGCCCTCACCCATCGCAGGGTGTGCCACGCGCGTCACACGCGCATGGACGCTCATAACGGGATCAAGCTGCATCACGCGGCCACTCAGCTCGCACGGCTGCATGCCATACAAGCCAACGCCGGCGCGGATCATATCAAAATGCATCGAGGGGTCGAGCATCGAGGACGGCGTGTTGGCGCAGTGCACGATACCGCACTCAAAACCCGCATCCTTAATGGCCTGAACGGCCTCGGTAAAGCGCTGACACTGCAGCTTGTAGTCCCAGCCCGAAGGTTCATCGGCCGTGGCGAAGTGCGTAAATACGCCGTCGCACTGAATACCGCGATGGAAATTTATACCGCGGATAAAGTCGAGCACCTGCGTGTAGTGAACGCCGATACGATTCATGCCCGTCTCGATGGCGAGATGATACTTGCCCACTTTGCCCGCCGCGACGGCACATTCGCCATACGCAAGAGCAAAGTCAGACGTATAGACCGAGGGCATGATATCATACTCGAGTCACGGCGGAATGGCTTTGATAGGTTGCTCGCTTAGGATGAGGATTGGTTTCGTAATCCCGCCCTGTCGGAGCTCAACGCCCTCGTTAACCGTCGCCACGGCAAACATGTCGGCACCGGCCGAATACATGATCTTGGCGCACTCAACAGCTCCATGACCATAAGCATCGGCCTTGACCACGCAGCACAGGCGCTGACGTGGATTCAGCAAGTTCTTATAGGCCCTCGTGTTGCGACGGAGCGCCCCGCGGTCGATCTCGACCCAGGACCAGCGCGTCAAATCGGCTTTATTCATGATTAGTCATCCGACCCTTCGTCCATGATTCCCAGATCTTCGAGCGCATCCTTTGCCGCCAGTTCCATGGCAGGACCGATCAAGTCGATAAGATCGGTCGCGATGACGCTCTTCTCACCATACTCCGTCGCCGCGGCAAAACCGGCGTAGCTGTGAAGTGCGACGGCGTACGAATACAGCAACTCCCAACGATCCATCTCGTCGCGCATGGTGGCAAGCGTGCCGGCCAAAATACCCGCGAGAACATCACCCGAACCGGCAGTTGCCAGAGAAGCCGGACCCGAGAGCGGCAGCAGCACACGCTCAACGCCACAGATAGCCGTCGTCGGCCCCTTGGCAATGACCACCAGATTGTCGGAGCCTGCAGCCCAGACAACCTTCTGCGCGGCCGCAATCGCGGTACCAAGGTCGTTCACCTCGTCACCGGCAACCAGACGCGAAAGCTCACGATAGTGCGGCGTCATAACCAACGGCTGCTCGCGACGATACATCTCGGGATTACTATCAATACCGTCAATGGCAATCTTAGCAAGGCAGTTGAGTGCATCGGCGTCCAAAATAAGCGGCACATCAAGCTCGAGCAAGCCCGAAACCACCTGCATAGCGCCGGCAGATGTCGTCATACCGGGACCGCACAGTACACAGCTGTACTTCTTTGCAATCTCGCACACAGTCATGCGCGCAGCGGCGCCAAAGGAGCCGCGGGAATCAGACGGAATAGCAAAGACGGGAATCGAAGGAAGTGCCATGCGAATAAGATTGGCGCAGGCGTCAGGAGCCGCGACTGCCACGTAACCAGCACCCGCGCGAGCTGCAGACTTGGCCGCCATAATGGCAGCACCAGGATATTGCGCAGATCCGGCGACAATAAGCACAGAGCCACGGGAATACTTATCGATATTCGTAGGTAGTGGAGCAAAGTAATCAACTAAGTCACCGGGCTCGACAATCTCGGCGGCGTGGTCGACATCATCGATGACCTCGTCAAGACGGTCGTAAAGATTGCCGCAGATCAAATCGCCAGCATACTCAGGGCCATCAGCGCTATACAGACCAATCTTGGGCGCAATCATCGTCACCGTATGCTCGGCACGAATGCAGTCGTCATCAACAACGCCAGTCTCGGCATTCAGGCCCGAGGGGACATCAATGGATACGACACAATCGGCGCATTCATTGACCGTAGGAATCCAGATGGAGAACGGCGCACGCAGATTCCCGTGGAAACCGGTACCAAAAATGGCATCAACAACAACATCGGCCTTATCGATCAAAACCTCGAGTTCGTCACGCGAGGGGCCGACACAAACGTGCACATCGCGGCCGGCAGTACGACGAGCAACATGACGTGCCAGAGCAGCAGGAATCTCATCCGGCTCAACCGGAGAAACGATATCGACGTCCACACCTTTATGGCTCAGAATATCGGCGGCAACCCAACCGTCGCCGCCATTATTACCAAAACCGACCAGAACGAGAACCCGATCGGGATTGAGCTTCAAGACCTCGTTGGCGGCAAACTCACCCGCTAGCTCCATAAGCTCGGCCTTCGAAGTCCCTTCGCGTTCGATGATGTCCTCGAGACGAACGACTTCTTCGGTACTCAAAACCGGTTTCATCTATGCTCCTAGCGTATCTTGCGAAGCATCGCCCAGGTGCTCCGTCAATGCTGAATTCTGCAGCTGCTCAAGCTCATCTAAAACAGAGCGAGCCTCTTTAAATGTCTGCGCTACGCGTTTCTTGGTACTCACCTTTTCCTCTTTTGGCTTAGGCCGAGCATCTTCGGTAATCGCGATTGCATTCGCAACGGCTAAGTCTCCTGTAAGCGTAATGGAAAGAGCGACCTCAACAACACCCAGCTCTTGAGCGATCTCGAGAGCACGGCCCGAAAGCAGCGCCTTCGGTTTGCCGAGTTTATCACGCGTAACCGAAACATCCTTGCGACCAACGCCTTGACTAAAACCCGTGCCGAGAGCTTTAAGTACCGCCTCGCGCGAAGCAAAGCGGCTGGCATAGTGAGCAGCGGGACGCGATGATGCATCACAATACGCACGCTCTTCTTCGGTAAACACACGCCGAGCAAACGACGGCGTCTTTTCAAGAATTGATTTCATACGGGAAATCTCGACGATATCAACGCCGATACCAGCTTCAGCCATGTTCACCTCCATATCGCACAGACTAAGTTATTGTAGCCCGTTCACAGAAGATGCGACAAACGAGGGTTATAAAACACAGCTACTATGTGAGACAAAAGCCCGTAAACGCAAAAAGGGGGAGGCCGCGAGGCCTCCCCCTTCCAAGTTCGATGACGGCTCGGTGCCGTCCACCGGTCAGCGGCGCCCTGGCCTCCCACGGGCTGACCCCGCAGTACTCTCGGCGCGATGG
>URYU01000162.1 GCA_900552155.1 uncultured Collinsella sp.
ACCGGTCATGAGCTTTTTGATGTTCGCGCGATGGGCCCACACCACGGTGATGCCGATCATCGCCATGCAAAACTTGAGGCCCAGGCTGCTGTACGGAAAGACCGCGCAGGCAGCGATGGGAAGACCGATGGCGGCGGCAAGTGAGCCCACCGACACGAACTTGGTGATGGCGACAGCCACGATAAACATGCCCAGCAACGAAAGCCCAATGGGCCAGTACCAGGCAAGAATTACGCCCAGACCCACGGCGATACCCTTGCCGCCGTGGAAGTTAAGGTAGGGCGAGAAGATGTGTCCCCACACGGCAGCCAGGCAAATGACGCCGAGCATCCAGTCGCCGGCGGCACCGGGAGCCATGATGCTCACAGGGAAGCCATAGCCCACGCTCGCGATGAGTGGGCGGGCGATAAGGACGCAGATGGCGCCCTTAAGGCAGTCGAGCAACAGCGTGAGCGCGGCCACTTTGGGGCCGGCCACGCGCAGCGCGTTGGTGGTGCCGATGTTGCCGGAGCCCGCCTTGCGAATGTCCGTGTGGTTGAACACACGGCCCAGGATCAGGCCAAACGGAATCGCTCCGATAAAGAACGAGACCACGGCGCAGATGGCGGTCAGCAGAATCGGATTAAGCATCCTTTTGCTCCTTCTTCCTAAAGAAGAGTCGAATGGGCGTGCCGGCAAAGTCGAAGGTCGAGCGCATGCGGTTCTCCACGTAGCGCTGGTAGGTGTCGTTGACAAGGTCGCTGTGGTTGACGAAGAACGTAAACGTCGGCGGGTTGACGCCCGTCTGAGTCACATAGTGCATGCGCAGGCGGCGCTTGCCGTCCACCACGGTGTGGCCAAACTCGCGCAAGTCGGTGAGGAACGTGTTGAGGCGCGAGGTGCTGATCTTTTGCGAACGCGTCTTCTCGGCAGCGTCGACCATCGCCCATATCTTCTCGTCGCTGCGGCCGGTCAGGGCCGAGATGCGCAGGTACTGAGCCCAGGGAGCCATGACGCCCAGACGGCGGTCGACGGTCTCCATGCAGGCCTCGCGCTTGCGGTCGTCGTCGAGCAGGTCCCACTTGTTGAGCAGCACCACGATGGCGCAGCCGCGCTCGATGGCAAGGCCCATGACCTTCTGGTCCTGCTCGGTGACACCCACGGAGGCATCGACGACGAGCAGCGCCACGTCGGCGCGGTCGATGGCGCGCAGGCCGCGGACCATGGAGTAGTACTCGATGTTCTCGTATACGGTGCTCTTCTTGCGAATGCCCGCGGTGTCGACCATGCGGTAGTGCTTGCCGTCGCGCTCGACGACGGTGTCGATGGCATCGCGCGTGGTGCCGGCGATGTTGGACACGATGGAGCGGTCGGCGCCCAGGATGCGGTTGAACAGCGATGACTTGCCGGCGTTGGGTCGGCCGATGATGGCGACGTTCAGCGCGTCGGGGAACTCATCGGCGACCTCGTCCTCTTCCTCCGGAAGCAGGGCCACGATGTCATCGAGCAGGTCGCCCGTACCATGGCCGTGAAGGGCCGAGAGCGGCGTGGGCTCACCGATGCCGAGCGAATAGAACTCCCAGATGCTGTCGTTCTCGCGATCGGGGTTGTCGAGCTTGTTCACCAGCAGAAAAACCGGCTTGTCGCAGCGCTTGAGCATGCGGGCGACCGATTCGTCCTCCTCGGTGACGCCGGTGCGGCCGTCGACCACAAACAGGATGACGGCGGCTTCCTCGGCGGCGGCGAGTGCCTGGTCGCGGATGGACGTGGCAAACACGTCATCGCGCTTGAGCGGCTCGATGCCGCCCGTGTCGACGATGGTGAACTCGCGGCCGTTCCAATCGGCCGTGTGATACGAGCGGTCGCGCGTGACGCCGCGGGACTCGTGGACGATGGCGTCCGAGGTCTGGGCCAGGCGGTTAACGAGCGTGGACTTGCCCACGTTGGGGCGTCCGACGACGGCGACGATAGGTTTCATCTGCTCTCCTTTAATGGATAGGGTCAGCGGAATTAGTAGAGTCGGCAGGCACAATGCCAAGGATGTGCTCCAGGGTATCGAGCAGCTCATGCGGCATGGTCGACACCACATGAACCTCGGCGCCGCGACTGGTAAGGCTTGCGAGTAAATCGTCACGATGATACTCGTCAAGCGTCATGCCGTCAGCGTTGAACATGAGCTTAGGCACAAAGAGCATAACCCCCGACAGATCTTGCGGCAGCTGCTCCAGGATGTCGCTCGCGACGATGAGGCCGGTTACGTCCACATTGCCGCCAAAGTAGCGGTTCTTGATGGCCGTGACGGCGCCGGAAAGGCCGTGTGGGGACTCCACGAAGCGCGCCACGGTATCGCGAGCGCTGGCGCCCGAGAGGCACAGCAGGCGCTGGCCACGGGCGGCGATTGCCTCGCGGACGCGGGCCAGACGCTCGGCGTCGGCGGCAAGAACATCGTCCGTCTCGTCCAGATACGAGCGGATCATGCCGATGCCGTCGTAGTACTGCGGGTAGCCGTCGTAAAAGTCTGCCTCGGGAGGCTCGATGCCGGCGTCCAGATAGAACTCGTCGCTCATCTGGAAGGTGTGGCGGCCAAAGCGCTCGTAGGCGCGGTCCTGGAACGGTCGGATCATGGCGATAGTCTCGCGCGCCAGCTCGGGCTTGTCGCTGTAGGACCAGCTAAAACGGTTCTGATGCTTGGTAAAACCAAGCGGCACAATACCCAGACTCGTGATTTGCTCGTGCTCCTCGCAAAAGCGCAGGGTCTTTTCCAGCTCCTCGCCGTCGTTCATGCCGGGGCACAGCACGATCTGCGCATGAATCTCGATTCCGGCAGCCATGATGGCCTCGAGTACGTCCATGCCGCGTTGGGCGTTGCGGCCCATCATGCGGCGGCGTACATCGGGGCGCACGGCGTGGACCGACACGTTCATGGGGCTCATGTTGCGTTGGATGACGTTTTGCACGTCCTCGTCGGTGAGGTTCGTGAGCGTGACAAAGTTGCCCTGCAAAAAGCTCAGGCGATAATCGTCGTCGCGAATGTAGAGCGTGGAGCGGCCGCCCTTGGGCAGCATCGTCATAAAACAGAACACGCAAGCGTTGACGCAGGTGCGCATGCCGTCGAAGATGGGGCCGTCGAACTCCAGGCCCCAGTCCTCACCGGGAAAACGGTCGAGCTCCACAGGGGAGACGGTGCCGTCGCGCGGGGCGAAAACATCGAGTTCAACAGTGTCGTCGTCTGCTTCCCAGAGCCACACGATCATATCGGTCAGCTTCTCGCCATTGACCGTGAGCACGCGCATGCCCGGCTCGATACCCACATCCCATGCGGGCGACTCGGGACGCACGTTCTTAACGAGCGCGCCCTCACCCGGCTCGGGGTCGCGGCTGCGCCCGTAATCGGCCGCCTCGGCGGCGTATGCGGGTACGGTCTGGTCCATGATTAGCGGCAAAGCTCCTTGATGCGCGCAACGGCGCGTTCGATGTGGTCTTGCGGGG
>URYU01000163.1 GCA_900552155.1 uncultured Collinsella sp.
TCGAGGAGCTCAAGGACTTCATCGGTGTCAAGAAGACCATCGCCGACTACGGTGTTGACGAGCAGTACTTCCTCGACACCCTCGACGAGATGACCGAGCAGGCATTCAACGACCAGTGCACCGGCGCTAACCCGCGCTACCCGCTCATGAGCGAGATCAAGGAGCTCTACCTGGACGCCTACTACGGCCGCGAGCCTCAGGACTACGCCGTCTGCTAGTTTTTAGCACGGTTTTTTGCGGCGGGGGTGCACGGGTGTTTCACACACCCCCGCCGTCGCTTCTATCGCATCGTTGAAAGGATGCAACCATGCTGCTACCCGATTCCAAGACCGAGCTCGTCCGCCGTGGCAACAAGGTCGTTTACGACCTGGGCGACAAGATCGTCAAGGTCTTTAACGAGACCAAGCCTGTCTCCGACGTGTTCAACGAGGCTTTGAATCTTGCCCGCATCAATGAGTGCGGCATCCGCAGCCCCAAGGCTCTCGAGGTTTCCCAGCTCGAGAACGCCAACGGCTGGGCGCTCGTGACCGAGAAGGTTCCGGGCACTACCCTTGCCGAGAAGATGACTGCCGAGCCCCAGCGCTTTGGTGAGTACCTCGAGATGTTCGTCGACCTCCAGATCGAGATCCACGGCTACACCTCCCCGCTGCTCAACCGTCAGCGCGACAAGTTCGCCCGCATGATCGACAGCCTTGATCAGCTCAATGCCACCACGCGCTACAACCTTCAGGAGCGTCTGGACGGCATGACCAAGGAGTTCAAGGTCTGCCACGGCGACTTCAACCCCTCCAACGTCATCGTCGGCGACGACGGCCAGCTCTATGTGTGCGACTGGGCACACGCCACCCAGGGCTCCCCTGCTGCCGACGTTGCCACCACCTACCTGCTCTTCGCCCTCAACAGCAAGGACCAGGCCGAGGCCTACCTGGAGCTCTACTGCGACCGCGCCGACATGCCCATGCAGGTCGTGCGTCAGTGGACGAGCATCGTCGCCGCTTCCGAGCTCGCTCGTAAGCGCAACGTGAACGATGAGTTCCTGAAGAACTGGATCGACGTCGTCGATTATCAGTAATATCTGAGCGATTCATTTCGCATCGGAGGCACAAAGGAAACCCCGCAGCTCGCATGGGCTGTGGGGTTTCCTTTTAGCGATTGAGTACGCTGGCAAGATAAAAGGGCGGCCCTGCATCTCCCCCATTGGAGAAATGCAGGGCCGCCCCGTGTAGCGAACTACAAGCGAAATCGTCAATTAGCGACGGGCAGCCTTCACAAGCTCGGCAACCTTGGCGACGACCTCGTCGATCGCCACGTCCTCACGCTCGCCGGTGGCACGGTCCTTGAGCTCAACGGTGCCATTCTTGAGGCCGCGCTTGCCCAGAACGACCTGATACGGGAAGCCCATGAGGTCGGAGTCGGCAAACTTAAAGCCGGGACGCTCGTCGCGGTCATCGACGACAACCTCGATACCCTCGGCGCACAGGCCATCAACGATTTGCTCGCAGACGGTAGCGCACTCCTCCTTCTTGGGATCGAGCGGAATCATCGCGACCTCGTACGGGGCAACGGAGACCGGCCAGACGATACCGTGTTCGTCGTTGTGCTGCTCCACGACGGCAGCGAGTGAGCGGGACACACCAACGCCGTAGCAGCCCATGATGAGCGGCTTCTCCTTGCCGTCCTCGTCCATAAAGGTGGCACCCATGGCCTCGGAATACTTGGTGCCCAGCTGGAAGACCTGAGAGACCTCGATGCCGCGGGCAGCGGAGAGCGGCTTGCCGCAGTGCGGGCAGGGGTCGCCGGCGACAACGGTGACCAGATCGGCCCACTCATCGACGGTAAAGTCGCGCTCGGGGCAGGCACCGGTAAAGTGATAATCGACCTCGTTGGCACCGCAGGCCCACTGCTTGGACTCGTGCAGGCTCTCGTCGCACACCAGACGAATGCCCTCGGGCAGGTTAACCGGTCCGATAAAGCCCTTATGCAGACCGTAGGTCTGGAGCTCCTCGTCGGTCATCATGCGATAGCCCTTGCCAAAGACGTGCTCGGCCTTGCAGTCATTGAGCTCGTGGTCGCCCGGAACAATGGCCACGACAGGCTTGCCCTCGGCGTCGATGAGTGCCAGCGACTTGCGCGTGCCGTTCTCGGGGAAGCCGAAGAACTTTGCAACGGCCTCGATGGTGCCCATGCCCGGAGTCTCGACCTTGGTAAGCGTACCGTCGCCAGGACCCTCGGTCACGACAACCTTGGTGCTTGCAGCCTCGTCATCGGCGGCAAAACCGCAGTCATCGCAATAGACGAGCGAAGCCTCGCCGGCGTCAGCCAAAGCCATGTACTCGACGGAGGTATCGCCACCGATCTCGCCGGAGTCGGCGACAACGGGCAGGGCCTTGATGTAGCAGCGCTCACAGATGTTGGCGTAGGCCTGCTTCATCTTGTCGTACTCCTCCTGCAGACTCTCCTGCGTGGCAGAGAAGCTGTAGGCGTCCTTCATGATGAACTCACGGCCGCGCATCAGGCCAAAGCGGGGACGGAACTCGTCGCGGAACTTATCCTGGATGTGGTACAGGTTGACGGGCAGCTGTTTGTAGGAGCGCAGCTCGTTGCGCACCAGGGCCGTGACGGTCTCCTCGTGCGTGGGGCCCAGGACGAACTCGCGACCATGACGGTCGTCATAGCGCACAAGCTCCTTGCCATAGGCATCGATACGGCCGGACTCACGCCACAGCTCGGCATCGACCATGATAGGCATCATGAGCTCCTGGGCGCCGGCAGCATCCATCTCGTCGCGCACGATGTTCTCGATCTTGCGGATCGAGCGCCATGCGAGCGGCAGATAAGAATACAGACCGGCGGCCTCCTTGCGGATCATGCCGGCACTGAGCAGCAGGCGGTGGCTGGCGAGCTCAGCGTCCGCCGGATCCTCTTTAAGCGTCGGCGCATAGAGCTTAGACATATACATTGCTCGAGTCATTTATTTCTCCTCAATAAGTTTGTCGACCTCTGCCATAAGCGCGTCGACAATTTGGTCCTCAGCTACTTTACCAATGATCTGGCCATGCGAAAAGAGCAAGGCCTGCCCACGTCCGCAAGCAACGCCCAGGTCGGCATCAGAAGCCTCACCGGGGCCATTAACGGCACATCCCATCACAGCGATAGAAAGCGGCGCGGAGTAGTTCTTAAGCCGCTCGGTGACCTCCTCGGCGATGGGAATGAGGTTAACCTGGCAGCGGGCGCACGTGGGGCACGAGACAATCTCGGGACCACGGCGACGCAGGCCCAGCGACTGCAAAATTCCCCAGGCGACCGGCGGCTCCTCAACCGGATCGGCCGTGAGAGAGACGCGCATGGTGTCACCGATACCCTCAGACAGCAGAATACCAAGGCCAACCGAGCTCTTAATGGTGCCCTGAAGCTTGGTACCCGCCTCGG
>URYU01000164.1 GCA_900552155.1 uncultured Collinsella sp.
GTCTTCTTTCCGCAGCCCGTGGGACCGACCAGGGCAAAGCGCATGCCGGGCTTGGCCTCGATGCAGATATCCTGCAGCAGCTTGCGGTCGGGCACATAGCTAAAGTCCACATGCTCAAAGGTCACCTCACCCTGCGGGGCGGCAAGCTCTACGGCGTCCGATGCGTCGGGCTCCTGCTCGCGTGCATCGAGCAGCGCGAACATGCGACGCGCCGAGGCGTACGCGGTCTGGATCTGCGTAATGACGTTGGTAACCTCGTTGAACGGCTTGGTGTACTGGTTGGCATAGGACAGGAAAATCTGCACGCCGCCCACTGTAAGCGCCGCCGGCACGCCCGTGATCACGCCCACGCAGCCGATCACAGCGACCACGGCATAGATGATGTTGTTAATAAAGCGCGTACCGGGGTTAGAGAGCGAGCCCATAAACTGCGAGCGCTCGCCTGAGGTGTAGAGCTCGGCATTGAGGGCGGTGAAGCGCGCTTGGGCGTTCGGGCCGTAGGCAAACGCATCCACCAGCTTCTGCTCGCCTACGTACTCCTCAATATGACCACCGAGCTGCCCTTGTATACGCTGCTGTGCCGTAAAGCTTTTGTTGGAGAGCTTGGCAATAGCACCGGCTGCAAAAATGGAAAGCGGCGTGACGAGCACCACCACGAGCGTCATGGTCAGGTTAATGGAGAGCATAAACGTGAGCGTGCCCACGATGGTGATAACGCCGGTGAAGAGTTGCGTGAAGCCCTGGAGCAGACCGTCGCCCACCTGATCGACGTCGTTGACCACGCAGCTCATAAGGTCGCCGTGGGCATGGCTGTCGATAAAGCTGAGCGGCATGCGGCTGAGCTTGTCGCTCGCCTCCACGCGCATGTCGCGCACCGTCTCGTAGGACAGGCGGTTGACGCAATAGCCCTGCAGCCACTGAAAGGCCGCTGCTCCCACCACGACGAGCGCGAGTTTGGTAACGAGCGGCAGCAGCGCATCGAAGTCCACCTGCCCGGCGGCGACGATAAGATCGATGCCCTCGCCAATGAGGATGGGTGTATAGAGTTGCAAGATCACCGAGACGGCGGCACTCACAAACGACGCCGTAAACGAGACGCGATGCGGGCGAACATAGCCCAGCAAGCGGCGGGTCACCGCGCCGGCGGGATAGCGCTCGGGATCGCCGGGCTGGCGCGGACCGTCGCCCAGGTCGTTGAGGTTATCGTTGCCGGACACGTTGGCCGTCATCGTGGCGACCGAACCGGAGGAAGTGTACGGATTCATTTAGCAGCCCTCCTTTGCGCAGACGGATACGGGGGCGGTCGGGGCGGACGCGGGCGCCGCACTCCCCTGCTGGCCCTCGAGCTCCTCGCGGCGCAGCTGCGACTGGCAAATCTCGCGATAGAGCTGGCAGATCGCGTAGAGCTCATCGTGCGTGCCCAGGCCCGCGACCGAGCCGTGGTCGAGCACGCAGATCATGTCGGCGTCGCGCACGGTCGAAACGCGCTGGCTCACAATGACCGTAGTCAGCGGCAGACCGCCCTCGGCAGCGCCGCGCATGCTGCGCTCGCGAATGGCGTGACGAAGCGCCGCATCGGTCTTAAAATCGAGCGCCGAGGCGGAGTCGTCCATAATCAGGATCTGTGGCGAGCCCACCAGGGCGCGCGCAATGGTCAGGCGCTGGCGCTGGCCACCGCTAAAGTTCTTGCCACCCGCCTCGACCGGCGCGTCCAGACCCTGAGGTTTTTTGCGCACGAACTCGCTCGCCTGCGCCATATCGAGCGCCGCCCAAAGCTCATCGTCGGTTGCCGCATCGTCGCGCCAGGTCAGGTTGCTGCGGATGGCGCCGCTCACGAGCGACGCGCGCTGCGGAACAGTCGCGACCACACGGCGCAGCTGATCGAGCGGCCAGGCGCGCACGTCGGCACCCATTACGCTCACGCTGCCGATGCTCGCGTCGTACAGACGCGAGATAAGCGAGACGAGCGTGGACTTGCCGCTGCCCGTGCCGCCGATAATACCGAGCGTTTTGCCCACCGGCAGTTCCAGGGTCACATCGCTCACGGCATTTGCCGCGCCCGCGCCAAACGAAAAACTCGCATGGTCAAAACTCAGCGCAAGGACTGGAGCAGCGCCACCCGCCAATTCGCTCGGCTCGGGCAGGGCGACCGGCTGGTTGTCCTCGTCGGTGATGCTCGGCTCACAATTGAGCACCTCGTTGATACGCGAAGCGCTGGCACTCGCCTTGGTAAAGACCACAACCAGGTTGGCGACATACACGATGGAGGTGAGCGTCTGCGTCATGTAGTTGACGAACGCCATAACCTGGCCCTGCGTAAGCTCGCCCACGTTGACCTGGATGCCGCCCACCCACAGGATGGCGCACACGCCCAGGTTCATCACCAAAAACGTGACGGGGTTAAGGATTGATGAGAGCTTGCCCACCGCGATGGCAACATGCGCCTGCTCATCGGCGGCTAGGGCAAAGCGCTCGCGCTCGTGATCCTCGCGCACAAAGGCGCGGACCACACGGGCGCCCGAAAGCCCCTCGCGGCAGACAAGCGCGATGCGGTCGAGCTTTGCCTGCAGCTGCTTGTAGTACGGAATGCAGCGCGCCATGACAAACCAAAACACCAAGCCGATGGCGGGCGTGCAAATCAAAAAGATCACGCCGAGCTTAAGGTCGATGGCAAGGGCCGCGCACATGGAGCCCACCGCCAGGAAGGGCCAGCGGATGAGCATGCGCACGCCCAGCGCCACGGCAAGCTGCACCTGGTTGACGTCGTTGGTGATGCGCGTGATGAGCGACGGCGTGCCAAAGCGATCGAGTTCGGCATAGCTCAGCTTATTGATGTGCTGGTAGAGTGCGCCGCGGATGTCGGTGCCCATGCCCTGCGAGGTGAGCGCCGCCATCTTTTGGCAGACGAGCGTAAACGAGATGCCGATCACAGCCATGGCGGCGAGCACCATACCGTAGTGGACGACGGCGTTGACATCGCGTGCGCCAATACCCTTATCGATCATCTGGGCAATCACGAGCGGCGTAAGCAGGTCAAAAATCACTTCGATCAACTTACACGCAGGGCCAATCACCATATACCGGCGAAACTTACCACCAAAACGCCTGAGCAGCTCAATCATAGAAGGCGCTCCCTATCATCATCTCTCTTCAATCTGATTCATGATAGTACGGCGAGCCCTGGAGATGCGTAAGCAACTCGTTACAGATGTAAGGGCGACGGTCACTAGCGCCCAAGGCATGTAGCAGCCGATGCTTTGGCAACGCCAGCGAGCGCCGCAAGACACGGGATTCAATTCTTCAGATAAATGCGCCCTCTACGGGTGATTTTTGGACGAAGTGGTCCCGGTGCCGGCGGGCTGTTTGGTAGTAGAGCGTTCCCTCAGGCAAAGCCGAGGACCAGCAAGAGACCTTACAGCCCGC
>URYU01000165.1 GCA_900552155.1 uncultured Collinsella sp.
AGCTTTGCGCACTTCAGGCCGCCACCTATCTTCCTTTTCGCGAACTGGTGGAGTACTACTTTGAACTATGTGGCGCTTATTCCCTTGGAACCGACTCTCCCACCTCCTATACCGAGCGTTTCGCGCTCAACTCGACCGAGAGATTGAAACAGTTCTTTAATTCCATTACCAGATGCGACGGTCTGGCTCTTGCCCGAAAGGCGATCCAATGTGTGCGCGACGGATGCCGGTCTCCTATGGAAACAGCCTTTGTCATGATGCTAACGCTGCCCAAAAGCGAAGGAGGGCTTGGTATTAAGGGAATTGAGACCGATTACGAGGTACAGGTCACCGCTGCCGCAAAGAATCTCACGAGACGCAAAAAGTTCTTTATGGATGCATATCTAAAGAAATCTCGCACAGACATTGAATACAACGGTTTTTATCATGACGCGGAAGAAGACCGCGCCATCGATGAGGAGCGCAAGAATGCACTTGCGTCCATGGGGTACGGAATCATCACCGTCAGTCGTTATTCCTTTATGCATGCCAGCTCTTTCGTTAGGGTCATGGAAGCAATCCAGCGGAAAGAGGGCGTACGCCCCTCGCGTCTGCCAAAAGACTTTCAAATCATGCAAGAGGACCTGAGACAGTTTGTGCTCAGAAGGTTTATAGAAGAGAAAAAGCGAATTCAGAAGCAGCTTCGCCAGGATTCCGAAGAGCGTCAACGAATCGACCTCGAAAAAGCAACGCTCGAAGGCATCACGCTGGATGACCCGACAATTAATGAAGTTCCGGCAATCGATGACATGCAGACTGTCGAATCCGACAGCCCATCATTTGCCCAAACAAGCAGCCTCGCGCCCGAGGGCAGGGTCTTCGGGGCCGGAGACTAGGCCGGCTAACAAGGTGGGTACCCTAGCGACGTGCAAAATTGCGAGTATTCAGCAGGGTCGGGTGTCTATCACCCTCGAGTGGATCCAAATGTGAAGCGAAATCACTCTTGCGTGAGAGCGTTAGGCAACATTTGAGGAAGAACTCATCGGATTAACACCCTAAGATAACTCTTGAACTGCATTATATGACCTGCAATAAATTAGCGGACCCCCTATAGTTGCAGAATACTCCATTTTTTTGCACGGCACGAGGGTACCCACCTTGGCATCGACTATCAAAAAACGCTCAGTCCGGGATCTCGTCCACTATTCCCCATCATTTTGTACAACGAATTACCTGAACGTCATTGACATATGAACATGCACTCATATAATCGAAAGTAAATTATATGAGCGCATGTTCATATGAAAGGATATTGCAATGAGCATCCGCGTTGATGAAACGAAACCCGACATCGAGGCCACCGAACCCGCGATCCCCACCACCTGCTCGCCCGAGGACCTTCCCGACGAGGAGCTTCTCTACGACCTCGCCGACCTGTTCAAGGTCTTCAGCGACACCACGCGCATCAAGATCCTTTACGCCCTCATGGGCCGCGAGCTCTGCGTGGCAGACATCGCCGAAGCGACCGAAACCTCGCAGTCCGCGGTGTCGCACCAGCTGCGCACACTCAAGCAGTCGCACCTGGTTAAATTCCGGCGCGACGGGCGCAATATCCTATACTCGCTCGCCGACGACCACGTCTACACCCTGCTCACCCAGGGCATGAGCCATATCTGCGAATAGCAACCAACCACGGTGCCAGCGCGGCCTGCACCCAAGCCGCAAAAACGGGAAAGGAGCCCACCATGAAAAAGCAGTACAAGCTCGATGAGATCGATTGCGCCAACTGTGCGCGCGAGCTTCAGGACGAGCTGGCCAAGCTCGAGGGCGTCAAATCCGTGTCCGTCAACTTTATGACCCAGAAGCTGACGCTCGAGGCCGATGATGCTGAGTTCGACGAGGTGCTCAACCGCGTTGTTGAGTTTACGGCCGACGCCGAGCCGGACTGCGAGATCATTCTCTAGCCCAGGTTTACGCCAACCTGCAAGGCCGCGCTTGCCGCGGCCTTTGCTCGCGAAATTATATGAGCGAGTGTTCATTCATTCAAATGGGAGGATACGAGTCATGGCCACCGCCGACCCCAAAAAGAAAAAGAAGAAGCGCAAGAAAAAAGAATCACTCGAGCATAAGCGCAACCGCATCCTGGTAGCGCTGGGCATTTTTGCCGTGGTGTACGCCCTCGATGAGCTCGGCACCCTCACTGCCGCATTCGGCACCCCGGGCGACATCTACGCCAGCTTTGTGCTGTTCCTCGTGCCGTTTTTGATTGCCGGCTACGACGTACTGCAAAAGGCATTCAATAACATCCGCCGCGGCAAGGCCTTCGACGAGAGCTTCCTCATGGCCGTCGCGACCATCGGCGCGTTTGCCATGGTGCTCTTCCCCGATACCGACCCGCACATGGCCGAAGGCGCCGCCGTCATGCTGTTCTACCAGGTCGGCGAGCTGTTTCAGGCGTACGCCGTGGGCAAGAGCCGCAAGTCGATCAGTGCCATGATGGACATCGCGCCCGACTACGCTAACGTCGAGCAGCCCGACGGCACACTCGAGCAGGTCTTCCCCGATGACATCGCCGTCGGCACCGTAATCGTGGTCAAGCCCGGTGAGCGCGTGCCTATCGACGGCGTCATCGTCGAAGGCGAAACCCAGCTCGACACCGCCGCACTCACGGGCGAGTCAGTTCCCCGCCCCGCCAAGTCCGGCGACGACATCATCAGCGGCTGCATCAACATGACGGGTCTCATCCACGTGCGCACCACCAAGCCATTTGGCGAGTCCACCGTCGCGCGCGTCCTGGAGCTCGTAGAAAACGCCAGCGAAAAGAAGGCGCGCACCGAGAACTTCATCACGCGCTTCGCCCGCGTCTACACGCCCGCCGTCACCGGCGCTGCCGCGGTGCTCGCGCTTGGCGGCGGCTTGGTCACCGGCGCCTGGTCCGACTGGATCCTGCGCGGCCTGACCTTCCTGGTCGTCAGCTGCCCGTGCGCGCGCGTGATCAGCGTGCCGCTCAGCTTCTTTGGCGGCAGCGGCGGCGCATCCAAGCTAGGCGTTCTCATCAAGGGTTCTAACTACCTCGAAACGCTCGCCGACGTGGACACCGTCGTCTTCGACAAGACCGGCACGCTCACCAACGGCACGTTTTCGGTCGTGGCGGTGCACCCCGAGTCTGGCTATACCGAGCAGTCGTTGCTCGAGGTCGCAGCCCTTGCGGAGTCGTTCTCCGATCACCCCATCGCGCAGCCCGTGCGCGCCGCCTACCATGGCGAGGTCGACCCCAAGCGCGTAAGCGACTCCACCAACGACGCGGGCCATGGCGTGACGGCAACCATCGACGGCAAGCACGTCGTCGTTGGCAATGCCAAGATGCTTGCTGCGG
>URYU01000166.1 GCA_900552155.1 uncultured Collinsella sp.
ACCTCTTCCAAGCAGGTCGAGAAGGAGCAGGACGCCGTCAAGGTCGGTTACGGCGCAATGATCGTCGAGTCCTTCGTCGGCATCCTTGCCATCATCGTTGCCGGCATCATGTTCTCCGATATGAACACCGCCGGTACCGGCGCCCTCAACGCCGGTGTCGCTTCCACCCCGTTCCAGATCTTCGCCGCTGGCATCTCCCGCGGTATGCAGGCCTTCGGTGTTGACGGCACGCTCGCTACCGTCTTCATGACCATGAACGTCTCCGCTCTGGCCCTGACCTCGCTCGACGCCGTCGCCCGCAGCGCCCGCACCTCGTTCTCCGAGTTCTTTGCCCAGACCAACGACGCCCTGGCCATCGAGTCCAAGGCCGGCTACATGAAGGTCCTCGGCAACCCCTGGTTCGCCACGGTCGTCACCCTGCTTCCCGGTCTCGCCCTCGCTTTTGGTGGCTATGCCAACATCTGGCCGCTCTTTGGTGCTTCCAACCAGCTGCTCGGCGGCATGACCATGATCACCCTCGCCGTGTTCTGCAAGTGCACCGGCCGCAAGGGTTGGATGCTCTACGTGCCCGTCGCCTTCCTGCTCTGCTGCACCTTCACCTCGCTGGTCCAGAGCGCCATGGGCTGCATGGCCGCCGTCCAGGCTTACGGCTTCTTCGGCACCATCCCGGCTACCGCCACCACGGCCGCCGTCTCCGTCGCCGCCACCAAGGGCCTGCAGCTCGTCTTTGCCGTCCTGCTGATGGTCCTGGGCCTCATCGTCGCCGTCAACTGCCTCAAGGAGTTCTTCGGCAAGGAGGCTGGCTCCATGCCTGATGAGGAGCCCGAGTGGTCCGAGATGGGCAAGGCCGAGTACGGTCGCGCCGCTGCCGCCGAGGCTCCCGCTGACGCCGAGGCCGCCAAGGCCTAGTCGGTCGGACGGGGTGAATCTCCCATCCATTTGACTCGGAAAGACCGGGTCCGCGACTTCGCGGGCTCGGTCTTTTTTCATGCAAAAGCGGGTGACGCTCGAGTGCTCTCGCAGATGTTTTGCGTGGATAAGGGCGCGCGTTGTACCATATAGACGTATATGTGTGCATATGAAAGGGGCCCCGTGGCCAAGACGGTATATTCCGATAACCAAAATAATGTCGATGCTCTGGCTGAGCGTCTGAGCAGCCAGACATCGCTTTCTGCTGAGCGTGCCAAGCTGGTTGCCTACGACCTGCTTTGCCGCAAGGCGCTCAAGATCAAGTCGAGCGCGCTGGCGCAAATTTTCCGCTCCGTCGATAAGGAATGTGACACCAAGGCGATGCGCGATGAGCTTATCGCGGCAAATATCGTGACCAAGATCGAGGGTAGCGGCATTAACGGGCGCCCGGCGTTCTATACCATCAATGCCGAGATCCGCGATGCCCAGGAGCAGCCTGCCGAGTCCGTCGAGGATTTTGTCGTCGAGGATTCCGCTGACGTGCCTGCTGTGGAAGAAGCTGCTCCGCGTGAGCATGTCGATACCGATGAGTTGCTCGATGAGAACGTCGTGCGTGCCTTTACGGCCAAGGCAGGACGCGGCGGTTTTGGCGGGGGCGGCAAGCGCGATGCACAGCGCCGCGCCCAGCAGGAGCGCTTCCGTCGCGCCGTTGCTCGAAAGGGCGAGACGGATGCCGAGGCTGTTGAGACCGAGGTTGCTGCCGAGTCGCAGAAGCCCACGAAGGAGCAAAAGCCCGTGGAGGCCCAAGAGCCCAAGCGTCGTCGCGGTGCTCACTTTAAGGCTGCAGCGCAGGATGCCGCGCGTGAGGTTGAAGAGTCTTCTGAGGTTGCAGACGATGTTGAGGAGTCTGCCAAGAAGGCTCCGGGTTCGTGTCGTCCCGGCCGCGGTTTTGCGGGACGTGCGTATCCCGTAAAGCGTCAGGAGAAGGGCGAGTCGGTTTCGACCACCCAGGACGAGAAGGCCGTTGAGCCGGTGGCTCGCGAGCAAAAGCCTGTTGAGCCGCAGCTTGAGGTTGATGCCGAGGCCAAGGGCCAGCAGCCTACTGATGAGCAGACGGAGCAGAGCGCGTCGAGCAAGCCTCGCCGCCGTCGCCATCGTGGAGGCCGCAGTTCCCATGCCGAGACTGCAACCGAGAAGACCACGCCGCAGAACGAGGATGCGAAGGCCGAGGTTTCTTCGGGGCAGCCTAAGCGCCAGTCAGCGAAGGAGAGCAAGTCCGATCGTCCGCAGAAGCAGGCGTCTATGCCGAAGCGCGAGCGCAATTCCCAAGGCGATTCTAAGCGCAAGTCTCAGAAGAAGCCGGAGTCTGCCGCAGTAGATACTGCTGCCCGGCAGCCCGAGTCGGCCGCCCACGGCGAGGTCTCGGCGTTTGCCCTTGCCCGCGTTTTAGGCAGGCAGCTGCTCAAGGTTGTCCCCACGCCTATGGCGCTCTCCAAGATCAAGGAGCAGCAGACACAGATCGTAAAGGTCGAGGGCAAGGACGGCAAAAAGGCTCCGCAGCGCACTCAGCACAACGAGATGTCCAACCGCAAGATTGCCGAGGAAATCGCAATCATCCAGGCTTGGATCGAGCAGAACCGAGGTGCCGATACGCCGGTTGCCTCGCGCCGCCAGCGTGCCTACCAGATCTTTAACGACGAGAAGGCTTTTGACGGCAAGCACGGTGAGCGCCTGATCAGGCGTATGACCGAAAAGGGCATCAGCATGCAGGCGATCAAGGTCGCCCCCAATCGCCCCGTGCACTTTACGGGCTTCTTTACGCTGGGAGCCGACAAGCCGTTCATTATGGTCGAGAACCTGGACACCTACGACGAGATCGTCAAGCTGCTGCGTGGCCGCAAGCACGCCAAGCTCTTTGGCATCAAGGTGGGCGGCGTGATTTTTGGCGGCGGCTGCAAAGCGAGCGTCTCGCACGCACTGGATGATTATCTGGCCGAGATTGGCTATCGCTTTAACTACGTCTACTACGTGGGCGATATCGATCGCGAGGGCGCGCGCATCGTCGAGCAGGCTCGCAATGCCAATGTGGTTGAGATTCGCCTGCATGCCGGCATGTACCGCGCCATGCTCGCCGAGCATAAGCGTCGCGTGAAGGCCGGCGGAGAGTGCGAGCCCGCGGCTGCCAACCAGGGTGTGCCGCAGAACCTGGCAGCGACGATCAAGGATCTGCCCATGGTTACGCGCGTGCAGTTCCGCAACGTGCTGCGCGAGGGCGGGCGCATTCCGCAGGAGATTCTGATGACCGCAGACTATCGGGATGGCGACTCGGGAAGCTTCGACCGCATGCTCAACAACTAGGGCGTTCGGCCCCGGGAGAGTGGGGGCACCCGCATAGGTTTTTAGAGGGTTAAGCACGAACAGGACGCCCAATTAT
>URYU01000167.1 GCA_900552155.1 uncultured Collinsella sp.
AGCAGGACCGGGCAGAGAATGCCAAAGAAGCCGGCGATGACGGCAAAGGGCAGGATGCCCTGGGCGAGGACGCCCGAGACGAGGTAGTCCGGGCACACCGTGAGCGACATGACCACGGAACCCGCGCATACGATGACGCCACGCTGCTCGGACGAGCAGGGGGCCTCGACCTTGCCGGAGAGGGTGACAAAGAGGGAGCAGGACACGGCCGCCCCCAGCGCGCAGAGCAGGGCCACGGGGTCGTACCCGGTGATGCCGGTCTTGTAGACGCCGCTGGCGAACACCGTTCCGAAGACGATGACCTGTGCGGAGACCACTTGGAGGAGCCTCGGCGGCCGGCGCGTCATGACGGTCTGCCACACGAGCCCCAGCCACGTGAACTGGAAGAGGAGCGTGAGCGCCACCGGGGCGGGCAGCACGCTCATGGCGTAGCAGTAGAGGATTGAGGTGAGGCAGGTGAGGGCTCCCAGGACCATGAGCTTAAGGGCGAGCTTCCAGCCCACGCGCTGCCAGCGGTGCCCGAGTGCGTGCCCTGCGAGCGTGGCGAGGGCGAAGAAGATGCAGCCAAACCACGCCTGGCTCGCCACCACCTGTGCCGAGGTGAAGCCCGCGGCGTAGGCGAGCTTGTAGGTCGTGGCCATCGCGCCGTAGCAGGCGCCGCCCGCAAAGACCTGGAGCGCCGCCTTGGCCTGTCCCGCGCCCGTGACTCCTGCCCCGGCGGCCTGTTGCTTGATTGTGTTTGTTCCTGCCATTAGGCTCCCTTCCGTCTGCTGTCTTGCAGATGCACGTCTCGTGCGTCTGTTCCCTGCAGTCGGAAGGTGGGCTCGTGCGGTCTTCTGGCGGTGCATGTGGTACCTGCTGCCAAGACGAAAAAGCCACGCAACCGACTGCTCGGTTGCGTGGCAAAAAGGTGGCTAGCGCCCAGAAAAGTCCACGCGTTTTTAGACTGGGACAAAGTACTACAACAGGTGAGATTCCGTCAAGAAAAAACCGAGGAAAAAAGTGAGCCTCTGCCCGCCGTACCTGTGGCGGTCGTTCCCCGAACGGGGCGGTGCTGTTGGGGACTGTCTCGATCTGTAACAGTGAGACCCGGTTTTGGTCCGTAGATGTTACAGATTTAGACGTTTTGTCGGGGCGGTTTCCGTTTGTCTTAATCTGTAACAGTTAGGGGTCAAAAGTGGGTCTAGATGTTACAGATTGAGATTGTTGAGGATGGGTGAGGGTAGCTAATTCGGACGGGGCTATTTTAAACATTGGGAAATCGAGCGTGGCAAGCGTATGTCTTCGGGGTATAAGACGGCTAATTGTATGCCGCCTATGAAAGGAACCCCCATGCCCAGCGTTGCCGTTCTCGCCGCCGATGGCTTTGAAACTATTGAATGCTTGACCATGGTCGATGTCATGCGTCGCGGCGGCGTGCGCGCCACGCTCGTCTCGATCATGCCCACGCGTGAGGTCGTAAGCTCTCTGCAGATCCCCGTGACCTGCGATGCGCTCTTTGATGAGATCGACTTTGACGAGTACGACTGCGTCGTGCTACCCGGCGGCCTACCCGGTGCTACCAACCTGCGCGCCGATCAGCGCGGCTGCGACGTGGTCCGCGAGTTCGCCGCAACCAAGCACGTCGCCGCCATCTGCGCCGCCCCGTTTATCCTGGGCGAGCTCGACCTGCTCGAGGGGCGCCACGCCACGTGCTTCCCTGGCTTTGAGAAAAGCTTCCCCGAAGGCGCCTATACCGGCGAGAAGGTCACGCAAGACGGCAACATCATCACCGCCAGCGGCATGGCCCAGTCGCTCCCCTTAGCACTTGAGCTGCTGCGCACGCTCGCCGGCGACAAGGCCGTCGATAAGGTCGCCGAGGGCATTCAGCTATGATTTTGGCTTCGCAATCACCGCGCCGCATCGAGTTGATGCGCGAGGCGGGCTATGACATTCGCATCATTCCTGCCGATATCGACGAAACGCCGTTTGATGGCGAGGCCCCGCTTACGCTCGTTGAACGCTTAGCACACGCCAAAGCCGCCGCCGTTGCCGCCGAACATGCCGAGCCCAATGAGCTGACGGTCGCGGCCGACACCATCGTCACCTTTGACGGCAAGATTCTGGGCAAGCCGGCAACCGAGGACGAGGCGCGCACCATGCTCCGTGAGCTTTCGGGCCGCACGCACCAGGTCGCAACCGGCGTCTGCATCGTTAAGGCAGGCGATACGGCCGCCCCGCATGCCGCCGAGAGTCTGTCCTTTGTCGATGTGACCGACGTGACGTTCTACGAGCTCAGCGACGAGCAGATCGAGCACTACGTCGCCTCGGGTGAGCCCATGGACAAGGCCGGCGCCTACGGCATTCAGGGCACAGGAGGACGCATGCTCGTGCACGATATTTCGGGCGACTTCTATAACGTGGTGGGCCTACCCATCGCCCGCGTCGCGCGCGCGATTCAAAAACTCTCGTAATTGCATCTGGCGCTGGGTATCCCCCGGCGCCTACAATTTTGGCGTACCGTACGGATCCCGACCGGGCACAAGGCGCGGCGGAAAACCGATAGGAGTTAAACATGGATACACTGCTCGAGGCCATTGACGTCTGCGATGTCGATGGCTTTTGCTATGGCAACTATACGGACGAGGAGGCCGGCACCGGTTGCACCGTAATCGTGGCACCCGAGGGCGCCACCGGCGGCGTTGACGTTCGCGGCGGTGCTCCCGCTTCGCGCGAGACCGACCTGCTACGACCCGAGAACACCGTCGACAAGGTCCACGCCGTCTGCCTTTCGGGCGGATCGGCCTTTGGCCTCGAGGCCGCAAGCGGCGTCGCTCGCGAGCTTGAGAGCCGCGGCATCGGCCTTCCCGTCGGCCCCACGCAGGTGCCTATCGTGTGCTCCAGCTGTATCTTCGACCTTGCCTTTGGCGACCCCACCGTGCGCCCCGACATTGAGGCCGGCATCGCCGCCGTGCGCGAAGCACTCGACCACACCCCCACCAAGCTCGAACAGGGCAACGTAGGCGCCGGCACCGGCGCCACTGTAGGCAAGCTCATGGGGCCTGCCACCTGCATGAAGGCCGGCCTTGGAGCTGCTGCCGTGGCGCTCGGCCCCATCAAGGTGGGCGCCGTGGTCTCAGTCAACGCCTGCGGCAACGTTGTCGACCCCTTCACCGGCGAGTGGGTCGCCGGCATGCGCGCCGCAGCCGATAGCGACCAGATCGTCGACATGGAACTCGCAGCCTTTGCCGCCGCCGGATCCATGCAGATGCCGCTCGACCGCACCAACACCACCATCAGCTGCATCATCACCAACGTGGAACTCACTAAGGCACAAGC
>URYU01000168.1 GCA_900552155.1 uncultured Collinsella sp.
CGCTCAAGCTCGGCCTTCAGCAAACCGGCCGCGGAATCCGGACGGGTCGACTTAAACGAATTGGAGCAGACGAGCTCTGCCAGGTGATCGGTATGGTGGGCCGGGGAGCTCACCTGGGGGCGCATCTCGCACAGCTTTACGGCAAACCCGCGATCTGCCAGCTGGATCGCGCACTCCGAACCCGCCAGACCGCCACCGATAACTGTCACCTGATCGAACTGCATCTGCAAACACCTTTCTAATTGACACGTTTTCCATTGTGACCGAAGGGTGTCTGGGCGTGAAGGGCAAACTTGGAGGGCGCATACCTTCCATCCATCATGCGCTCGATAAGGCCCTCGAGTTCAAGCGAACCCAAGAGTTTGAGTACGCCGACAGCATCGAGCGAGACGAGCGCCGCGATGTCGTCGACCTTGAGCGGAGAGGCGATGAGCGCATGCATCACGGTCTGCTGCGTTGAATCCAGGTCGGCAATGCCGGGAGCATCGGGGCGCGAGTAGCGCAGGGTTCCGTAGATGCGTGAGATAGCCATCTCGATAGATTCCTCGTCTACGATGCAGCAGGCACCGTTCGCAATGAGGTAATTCGTGCCACGCGACTCGGGCGATAGGATCGACCCCGGCACGGCAAGAAGTTCGTGCCCCAAATCCATCGCAGCCTCGGCTGTAGAAAACGTCCCGGAAGGCATACCCGCCTCGGATACAAAGAGGGCTTGCGACAGGGCCGCGATCACGCGATTGCGGCGCGGAAAGGCAAACTTGCGCGGACCCATGCCCCACGGAGAGATCGACGCGCCACCCGTATCGAGCGTGCGCGTAATAAGCCCGGCGCTCGAACGCGGATAGACCACGTCGGCACCCGTCCCCAGCACCACGACGTGTTTGCCGCCGGCGTTGACCGCAGCCCAACCCGAGGCCTGGTCACAACCGACCGCGCCGCCCGAAACTACCGTCACTCCCGCCTCGACCGCCACCTTTGCCGCACGCTCTGCCACGGCAAGACCATACGGCGCAGCCTTGCGCGCGCCGATGATGGAGCGCGCGGGCGACGACAGCACCTCGGGGTTGCCGCGCACATAAAGCGTCTGGGGTACATCAGAAAGCTCCAAAACGGTCTCGGGATACAATGCATCACCTGGGTGCAGCTCGAAGGTCCCCTCGGCCATCATTGGTCCCTCCTTCCCTGGTACATCGCCGCCTCGAGCACGTGGTCCTGCGTCACTTGCTCGCTCTCGGCGACATCTGCGATCGTGCGCGCAATGCGAACCAGGCGCACGATGCCACGCCCTGTGAGATGCGTGCGCTTCGACAGGCCGAGCACACACTTCTCCGCCGCAGCATCGAGCTCAAAGTTCGAAACGACGCCGTCAAAGGACCGTGTCGCGTCATCCTCGGCCTCGGCATCCGCATCGTCCATGCGGGATTCGCGCCAAGCGCGAAAGGCGCGACCGCGCACAACGTAGTCACGTAACTCGGCAGACGACATGCCCTCCGCACCCTCGATAATCACTTGGGGGTCGGGACGGGTCACATCGATCATCATGTCGATACGGTCGGCCAAAGGACCGCGCAGTTTAGACCGATAGCGCTCGACCATCGCCGCCGAGCAGCGACACGGCACCTCGCGATCGCCCAAAAAGCCGCAAGGGCAGGGATTGCTCGCAGCCAGTAGCTGAAAGCGCGACGGGAAGGTAAAGGCCCCGTCGACGCGCACGATCCTGACGTAGCCGCGCTCGATGGGCTGACGCAGCGTCTGCAGCACACCCGTGGGAAACTCGGCAAGCTCGTCCAAAAAGAGCACGCCGCCATGAGCCAGGCTGATCTCACCCGGATGCACCGGGCGCCCGCCGCCAATGAGGCCCGCCGTTGAAATGCTGTGATGGGGGCTTCGAAACGGCCGATGACCTGCCAACAAGCCATCAATGTTCTCACCCAAAACCGAATGGATGCACAGCGCCTCCTGTTGATCCTCAACGGAAAGCTCAGGCAGGATGCCGGTCATACGGCGCGCAAGCATCGTCTTGCCCGATCCCGGGGACCCAATCATGAGCAAGCCGAGTTCTCCTGCCGCCGCAAGCGCCATGCCGCGTTTAGCGACTTCCTGCCCAAGCACGTCGGCATAGTCGAGCTCAGGCTCAAAGGTCGCCTCGACGCCCTCGGAATCCAAGTAGTGCCGCGCGGCATCGCCCATACCATGAGCAAGCTGAGACAAATGATCGATAAATCCGCAGTCAACGCCAGCAAGCGGCACATGTTGGTCTGACCTGCCGGCGATAAAGGATAGCCCCAAATCACGCGCCAATAACTGAAACGCCACCTCGCCCTTGACAGGAAGCACCGTACCGTCCAAGCCAAGCTCACCTGCGATAAGGCAGCGATCGAGGTTGTCGCGGGGAATCTGACCATCGGCCGCTAGAACCGCGATGGCGATGGGCAGATCAAAGCCGCTACCGGTCTTGCGAATATCGCCGGGCGCCAGGTTGACCGTAATGCCCGAGCGCGGGATCTCGAACCCGGCGGAGCGCATCGCGCAGCGAATACGACCGCGCGACTCCATCACCTCCATACTCGGTATGCCGAGCATCTGGATGCCCGGAACGCCGCCGGCAAGCGAGACCTCGACCGTGACGGGAATCGCCTCGACGCCACGAATGCAGGCCGCGTGAACGGCAAACGTCTCGAACGCCATCACGACACCTGCCAATCGAACGCGTTGTATTGGTGCTCGATCTCGGCGATATGCCCGCCGCGAATGGTGACACCCACGGCATCGAAGCGAATCGCCTTGAGCGGATAATGTTCCATGAGATAGCAACTCGCGATGCGGCGGTAGCGGCGTTGCTTTTGGGCGTCCACGGCCTCCTCGGGAAAGACCCGCGTGTTGCAATCCAGCGCAACGCGCCTGGTCTTGACCTCGGCCATCACCACGACATCGTCGAGCTCATCGAGCAGCACCAGATCGGCCTCGCCCTCGGTGCAACGATAACCCTGCTCCAGCAAGGTGTAGCCGCGCTCGTTAAAGTAGTCGATGGTGATCAGCTCGCCCAGCATGCCCAGCTCGCGGGGACTGAGCCCCTTGATAAACTCGGGCGTCATCGCCCCGCAGTCGAGCTCGCCGTTTTCCCAACGCTCCTTGAGCTGCTGCGTCTTGCTCTTTTTGCTTGCGGCACTCATGGGGTCTCCTTTCCCGCACACTGCATTGCCCCGATGATGAGGGCACCTTTCATGCGGGTAAGTACCGGAAGCAAACCAAAAGCTGACCAAATGCCGTCAAAAAACGGGCCGTACGCAGCAATGCTGTTGCATACGGCCCGCTA
>URYU01000169.1 GCA_900552155.1 uncultured Collinsella sp.
ATAATGCCGGGGCCGCCGCCGGTGATAACCGCCACGCCGCGCTACGCGATCTTGCGGCCGACCGTGCGCGCCGCCTTGTAGAGCGGATCGGTCTTGGGCGTGCGGGCACTGCCGAAGATGGTCACCGCGGGCCCGAGCTCGGCAAGCGCGCCAAAGCCATCGACGAATTCTGCCTGAATACGAAGGACGCGCCACGGATCGGCATGCAACCAGTCGGTTGAATCTTCGGGCGCCAGCAGGTTGGCGTAGGTGTTGTCCTTAGGAATCATGGGGCCGCGCATGACCACGGGGCCGCGGCGGTACGTCTCGTCGTAGGCGGGCTCGCCCTCGACGTTCTCATTCTTAATCATGGGTGCTCCTATCGAGAAAAAGAAAACGGGCGGGGTCGACGCCATGCGTCAAACACCCGCCCGAACATCAACTATTCGGTATGGTACCCACGATGCATCAAGTGCTTGCAAGCTATCGGTCAGCGGTCGTGCGGCCGGTGTCAGCAAATGTGACGACCGGCCGCCGCTCGCCCCTTGCCGTTGCCCGCGCTCTGCAAGCGCCCGCGCCGCTCTTAGTAGTCCACCGCCGCAGGGCTGTTCATCCAGTCGCTCACAAACGCGCCGTAGCGGCCCTCGATAATGGCCTGGCGGGCACGCTGCATAAGGTTGAGCAGGTAGTAGATGTTGTGCATCGAAAGCAGAATGCCGCCGAGCATCTCCTTCTGCGTGACCATGTGACGGATGAGCGCGCGGCTGTAGCCGCCCGTGCACACCGGGCAGGTGCAGGTGGGGTCGATGGGGCCGTCGTCGTGCGCAAAGCGCGCGTTGCGGAAGTTAAGGCGACCCTCGCTGGAGAACGCCGTACCCATGCGGCCCGTACGCGTCGGCAGCACGCAGTCGAACATGTCGATACCCACGCCCACACCGCGCACGAGGGTGGTGGGGTTGCCGACGCCCATCAGGTAGCGCGGCTTGTGCTTGGGCATGTACTCGCTTACGAGCGGTGCCAGGGTCTCGAACATGGTTTCGTGGTCCTCGCCCACCGAGTAGCCGCCAATGCCGTAACCGGGGAAGTCGCCGCACTCCTCCAGATGGCGCAGCGAGCGCAGGCGCAGATCTAGGTGCATGCCGCCCTGAACAATGCCAAAGAGCGCCTGGTCGTCGCGGTTATGCGCCTTATAGCAGCGCTCGGCCCACATACTCGACAGCTCAACGGCACGCTCAACGTAGGCGCGCGTGGCGGGATAGCCCGGGCACTGATCGAGCTGCATGCAGATGTCGGAGCCGAGCTTCATGGCGATTTCCATGTTGTCCTCGGGCGTCCAGAACACGTGGCGACCGTCGTAATCGTTGACGATGAAGCGCACGCCCTCGTCGGTGAGCTTGACGGCGTCGTTGTGGCTGAACACCTGGAAACCGCCCGAGTCGGTGAGGATAGGACCGTGCCAGTTCATAAACTTGTGCAGGCCGCCCAGCTCGGCGATAGTGTCCTCGCCGGGACGCATGGACAGATGATAGGTATTGGCAAGCACGATCTGGGCGCCGAGCTGTTTGACGGTCTCGGTAGGAATGCCCTTGACGTTTGCCTTGGTGCCCACGGGCATGAAGATTGGCGTCTCGATGTCGCCGTGCGGGGTGTGCAGCACGCCGGCACGCGCATGCGTCGTCGGGTCCTCTGCGATCAGGTCGAATTTAAAAAGGCTCTGGTCCATAAACTGGAACTCCTTGGTTGCGGTTCATACGCAAACCATTATACGGGCAACCCTCAAAGAGCACCGACTCGACAGAAACTGATGCATTAAACGACTAGTTGTTGGGGACACTCTTCAGCGCCATCTTGCAAAGGAGTGTCCCAATCTGCCGGCACTTAGGGACTGTCCCCAAGTGCCGGCAAGAGTGTCCCTTATGACTAGTCATTTAAGAACGTCCCCAACGACTACGAGATCATCTCCAACAGCCAAGGCAACGCCGATGCTCTGGCGACGTCAGCGAGCGGTCGCTCTGGTGACCGCGCAGCGTCGAGGCGTTACGCGGTTTGGTAAAACCGCGTAACCCCTAAGGACGCTGGCCCATGCCACCCTCGAGGGTGACGGTCTCGCCGTTCATGTACTTAAAGTCGGGACCGCAGAGCTGAACGACAACGCGGCCGATTTCCTTCTCGACGTCGCCGTAGTGACCCGCCGGCGGCATGTGGACGTTGGCCTTGAACGCCTCGGGATAGGCATCTTGGAAGTTCTCGAGCGCAGCGGTCCAAGCAAGCGGGCAAACGATATTGACGTTGATGCCGTCCTTGCCCCACTCGTTGGCGGCAACGCGGGTCAGGCCGCGGATGCCCTCCTTGGCGGCAGCATAGCTGCACTGGCCATAGTTGCCAAACAGGCCGGCGCCCGAGGCAAAGTTGACCACGGAGCCCTTGGTCTCCTTCAGGTGCGGATAGGCCTTCTGCATGTACAGATAGGTAGCATACAGACCGGAGTAAATGGCCAGGTTAAACTGGTCCATGGTGTGATCGGCGATGGTCACGCCCGAGGCGCTGGCCTGAGCATTGTTGACGACGGCGGCGATGCGGCCGAACTCCTCAATGGCCTTGTCGATGACGTTCTGGACGACGGCCTCGTTGTCCTGGCCAGCCGAGACATCGGCCTGAACAGGCAGAACCTTGACGCCGTACTCGGCCTCGAGGGATTCCTTGGCAGCCTCGAGCTTGGCGACGTTGCGGCCGGTGATGACGAGGTTCGCGCCCTCCTTGGCAAATGCGATATCGATGCCGTAGCCGATGGAACCAGCGGAGCCGTCCTTAAGCGTGGCCTTGCCGCCGCCGGTGACGATCACGGTCTTACCAGTGAAAAGTCCCATACAAAGTCCTTTCAAATCGCGACGGGCACGCCCGCCGACTGCGCGTATCCAACTTCACGCGCCAAAAGCTGAGATGCAACTTTAGCGTGTTCAAGCGAAAATAAAAGACTGCGGTAGGCGAACGGCACCACGTCGTTCGGCGAAGGGATAGTCTAGTACATACTGGATAAAACGGCCGAGTTATTGTTATCAAATCGAGCCATCGAACACGTTTAGAAACTTTGCTGCGGCGCGTGGGATGTCGGCGCGAAACTTTATCATAGGGTGACAAACAACGATGAGGAGCACATGCCTATGACAGACGAGCTGGACCCCCAGACTCAACAGCATATTGATGATTCCGCAGACGTCATCGCAGATACTGACGTTGTAACCTGCGATGGTATCGACATCGACGACCCCATCTTGGACGAAAGCGCTACGGCGGAAACCCCTGCCGCAGAAAACGCCGATGAGCAACACGC
>URYU01000170.1 GCA_900552155.1 uncultured Collinsella sp.
CTGATGGGCATCGTGGCGCCGTTTTTGGTGCTATCGGCCATCTCGGGCGTGGTCTCGGCCTTTGCCGTGATGTGCTTTATTCCGTTTGCCATGGGCCTGTTCATGGTGCTCTCGGACGGCGTGCTGCACCGCAGCCTGCTGTGGTGGAAGCGCGGCGCGATGCAGTTTGCCAACGGTTTTGCCAACGGATTTATGTTTGCGCTCGTGTCGGTTTGGTTTGCGAGCTGCTCGCAACGTGCCATGCTTTCGCCCTACGCAATGCAATAACATCAAACCCTCTGTTTGCGGCCGGCCCAGCTTGGGTATAGGACGCACTGTGACAATAATGAAAGTCGGAAGGATTCGGTCGTGTCGGAAAATAGGGATTACTACGAGGTGCTTGGCGTCGACAAGGATGCCGACGCGCGGACGATTAAGCGCGCGTTTCTAAAGAAGGCCCGTACCGTACACCCGGACGTTTCGGACGACCCCGAGGCCGAGGCTAAGTTCAAAGAGCTCAACGAGGCATATTCCGTTCTTTCCGATGAGCAGAAGCGTGCTAACTACGACCGTTACGGCACTGCCGACGGCCCCGGTGGCTCCGGCTACGTCGATATCAACGATATCTTTGGTGGCATGGGCATGGACGACTTGTTCTCGTCGTTCTTTGGCGGCGGTGCCGGCGGTGGCGCCCGCAGCCGTCGTGAGCGTCGTCGCGGACGTGATATGGCCATCTCGCTTTCGGTGACGCTCGAGGAGGCGGCGCTCGGCTGCAAAAAGACAATCAGCTATGACCGCCTTGCTCCTTGCGAGGACTGCAATGGCACCGGTAGGGCAGAGGGCGCACTGGAAAAGCAGTGCGGCCGCTGCCACGGTACGGGCTACGTCACGACGGTTCAGCGATCGTTTTTGGGCCAGGTTCAGTCTTCCTCGCCTTGCCCCGACTGCCATGGCGAGGGCACGGTTATCGATCATCCCTGCGAGACCTGCGACGGTCAAGGCCGCACGCCTTCGCACGAAAAGATCGACATCGATATTCCCGCCGGCGTTTCGACCGGTCGCCAGCTTCGTGTGAGCGGCTTTGGCGAGGCCGGCCTTCGCGGCGAGCCTTCGGGCGACCTGATTGTCAACGTGCGCGTCGCCGACCATGAGCGCTTTAAGCGCAACGGTGATGACCTGTACCTGGTGAGCGATATCTCGATTGCGCAGGCTGCGCTCGGCTGCGAGATTGAGGTCGAGGGCATTATGCCCGACGAGGTCGTTAAGGTGACGGTTCCCGCCGGCGCCCAGTACGGCGACACCGTGAGCGTCAATAATTACGGCATGCCGCGCATTGGCGGTGGCGGTTCGCGTGGCCGCCTGATCGTGCAACTGCGCATGGTCGTTCCCACCAATCTTTCCAATAAGCAGCGCGAGCTGCTCCGTGCTTTTGCCGATGAGATGGGCGATGACGTCGCTTCTGGTAAGAAGTCGGTGACCGACCGTATCAAGAGTGCCCTCGACGATATCCTCGATTAAGGAGCCCGCGTGCTCGCACCCCATATTTCCGTCGTCAACCTCGGCTGCCGTGTCAACCGGGTTGAGTCTGACCGTATCACTGCCGATCTTATGCGCTTGAGCTTTGCTATTGTGGAGCCCCAGGATGCCGATCTGATCGTCATTAACACTTGTGCCGTTACGGGCGAGGCCGAGGCTAAGACCCGTAAGGCCGTCCGTCATGCGCTGGCCCATCCAAACGAGCCCTATGTGGTCGTGACCGGATGCGTGGTCAATTTGCATCCCGAGGAGCTGTCGGAGCTTTCGGATCGCGTGATTGCCGAGCCGTCCAAGATAGATGTCGCCGAACGTGTTTGCGAGGTGCTGGGTGTTGAGTCCGATAGCGTTCCCGCCTGCAGCGATGGCGAGGTGGTCGATGCGCTCGGTCGCTCTCGCCTGGGCGTGAAGATTCAGGATGGCTGCAACCATCGCTGCACCTATTGCATTGTGTGGAAGGCGCGCGGCCCCGAGCGCTCCGTGCCCGTCGAGTCCGTGCTCGAGCAAGTTCGCGAGGCCCAGGAGGCCGGCGTGCCCGAGGTGGTGCTGACCGGTGTGAACCTGGGTGCCTACGATGGCAAGAGCGCGACCGACGAGCACGTCGAAATCGATGAGCTGCTCGAGGCCATCATGGAGCGCACGTCTATTCCGCATGTGCGCATTTCCTCGGTCGAGCCCATGGATATCTCCGAGCGCCTGCTTAAGGTTATGGCGCGCTACCCGCAGCGTATCGCCCCGTTTTTGCACCTGCCCGTGCAGTCCGGCTGCACGGCGACCCTGCATCGCATGGGCCGTCCCTATAGCGCCGAGGCCTTTGAGGACACGGTGCGTATAATTCGCGCCAACTTACCCCAGGCGTCCCTTTCGTGCGATGTCATCGTCGGTTTTCCTGGTGAGACGGACGAGGAGTTCGAGGAGTCGCTGGCGCTGTGCCGCCGTGTGGGTTTCTCGCGTATGCACGTGTTCCGCTACAGCAAGCGTCCCGGTACCCTTGCTGCCGACATGCCCGACCAGGTGCCACCCGAGGTTATGGCCGAGCGCAGCCGCCGTATGCGGGCCGCCGCACAGGAGCTCGCTATTGCCGACGCTCGTCGTCGCGTGGGCACGGTCGAGCGTGCCGTGCTCGAGTATGGTGACAACCTGACGCTTGGCTCGTTCCATCATGCCCGTCTTGACGATACCTGTGGACTTACAGCCCCGTGCCTGCTCGATGTTGCTATCATCGGAGTCGATGATTCCGGCTTGGTCCATGCACGCAGGGAGGTTCATGGAAGCCTCGAAGATTAGACTTACCGTTCCCGAGGGTATTGACCCCTCGCGCGTTTTGGGTGCCGGCGACGGCGTCCTTCGTGCGCTGGAGAGCTCAGTTCGCGCCCACGTGGTCGCCCGTGGCGACAGCATCGCCGTGAGCGGTGACCCGGACGAGGTCGAACTGGTCGCGCGTTTTTTCGAACATGCCTTTCGTGAGGCTGCTTCCGGGCGCACGCTTTCTGCCGACGATGTCTCTCGCTGCCTGGCCGTCTTGCGCGACGGTGAGCACGAGGCTACGTCGCTTCGCGATGACGTGCTGCTTTCGTATCGCGGTCGCGTCATTCGCCCCAAGACGCTCGGTCAAAAGCGCTATGTGGATGCCATCCGCTCAAATACCATCACGTTTGGCTTGGGTCCTGCCGGTACCGGTAAGACCTATCTGGCCATGGAGCTCGCTGTTGCCGCACTCACGCGACACGAGGTGGGCCGTCTGATCTTAACGCGTCCGGTAGTCGAGGCGGGGGAG
>URYU01000171.1 GCA_900552155.1 uncultured Collinsella sp.
CGCAGGTCATCGGCACCCGCAACGGCGAGACGCTCTTCGAGACCCTCATGACCCGCGAGGAGCGACTGCGAGCCGCGGACATGGGCGGCTACTACCGCGTCGCCTGCGACGCGCGCGACCTTAACTACGACAAGTTCGTCGTGGACGGCGAGGTGGAGACCCAAGCCGACGAGTCCTACACCTCCCACAACACCGAGAGGCTCGACGTGGAGGGCACCATCGCCAAGATCAAGACCGCCGAGTACGTGCAGCTGGCCCTGGAGGGCCGCGAGCACGAGGCGGTGCAGTAGGGTGCGCGTACTCGTCACCGGCGCCAGGGGCTTCGTCGGCAGGAACCTCTGCTGCGCGCGGAAGAACATCCGCGACGGCAAGGACCGCCGCGAGAGGTACGCGGGCCTGCTCCCGCTCGAGGTCATGGAGTACGACGTCGACTCGACGCCCGGGGAGCTGGACGGCTACTGCTCCCGAGCGGACTTCGTATTCAACCTGGCCGGAGTCAACCGCCCCAAGGACCAGTCCGAGTTCATGGAGGGCAACTTCGGGTTCGCCTCCACGCTGCTCGACACGCTCGAGCGCCACGGCAACACGTGCCCCGTCATGCTCTCCAGCTCCGCGCAGGCGAGCCTTTCGGGCCGCTTCGAGGGATCGGTCTACGGCGAGTCCAAGCTGGCGGGGGAGGGCCTGTTCCGCGAGTATTCCGAGAGGACCGGCGCGCCGGTGCTCATCTACCGCTTCCCGAATCTGTTCGGCAAGTGGTGCCGCCCGCGCTACAACTCCGCCGTGGCCACCTTCTGCGACGCCATCGCCAACGGCCGACCCTACACCGTGAACGACCCCTCGGTGGAGCTCGAGCTCCTCTACATTGACGACCTGGTAGACGAGATGCTGGGGGCGGTGCTGGGCCAGGAGCACCGCTGCGGATACGAGGGGCTCGAGCGCGTCGAGGGCGACGGGTTCTGCTACGTCCCCGGGACCGACGTGAGGACCCTGGGCGAGATCGTGTACCTGCTCGGCAGCTTCCGCGACAGCCGCGAGACGCTCTCGGTGCCCGACCTCGCGGAGGGCTCCTTCTCCAAGAAGCTGTGGAGCACGTTCCTTTCCTACTACGAGCCGGGGCGCTTCGCCTACGGCCTCACGCCCAACGTGGACGCGCGAGGCTCGTTCACCGAGTTCCTGCGCACGCCGGAGCGCGGCCAGGTGGCCATCAACGTCTCGAAGCCCGGAATCATTAAGGGCTCCCACTGGCACATGAGCAAGTGGGAGCTGGTCCTGGCGGGCGCCGGCACCGCGGCCAGCATGCTGAGGAAGGCGGGGGAGGACTCCGATGGCAATCCGTTCCCCGTCGACGAGTACGTCGTCTCCGGCTCGGACATGCGCGTCGTGGAGATGATTCCCGGCTACACGCACTCCATCACCAACCTGTCCGACATCGAGGACCTCGTTACGGTCATGTGGGCCAACGAGCCCTTCGACCCCGAGGACCCCGCCACCTACTACGAGGAGGTCTAGCCACATGGGCAAGGACTATTCCGACATCGCATTCAAGGACGACGGCCGCCTGAAGCTACTCATCATCGTGGGCACCCGCCCCGAGGTCATCCGCCTGTCCGAGGTCATCAAGAAGTGCCGTCGTCATTTCGACTGCCTGCTGGCGCATACCGGGCAGAACTACGACTACACGCTCAACGGTATCTTCTTCCGCGACCTGTCGCTGGACGATCCCGACGTCTACCTGGACGCCGTGGGCGCCGACCTCGGCGAAACGATGGGCAACATCATCGCCGCGAGCTACAAGCTCATGGTCGAGGCGCAGCCCGACGCGCTGCTGATCCTGGGAGATACCAACAGCTGCCTGTCGGCCATCGCGGCAAAGCGCCTGCACATCCCCATCTTCCACATGGAAGCGGGTAACCGCTGCAAGGACGAGTGCCTGCCCGAGGAAACCAACCGCCGCATCGTCGACGTGATCTCCGACGTCAACCTGGCCTACTCCGAGCACGCCCGCCGCTACCTCAAGGACACCGGCTGCGCCCCGGAGCGCACCTACGTCACCGGGTCTCCCATGGCGGAGGTCCTGCGCGCGAACCTTGACAAGATTGAGGCCTCCGACATCCTCTCCGAGCTCGGCCTTGAGCCCAAGCGCTACATGCTGCTCTCCGCCCACCGTGAGGAGAACATCGACACCGAGGCGAACTTCACGAGCCTGTTCACCGCGATCAACGCCCTGGCCGAGAGATATGACATGCCGATCCTGTACTCCTGCCACCCGCGCTCCCGCAAGCGCCTGGAGGCCACCGGCTTCAAGCTGGACCCGCGCGTGCGCATGCACGAGCCCATGGGCTTCCACGACTACAACTGCCTGCAGATGAACGCCTTCGCCGTGGTGTCGGACTCCGGCACCCTGCCCGAGGAATCCAGCTTCTTCGCGTCTATCGGACGTCCGTTCCCGGCGGTGTGCATCCGCACCTCCACCGAGCGCCCAGAAGCCCTCGATAAGGCGTGCTTCACGCTGGCCGGCATCAGCGAGCGCGGCCTGCTCCAGGCCGTCCACACCGCCGTCGAGCTCGACGCCGAGGGGTCGCTGCCCGAGGCGCCCGTTCCCGACTACGCCGACGAGACCGTTTCCACCAAGGTGGTCAAGATCATCCAGAGCTACACCGGCGTCGTGGACAAGATGGTGTGGAGGAAGGCTTAACCATGGGTCTCGCTTATAAGATCCTTGATGGCGTCACCCGTGCCTACAACAAGTTTATTCTAATGCCCTCGCTACGCCGCTCCTTTGCTGCATGCGGCGAGAACGTGACTCTTGGCCGCCGCAGCGAGATTGCCGGAGTGGGAAATATCTATATGGGACACGACGTGTACCTAGGACCCGGAACAACATTGCTCACAACCCGAGCGAAAATTCGCATCGGCGACTATGTCATGTGCGGTCCCAACCTGACCGTCATCACTGGCGACCACCGCACCGATATCCTCGATCGTCCCATGATGGAGCTTACCGATGAGGAGAAGCCCCCCGCTAACGACCAAGACGTCGTTATCGGAAACGACGAATGGATAGGCGGCGGCGTATGGTGCGAGGGCGCTGTAACGCTCGCGCTGCCCGATGGATACGTTGCCGGCAAGGCTGGTTGCCTGAATGAATTTATCCGGATTGTTGCCGGCGCTGGCGATGACGAGCCCGGTGTCGCTGAAGGTACCGGTGCCGGCGTCTTTCCAGTAACGGCTGTCGTAGCCGATGTCGACGTTTGCGCCGCTGGCCTGAATGAGCAGGTTGTACGG
>URYU01000172.1 GCA_900552155.1 uncultured Collinsella sp.
TGAGTGCCCCGTCGACGAAGGCGAGCGCCTCACCGCCATGGTCCGCGACGTCATGGAGCACGTAGTAGACCTCCGCGTACCGTTGATCGCCGAAGCCAGCACCGGCATAACCTGGGCCGACGCCAAATAAAGACGTATCAACAACCCCAAAGTAACCAAAAGCAGAAGGGGCCTCCTTGCCAACAAGGAGCCCCCTTCGCTCAATTAAATTCAGCCCAAGTATCTAGACACTCAAGACGCCATCTTGGCGGCAGGTAAGTTAACGTAGCCATGCCCGGGGCCGGCCGTTTGATTTTTGTAGATTCCGCACGAGCCGAAGGCCACTTAATGTGGCCTTCGTGCGAGCAGGACTGTTCGCAGTAGCGAGCAAAGCCCCAAACCGCGTCCCCCAGTACCGCCTACGAGAAGTCAGCAACCTGAGCAGTCAGCGCCGCCAGGATCTCCTTGAGCTCAGCTGCACGGTCCCTCTTCTTCTGGACCACCGCGGGCGCGGCCTTGGCCACAAAGCCCTCGTTGGCAAGCGTCTTCTCGCAGCCGGCGAGCTCCTTCTGAGCCGCGGCGATCTCCTTCTCCAGGCGTGCCTTCTCGGCCGAAAGGTCGACCTTGCCCTCGAGCACCACAAAAACCTCGACGCCGCTATCGACCACGGCGATGCTCGCGGCGGGCTTCTCAACGTCGGTGCCCATGACCAGCGAGGCAGTGTTCGCCAGCGGCTCGATGGTCGAGCGCAGGCTCTCGAGCTTCTCGATGTCCTCGGCACCGGCACGCACGACCACGTCGAGCTCGGCCTTTGGGCTCAAGCGATAACGCGAACGCGTGGCGCGGGCGGCGGACACAACGGTGCGGCACAGCTCAAACGCGCGCTCGGAGTCCTCGTCGACATACTTGGCGTAGTCGGCGGGCTCGGGCCACTTGGCGATCATGAGCGCCTCAGCGCGGTCAACGTTGCCCTCGGCATCCAGGTCGAGCACGCTCGCCGGCATGTTGTCCCAAATCTCCTCGGTGACAAACGGCATGAGCGGGTGCATCAGGCGAATAGAGGTATCGAGCACAAAGATCAGGTTGCGCTGCGCCTGCAGACGGCCCTCGCCCTTCAGGCGGGCCTTGGTGACCTCGACGTACCAGTCGCAGACCGCGTTCCAGAAGAACTGCTGCACGCCGCGGGCCATGTCACCAAAGGTGTACTTCTCGATACCCTCGGTGACCATCTTGACGGCCTTTGCCAAGCGGCTGAACATCCAGGCGTCGGCCGGCGTCTCCACGACGGGTTCGCCGGGCGTGTAGCCCTCCATGTTCATAAGCAGGAAGCGGCTGGCGTTCCAGATCTTGGTCACAAACGACTTGGCCTGCTCGGTGCGCGGGCTGTCGATGAGCTTCTTGGTCTTCTTGTCGATGTTCGCGTCGAACTTGACGTCCTGGTTGTTGGTGCAGAGCGTGAGCAGGTTGTAACGCATGGCATCGGCACCGTACATGCCAATAAGGTCCATGGGGTCAACGCCGTTGCCCTTGGACTTGGACATGCGGCTGCCGTCCTTGGCCAGGATCGTCGGATAGATGACGACGTCCTTAAACGGCACCTCGTCCAGGAAGTACAGCGAGCTCATGACCATGCGGGCGACCCACAGCGCGATGATGTCGCGCGCGGTGACGAGCGCCGTCGTGGGGTGATGGCCCTCGAGCAGCTCCGGCTTTTGCGGCCAGCCCTGCGTGGCAAAGGTCCACAGCTGCGAGCTGAACCAGGTGTCCAGCACGTTCTCGTCCTGATGCACGTGATGGCCGCCGCACTTGGGGCACACGTCGGTGTCCTCGGTAAGGGCGTCCTCCCAGCCGCAGTCCTCGCAGTAGAACACGGGGATGCGGTGGCCCCACCACAGCTGGCGGCTAATGCACCAGTCCTTGAGGTTCTCCATCCAGGTGGTGTAGGTCTGCGTCCAGCGAGCGGGGTGGAAAGTGACCTTGCCGGAGTTGACAGCGTCGAGCGCCGGCCCCTTGAGCTTATCGACGGCGACGAACCACTGCTCGGACAGCCACGGCTCCAGCGCGGCGTCGCAACGGTAGCAGTGCATGACGGAGTGGTCGTGCTCCTCGACGTGGTCGAGCAGGTCATGCTCCTCAAACCACTTGATGACGGCCTCGCGGCACTCCTCACGGGTCATGCCGGTGAACTCGCCATAGCCCTCGACGACCACCGCATGCTCGTCGAAGATGTTAATCTGCGGCAGGTCGTGGGCCTGACCCATGGCGTAGTCGTTGGGGTCGTGAGCCGGGGTGACCTTGACAAAGCCGGAGCCAAAGTTGGCATCGACATGCCAATCCTCAAAGATGGGGATCTCGCGGTCGACGATGGGGAGCTTGACGGTCTTGCCCACAAAGGCAGCCTTCTCGGGGTCCTTCGGGGAGACGGCGACACCCGTGTCGCCGAGCATGGTCTCGGGGCGCGTGGTGGCGACGACGATGTAGTCCTGGCCGTTGACCGGCTCGGTCAGCGGGTAGCGCAGGTGCCACAGGTGGCCCTTCTCGTCCTTGTACTCGGCCTCGTCGTCCGAGATAGCGGTAGTGCAATTGGGGCACCAGTTGACGATGCGCTTGCCGCGATAAATCAGGCCGTCGTGGTACCAGTCGCAGAAGACCTTGCGCACGGCCTGCGCGTAGTCCTCGTCCATGGTGAAGCGCTCGTTGTCGAAGTCGACGGAGCAGCCCATACGCTTGATCTGCTCGACGATGATGCCGCCGTACTCGTGGGTCCAGTCCCAGCAGGCGTCGACAAACTTGTCGCGACCGATCTCCAGGCGGCTAATGCCCTCGCTCTTGAGCTTCTTGTCGACCTTGGTCTGCGTGGCGATACCGGCGTGATCGGTTCCGAGCACCCAGCGCGTGGACTTGCCGCGCATGCGGGCCATACGAATGATGGCGTCCTGGATGGAGTCGTCGGTAGCGTGACCCATGTGAAGCTTGCCGGTAACGTTGGGAGGCGGAATGGTGACGGTGCAGTCGCCCACGCCCTCACGGCGCTTGTAGTAGCCGCCGTCGAGCCACTTCTGCAGGATCGCCGGCTCGTTGATCGACGGATCGTAGTTCTTGGGCATCTCTTCCATATATCTCTCCCTGTCCCGCCGGCGTGTGAGCCAGAATTGTTTTAAAAACGGAAAGAAAAAGGAAGAAACCAAAGCCACAATATTGAAAATAGTAAAGAGGGGGAAAAAAAAAAAAAAAGAAAGCGGAAAAACCAAATAAGTAAGATTAAAAAATAAAA
>URYU01000173.1 GCA_900552155.1 uncultured Collinsella sp.
TCGTCCTGTTCGCGCGCGTATGGCTGCTGGACTTCGCCGTATTCCACGGGCTCGTTCCCTAACTGCTCAGCGATTCCAATACGGTCTTATTTGATAAGGCGCTCATTGAGCTGCGCCGTGCGGCACGCGATATCGAGCCCTTGCCTACACCCGCTACACCAGCAACCAAACGCCGCAAATCCTCCGAGCCGACCCTCCCCCTGCCGCCCGATGAGGCGCGCGAGGAGCGACTGATGGCTGCGATCAATGCGCTGTCGACCTACAACCTGGGCAACTCAAGGATCAACCATGCGCACCATCGCGACCTGCGACACGTGGCTTGCGCCGTCTATGTCCGCATGGCCCGCTACTATGACACGCACCGAAAGAGTGGCATTGTGGCGAGCCTGTTTGGGGAGGAGACGGCCATGCCTTATACCATGTTTGCCTCGGCCGTCTTCTTTGCCCCCGAGCGCCACAAGGACTGCGAATATCGTCTGGACCCCATCCATATCTACCGTTGCCAAAACGGCTTTTGGGAATGCATGCGCATCCACGGCAGCAGACAAAAGAGCAGCAAGCTCGGCGAGATGATGCGTGCCTGCGATCAGCGCTTGCGCTTGGCGTTGGATCCCGCTCATCCCCTTAAGGAAGAAAAGGTTCCCAAATATCTGGCCAAGATCATCGACGATGAGATTGTGGCCTGGCTTTCGTGGGACGCTGCACACCAGCCCGTCAAGATCGATATCGACCTGAGCCAGCTGGGGCATATCCGAAACGCCGCAGCACAGACGCGCGAGGCGCTTTTGATCGACGAGGAGCGCGAGGACGATGCGCTTACGGAAGCCGCGGAAGCAGATTCTGGGCAACCGGAAGCCGAACCCGCGGCAAACATGATTGCCGAACCGGCCGCAGCGTCCACGCAGCAGAATGAGGCTGACGAGCCGACCATCTCCACCGAGCAGTTTGGTGTCGTGGCCCCGCTCCTCGCGCCCGAGCCCACACCCGCAACGCCCATGTCCGCCGGCACCGCATCCGCACTCGCCCACGCCGCAGAAGACTATCTTCGTGCGTTGCTCGAGCAGAACGCGGCGCAGGCAGCATCGGCTGTGGAGAGGTCGGGCCAGAGCGAAGACATGCTTGTCGACAACATCAACGAAGCGCTCTTTGACCTCGTGGGCGACACCGTTATTGAATTCGGCGCGGCGGGACCGCAGATAATCGAGGACTACGAAGCAGACGTGAGAGGATATCTAGACCATGAGTGATACCACATCCACAGCACCCCGTGTGCCCAAGCGCGTCGCCGCCGTCATTCTCAACTCGCTCAAGGGCGGCGTCGTCCCGCGCATCGGCCTTCCCTACATCACCGTGGGACGCGAGGTCGAGATCCGCGCCCTGCTCACCGACCTGAGCCTCATAGCCGATGGCGGCGCAAGCTTCCGCTTTTTGGTCGGTCGCTACGGCGCCGGCAAGAGCTTTTTGCTCCAAACCATCCGTACGCACGCCATGGGTGAGGGCTTCGTCGTCGCCGATGCCGACCTTTCGCCCGAGCGTCGCCTGCAGGGCGGTCAGGGGCAGGGTCTGGCCACCTATCGCGAGCTCATCCGCAATATATCGACCAAGACGCGCCCCGAGGGCGGCGCGCTCAACCTTATCCTGGATCGCTGGGTCGCCTCGTGCGCCAATACCGACGAGTCAGCCGTTAATGCCCAGCTTGCCCCGCTCGAGGAGATGGTCCACGGTTTTGACTTTGTCCGCATGCTTCGTCGCTATCGCACGGCCGTCTCTGAGGGCGACGAAGAGAGCATGAGCCGCGTGACCAAATGGATTCGCGGCGAGTACCGCACCAAGAGCGAGGCACGCGCCGAGCTGGGCTCCTCGACCATCATCAGCGACGACGACTGGTACGACTACATCAAGCTCATCGCGCGCTTTTTGGTCTGCAGCGGCTATAAGGGCATGCTGGTGCTCATCGACGAACTCGTAAACCTGTACAAGATCCCCAACGCCATCACGCGCCAGTACAACTACGAGAAGATCCTGACCATGTACAACGACACACTGCAAGGCAAGGCACAGTACCTGGGCATGATCATGGGCGGCACGCCAACCTCCATCGAAGACCGTCGACGCGGCGTATTTTCCTACGAGGCTCTGCGCAGCCGCCTCGCCCAGGGCCGTTTTGCACGCGAGGACCTCAAAGACATGCTCGCACCCATCATTCGCCTGCAGCCGCTCACCTATGAGGAGCTGCTGGTGCTCATCGAAAAGCTCATGCAGATCCATGCCGGCTACTTTGGCTGGACGCCTACGCTTACCGAGAACGACCTGGTGGACTTCCTCAAGATTGAGTTTGGCCGCGTGGGAGCCGACACGCACCTGACGCCCCGTGAGGTCATCCGCGACTTTATCGAGTTGCTCGATATCCTGTGCCAAAACCCCGATGCCGACGTGGCCGAGCTGCTGCAAAGCGTCGGCGGCGACACACTGGCACCGGCCAACGAATCGCCCACATCATCCGACGATCGCAACTTCGCCGAATTCACCATCTAACCTGCCAAAAAGGGACAGGTTTATTTTGACAGGTTTTATCTGGGCTAACGTCGAGACAGTAATGTAGCGAGCCACTGCCCACCGCGTTGAGAGTTCCGCTTTTGAGAGGAGGCCCCGTGAACGCCTTTGACCGCTACACCCCGTTTATCCAAGACTTCATCTACTCCCACGATTGGGAGAGTCTGCGCTCTATCCAGGTTGCGGCAGCAGATGCCATCTTTAACACACAAGACAATGTGCTCCTAACGGCATCCACAGCTTCCGGCAAAACCGAAGCGGCCTTCTTTCCCATCCTGACCGAGTTTTGGGAGAACCCGCCCGCAAGCGTGGGCGCCCTCTACATTGGCCCCCTCAAGGCGCTCATCAACGATCAGTTCGTCCGCCTCAACGACCTCTGCGAAGAAGCCGACATCCCCGTCTGGCACTGGCATGGCGACGTTTCGCAGTCGCACAAGGCAAAGCTCATCAAAAAGCCGAGCGGTATCTTGCAGATTACGCCCGAGTCGCTCGAGGCGCTCTTGATCCATAAGCACATGGCGATTCCGCGCATGTTCTGCGATCTGCGCTACGTCGTCATCGACGAGGTCCATTCGCTTATGCGCGGCGATCGAGGCGGGCAGACGCTCTGCCTTATTGAGCGCCTGTCGCGCATGGCCGGCGTACAACCCCGCCGCAT
>URYU01000174.1 GCA_900552155.1 uncultured Collinsella sp.
GTGTTGGACTATGTCGACGATATGGCGGCCCTCCTGCACGGCTGCGCCCTGGCACTCCTCAAATCGGTCGGCCTCCCGGTCACCGAGTGCCTATGCGCGCATCTTCCAATGATCCTGCTGGGCAAGTCCTATGGCCAGGAAAAGGCCAACACCACTATGCTCACCGGCATGGGCGCCAGCATGCACGTCACCACGGCACGAGAGCTCATCGTAACCCTACGCCACCTGCACGACCATCCCGAATCACTCAAAGCCCTACTCATCAACGGCGAAGTACTACGCCGCCCCCGCGCCGCCGAAGACATCGCCAATGCCACCATGGAACTCGTAGGCAAACCCCTAAAGCGCAAGCGAGCCTTCTGCCGTTTCTATTGGGGCGGGAAGCCTGCGCATATCCGCTAGCATTGGACTGTCCGCTTGCCTGCGGGAGGCCCCTATATATCAATCCCGTGCTCAAACATTCTCGCTTCGTCCCGCTCGCTGCGAAACTGCGCGCGGGACGATATATAGGGGCCTCCCACAGGTAAGCTACGTTTACGTACTAGCAACTACACCAGAATTCCTACCATTAGAACCTGCTAAGGCGAAACCAGAAAATACAAATACAGTAAGCCGATGCGACAAAGGAGGTGTCCCTTTATCGCATCGGCTTACTAGAAAAGTAACTATTTTTTCAAGCGAGTAGCCGCCCGCCCGCCTCTCACACATATCGTTCCACGCGCAGTTTCGCAGCGAGCGAAGCGAAGCGAGAATGTTTGAGCATGTAATGATATGTGTGAGAGGCGGGCGGGAGGGATACGAGCACCCCTAAGCTACGCCGCTAGAACCGAAACCGCCGGCTCCTCGGTCGGTTTTATCTAGTTCTTCTACTTCTACGAGGTTGACCGTGGGGACTTCTTGGATGACGAGTTGGGCGATGCGGTCGCCTTTGTTGATTTGGATGTTGTTCGTGGGGTCTAGGTTGATGAGGATGACTTTGAGCTCTCCTCGGTAGTGGGCGTCGATGAGGCCAGGAGTGTTGACTATGGACAGGCCTTGCTTAATGGCCAGGCCGCTGCGGGGCTGGACGAAGCCGGCGTAGCCGTCGGGCAGGGCGACAGCTAGGCCCGTGGAGACCAGGCGACGCTCAAAAGGCTTGAGGGTGCAATCCTCGTTGGCTCGGAGGTCAAGCCCGGCATCCGTGGGATGGGCGTATTTGGGAAGCTCGACGGTTGGGTCGAGACGCTTAATGTTAACGGTAATGTTGGACATGAAATCACCTTAGCTTGTCGAGCTCTTGCAGAAACTCATCGACGTCTTTGAAATCGCGATAGACCGAGGCAAAGCGGATGTAGGCCACTTTATCGATCTTGGCCAACCGCTTAAGAACCATATCGCCCAGCTCATGGGACGTAACAGCCGTGAGCGTACGGGAACGAAGCTCAACCTCAATATCGTCAATGATCTCGTTGAGCTTTTTAGTGTCGATATCTCGCTTGATCGTGGCGCGCATCAAACCGACCAGCAGCTTATTGCGATCGAACCGTTGCTTGGATCCGTCTGACTTAATGACCTCGATAGGGTCTTCACAACGCTCAAATGTCGTAAAGCGATAATTGCATGAGCAGCATTCGCGACGGCGCTTGATGGTGTTATTTGATTCCTGCATGCGGGAATCAACGACGCGGGTATGTGCCTTGCCGCATTTGGGACAGCGCATGGTACCTCCTCTAAAACGATTACAAGGGTACCATGCGACGGTACTTAAATCTTATGAACGTGCGGGAACTTTAAGATGCGCACCGGCATCGAGCGAGCCATGCTCCAGGTGATTGACGTTGCGGATCATATCAGAGGTCTCCTGCGTGGAAAGACCCTCAATCGGATGCTCCTGGGCTAGCGACCACAAGGAATCGCCAGACTGAACACAGACGGTCTCGTAGGTAACGTTGGATACCGACTCGGCATATGCGGCGTGACGAGCGCTGAAGATCGAGGTGGCAAGTACAAAGAAGAGCGTGAGCGCAACGGCTAGGGCGACAATCGTCGAAGCCTTTAGGGCAACGGGGGCCGAAGTCGTGGCGACGCACTGGCTGCGGACGGGCCTGCCAGGCAGTGTTTGGAAACCAGATCGGCCGCCTTTAACAACCGTGAAAGCCGGCGCCGCAGGCGTCTCGAGCTTAAGGGCGAGGTTTCCCTGGACCATATCCGTTGCGTTCATCATGTTCTCCTCTCGCGTGTTTTGCTGAGAACAGTTTTATCAAGCCGCGCGGACAAAAATGTCTAGCGCGAGAACGAATGTTCGGTTATTATTATCTTCGAACAGTTGTTCCTGTCAAGCAATAATCGAACATTTGTTTGACATTGGCAGAGAGGATCCCCTGATGGCTCGCAAAATTACCAAGCGTCAGCAGCAGATTTACGACTTCATCAAGGAATATCAGCAGGAGAAGGGCTATCCGCCCAGTGTGCGCGAGATGGCATCGGCCGTAGGCCTCTCCTCCCCCAGCACGGTGCATGCTCATCTCTCTGCCCTGGAGGCTCGAGGGCTGCTCAAGCGCGATGCCACCAAGCCTCGCGCCCTAGAGCTTTTTGATGAGGACGGATCCTCCGTCTCGATTTCCAAATCCGATGAACCCACAGCGCCCCGCGGAACGGTCTCACTGCCGCTCGTCGGTCGCGTCGCGGCTGGGATTCCCATTCTGGCCGAGCAAAATATCGAGGACACCTTTACCATCCCGACCGAAATCGCCACAGACCAGGGCTCCTTTATCCTTGAAGTGCACGGCAACTCAATGATCAATGTCGGCATCTACAACGGTGACTACATTATCGTTCGCGAGCAAAAGAGCGCCATGAACGGCGAAATCGTCGTGGCCATGATCGATGGCTCGGCGACCGTCAAGACGTTCTACAAGGAGCAGGGGCGCGTGCGCCTGCAGCCTGAGAACGACACCATGGAGCCCATCTATGCGACGAACCCCGTTATTTTGGGTAAGGTTGTCGGATTAATGCGCCGGTGCTCGTAATGCAAAAACGCATCACCATATTTGATACCATCCGCGGGTTTACGATGCTATCGATGGCAGGTTTTCACGCCTGCTACGATTTGGCCTACCTATATGGATGGGATATGCCATGGTTTACCGAAACGGTTTTCCAGGATATCTGGCGCGCTAGTATCAGCTGGGTATTTTTGTTTATCGCCGGTTGGATGTG
>URYU01000175.1 GCA_900552155.1 uncultured Collinsella sp.
GGCCCGAAAGAAAGGTAGGAGGCCATGACGAAAGGTCTGCACGTGCCTTCCGAGATCGGCAAGCTCAGGAAGGTCTGCCTGCACCGTCCCGGCGACGAGCTCCTCAACCTGCCGCCCGACGAGCTCGAGCGACTCCTGTTCGACGACGTCCCGTTCCTGGAGGTCGCGCAGCAGGAGCACGACACCTTCGCCCAGATCCTGAGGGACCAGGGCGTGGAGGTCCTCTATCTCGAGAACCTCGTCGCCGAGGTGTTCGACCAGGTCCCCGGCGCCCGCGCCGAGTTCACCGACCAGTACATCGCCGAGGCCGGCATCCGCGGCCAGCACATGCCGCAGATCGTCCGCGAGAAGCTGGACTCCATCGAGGACAACCTCGAGTTCGTCAAGAAGACCATGGCCGGCATGACCAAGTCCGAGATCGACATGCCCCTCACGGCGTCCACGACCCTCGACTCCCTGGTCAACTCCGAGTCCGAGTCCGACCTGATCATCGACCCGATGCCCAACCTCTACTTCACCCGCGACCCGTTCGCGGTCGTCGGCGAGGGCGTCAACCTCAACCGCATGTACTCGGTCACCCGCAACCGCGAGACCCTGTACGGCAAGTACATCTTCAAGTACCACCCCGACTACAAGGACGTCTCGCTGTACTTCCGCCGCGACTGCCAGTTCCACACCGAGGGCGGCGACGTGCTGAACATCAACGAGAAGACCCTCGCCGTCGGCATCTCCCAGCGCACCCAGGCCGCCGCGATCGACGTCATGGCCCAGAACATCTTCTGGAACTCCGACTCCAAGGTCGAGCGCATCCTGGCCTTCGACATCCCGGTCTCGCGCGCCTTCATGCACCTCGACACGGTCTTCACCCAGATCGACGTCGATAAGTTCACGATCCACCCCGCCATCATGGGCACCCTGCGCGTCTACGAGCTGACCGCCGGCAAGAACCCGGGCGACGTGAACATCCGCCTGATCGAGGACACCCTCGAGCACGTCCTGGAGGACGCCACCGGCGTCGACCAGGTCAAGCTGATCCCCTGCGGCGGCGGCGACCCGATCGCGGCCTCCCGCGAGCAGTGGAACGACGGCTCCAACACCCTGTGCGTCGAGCCCGGCAAGATCTGCGTCTACGCCCGCAACACCGTCACCAACGACGTGCTGTACAAGGAGGGCCTGGACCTTCTCGTCGTGCCCTCCGCCGAGCTCTCCCGCGGCCGCGGCGGCCCGCGCTGCATGAGCATGCCCTTCTGGCGCGAGGACCTCTAGGGTCTTCTAGGACCCGTACAGGTCTTAATACATACATCTAGCTGCCATTAGATGTCTCCCATTGGGGCGGTGCGGGTTTTCGCACCGCCCCAATCTTGTATGAGGAACGTCAACACGATTGGATGACTGCTTTTGTAAGGAGCTTGGCCATGGACATCAAGACGATTGGCGTTGAGGAATGGCTCAACGTTTGGGAGAAGAGCGCCACGTGGGACATCGCCCAGTCGACGATCTCGTCGCTCACCATGGGCGAGCTGCGCGCGCTTGATGAACAGGACGGCGCCACGTTCTACGAGCGCCTGGACCGCGAGAAGATGAACTACGGCTGGATCGAGGGCTCGCCGGAGTTTAAGGCCGAGGTTGCCAAGCTGTATCGTCGGGAGGTCAATCCCGATCACATTCTGCAGACCAATGGCTGCACGGGCGCTAACCTCAACGCCATCATGGCTGTGGTCGAGCCCGGCGACCATGTTATCGCCGAGTGGCCCACCTACGAGCCGCTCTACGAGATTCCGCGCACGCTGGGCGCCGAGGTCGAGTATTGGGAGCTTCGCGAGGAACTCGGCTGGAAGCCCGATATCGAACAGCTCAAGCGCCTGGTTCGCCCCACCACCAAGCTCATCTGCATCAACAACGCATCGAACCCCATCGGTACGGTGCTCGATGCCGATATGCTCGGCCAGATTGCCGAGATCGCCCGTTCGGTGGGCGACTACGTACTGTGCGAAGAGGTGTATCTGCCGCTCGAAACCACTGAGTCCTTTATGTCGATGGTCGACGTGTACGAGAGGGCCGTTGTCACCAACTCGTTGTCGAAGACCTATTCGACGCCTGCGGCCCGCGTGGGCTGGGTCGTGGCAGACGAAGAGGTGTCCAACCGCATCCGTACCTATCGCGATTACACCATGATCTGCGGCGGCGTGTTCAACGATGCCCTGGCGACCTATGTGCTTGAGCACAAGGACAAGATCCTCGAGCGCAATCGCAAGATCGTGTTTGGCAACCGCGATATCGCGCAGGCTTGGATCGATACGCAACATCGCGTTTCCTGGACGGCCCCGCAGGGCGTGTCTACCTCGTTAATCCAGCTGGATATTCCCGAGGACGACGAGGAGTTCTGCAAGCGCCTGCTGTCCGAGAGGGGAGTGCTGCTGGTACCCGGCAGCCGCTTTGAGCTTCCCTGCGGCGCACGCCTGGGCTACTGCGCGAGCGAGGACGTTCTGCGTGAGGGCCTGAGGCTTTTGGGCGAGGCGCTGGCGGAGTTTGATCGCTAGGATTCCGATGATCTTCGAGGGCCTTATCTAAATTGGCCGAAGATAATCGAAAATGGACCCGTTTCCCTAGGGGAAGCGGGTCCGTTTTTCTATACCGAGAAGTCAAGTTGTTACAAATGGGGCCGTAAAGCGAGCCGGTATCCGCTGGGCCTTATACTGAGTTTCCGGTGAACGGTATCAAGCGTCTGGTAAACGGTAATTTATTTACCAGAAATGAATAGGACAAACTTTTTTCTGAATAAAAATGAAAATGGTTGAGACGCGGTGTGAACCGCTAATTCTATTCATAGCTTTATTGGAAATATGCAATTTGAGGATGGTTTAACAAAGTTTAGTTCCATTTGATTTTAGGATTAAAACGCGTTTAAGCACGTAAATACGCTTTATTAAGATGAAGTGTGCCATGCGTGAAGTATATGTGTATGCCGTTCACCCCCTATAAAAAACCGTTCGGGGGCAAGGTGGAAGTATGAGCTGATTTTGGATATAAATATGTCGTCAGCAATAACGCCTCACACGGAGGGGCGCTAACGAATCGGCCCTGACAAGGGCCCGAAAGAAAGGTAGGAGGCCATGACGAAAGGTCTGCACGTGCCTTCCGAGATCGGCAAGCTCAGGAAGGTCTG
>URYU01000176.1 GCA_900552155.1 uncultured Collinsella sp.
AATACCGCCAATGCCAAAGGTCTCAAGGATTACAGCATCGTAGCTATCGGCAAGGGCGTCGAGGAAGCCCGGGTTTACGCCGGGCGTAAGCTTGAGTACAAATACGCGCGGATCGATGCTGTCGTAGAAACGCACCGGGTTTTCGCCCTGATGCGTGCCGTGAAGCCCGTTGCGCACGATGCGGTCGTTGCGGATATAGGCGATGGGCGGATAGTTGACGCTAATGAACGCGTTAAAGCTCATGGTGCGCTGCTTACGGGCGCGCGTGCCGGCAATGGCGACGCCACCAAACACGATCGACACATCGTGCGAGTGCTCGTCGAGCGCATAGAGCAGGCTCTGGTACAGATTAAGTTTGGCATCAGTAAAAGGGTTGCCCATGGGCTTTTGCGAGCCGGTGAGCACGATGGGCTTGGGGCTGTCCTGAATCAGGTAGGAAAGCGCTGCCGCGGTGTAGCTCATGGTGTCGGTGCCGTGTAGAATCACGAAGCCGTCGTGGTCGGCATAGCCCTCGACGATGACGTCGCGGATGCGCATCCAGTCACTGGGTCGCATATTGGTGCTGTCGATGTTCATGGGCTGCACGACGTCAAGCTCGCAGAGGCCCGAGATCTCGGGGACGCTATGGGCGAGCTCCTCACCGGTCAGGGCGGGGGAGAGGCCGTTGCCGTCCTCGGTCGATGCGATGGTGCCGCCCGTGGCGATGAGAAGGATGCGCTTCATGCTGGTATTCCTATCGTATTTGCCGCCGCAGAGGCGGAGTCGTTCGGCAGTATTGTGGCACAGGGCGTCCAATGTTCAAACGTATTACATCATCTGCAACGTTTGGTAACACTTCAATTGCCGTCAAATAGGGGCCCTGGTCGTGCGTTTGCCGTGCGCTGATGGCTGCGAGGGACGAGAAACCCCATATAACGTGTACACTATGGAGGTTATTTTCGTTCATTCACGCGGGTGGGCACCGGCTCCCCGCCAACAGGAGGGGGAACCATGGATCAAAAGGCTTCCGCAAAGGTCCTCGTACTCGACTTTGGTGCGCAGTACGGTCAGCTCATTGCCCGTCGCGTCCGCGACCTCAACGTGTATTCCGAGATTGTCCCCTGCGACATCTCGGCCGACGAGATTCGCGAGATGAACGCCTCTGCGCTCATCCTTTCCGGCGGCCCGGCTTCTGTGTATGCCGAGGACGCTCCGTCCATCGATCCTGCCATCTTTGACCTGGGTCTTCCCGTCCTGGGCTTTTGCTACGGCCATCAGATCACGGCCGTGACGCTCGGCGGCAAGGTCGGTCACTCCGAGGTGGGCGAGTACGGTCGCGCTACCATCACACGCACGGCCGGCGCCAAGCTCTTTAACTCCACGCCTATGGAGCAGACCGTGTGGATGAGCCACCGCGACGCCGTTTCCGAGGTGCCCGAGGGCTTTACCGTTACCGCCAGCACCGACGCGTGCCCGGTTGCTGCCATGGAGTGCGTCGAGCGCAAGATTTTCACCACGCAGTTCCACCCCGAGGTCAAGCACTCCGAGTACGGTCAGCAGCTGCTGAGCAACTTCCTGTTTGAGATCTGCGGCCTGGAGCCCAACTGGAGCATGGACAACCTGGTCGAGACCATGACGGCCGAGTTCCGCGAGAAGGTCGGCGACGACCGCGTGATTCTGGCCCTGTCCGGTGGCGTCGACTCCTCCGTCGTGGCTGCGCTGGGCGCTCGCGCCGTGGGCAAGCAGATGACCTGCGTGTTCATCAACCACGGCCTGCTGCGCAAGGGCGAGCCCGAGCAGGTGGAGGAGGTCTTCACCAAGCAGTTCGATGTCGACTTTATCCACGTCCACGCCGAGGACCGTTATGCCGAGCTTTTGGCCGGCGTGACCGAGCCCGAGGAGAAGCGCCGCATCATCGGTACGCAGTTCTGGAAAGAGTTCTTCGCCGTGGCGCAGCAGCTCGAGACCGATGGCAAGCCGGTCAAGTACCTGGCTCAGGGCACCATCTACCCCGACATCATCGAGTCCGGCGCTCGCAAGACGGGCGGCAAGACGGCCACCATCAAGAGCCATCACAACCTGATCCCGTTCCCCGAGGGCGTGCACTTCGACCTTATCGAGCCGCTCGACCACTTCTTTAAGGACGAGGTCCGCGCGCTTGGCCTGGCACTGGGCCTGCCGGCTCACATCGTGTTCCGTCAGCCTTTCCCGGGCCCGGGTCTGGCCATCCGCGTCATCGGTGCGGTCGACAAGGAGAAGCTCGAGATCCTCAAGAGCGCCGACGCTATCGTGCGCGAGGAGCTTGACGCCTACAACCAGCGTCTGTTTGAGCAGACCGGCGAGCGCAACTCCGAGCACAGCTGCTGGCAGTATTTCGCGGTCCTGCCCGACATCAAGTCCGTTGGCGTTATGGGCGACGAGCGCACCTACCAGCGCCCGATCATCCTGCGCGCCGTCGAGTCCAGCGATGCTATGACCGCCGACTGGGCCAAGCTGCCCTACGACGTGCTGGCCCGCATCTCCGGCCGCATCGTTGCCGAGGTCCCCGGCGCCAACCGCGTCTGCTACGACATCACGTCTAAGCCGCCCGCGACCATCGAGTGGGAATAACGGGAACTGGCTTCTGAACTCGCGTTTTGGTGCTGCCGAGTACCGCCTGATACTGTTTCGGCATCGCCGCAGGACGAAGCCACCAGCGAAATAGTGGGAATAACAGCCCTCGAACCCTCTGGTTCGAGGGCTTTCTTTTTGTATCTCTACCTGGGAAAACGACCCAATTATTCCCGTCTATCCCTACTGGGCGGTACAGCGGAGTACTCGGCGGTACGGGAATAATTAGGCCCTGCGGGAATAATTCACAATTCGGGTCCCCCGAAGGCCGGTTTCGAACGGTCGAAACTGAGTTGAAACTGCGAGGCGGATTCAAACCCTTTTCAATTGTATTTGCCCAGGTCAACAAACGGGAATAAAGAAACGCGGAAATCGGTTTCCGCAGTTTCGACAACCCCGAATGCCGCCGAATAACGCCGTGTATCTTGCTGTATTTTAGCGCGCAATTATTCCTCGAACGGGGCTTCAGGGGTGCCGATTTCATACGGGAATAATGGGCTCTTCGGTGGTTTCTGTGGGAGAGATTCCGGCATAGGCCCAGCTCAGCGGGCGAAAACAACGATCTGGAACTGA
>URYU01000177.1 GCA_900552155.1 uncultured Collinsella sp.
AGCCGCGCCTGTGGGTGATGATGTAATCGTCCACGTTTTGCAGCGCGTTGCGCAAGTTGCCGATGCACATGGTCGTAGCGATACCGTGACCGTGGATCTTGCGGAAGCTCTCAACCTGCATACCGCAGGCAAACGAGGTGAGGCAGTTGGCGAGCAGGTTGAAATTGCCGCCGGGGATAAAGCTCACGCCCAGCAAGATAACGGCTTCAAAGAACACCGTCACTTGGCGCCAGTGAATCACGCTGCCAAACCGCTCGTGTACCAGATCGGCAAGCATAATGCCCACGGCAAACGACACCACGGGGAAGAAATAGCGTCCCGCAAGTGCCCAGTTGCCCTCCGAGATGCTCACGCCCACGAGCAGGATGTTGCCTGTCTGCGCGTTGGCGAAAACATGATCGCGCCCAATGTACGAATAGACGTCCATAAAGCCACCGGCGAGCGCCAAGATAATGCCCAGCTCGATGGACTCCGATATCTGTTTGGCACGCTGCATCGTCGTGCATCCTCCTTGTTGACGACTCTCTCGTGCGTTGGCGGAAACATAGCCGCCGTTCATACTGTAACCCATTGACAACATGGCGTGCGCGCGAGACGGGTTCTCCAACGCGCAGATACACAGTCTGGAAACAAACAGCGGGCGCGGCGCCGACACCCGACGCCTCGTGTACTCCACCAGTCTTTTAAGCGCCGTCCCAAAAAGACTGGTTACAATTACGTGCAGTATACAGACACCGGGAGGGATCGTGGCAAAAAAGCCTCAGCACGCTCAGAACAACCAGCGCAGTCAACAGGGCAAACAGGGCCAGCAGCAAAAGCGTGGCGGTAAGGCGCAGGCCACGGTCGCCCGCACCAAGCATTCCCAAGCGACGCCCGCCCGCCCCTGGCGACCGGGCCGCGATAAGTTCCTCCCCGTCAGCCGCGCCGACATGGATGCGCGCGGCTGGGACCAGTGCGACTTTGTCTACATCTGCGGCGACGCCTACGTGGACCATCCCAGCTTTGGTATGGCCATCGTCAGCCGCGTACTCGACGCACACGGCTACAAGGTGGGCATCATCTGCCAGCCCGATTGGACCGACCCCGCCAGCATCACCGTGCTCGGCGAGCCGCGCCTGGGCTTTCTCGTCAGCGCCGGCAATATGGACTCCATGGTCAACCACTATTCGGTGACCAAGCACCGCCGCCACACCGACGCCTACACTCCCGGTGGCGAGGAGGGGCACCGTCCCAACCGAGCTGTCACGGTCTACGGCAACCTCATCCGCCAGACGTTCAAGGACGCCCCCATCATCATCGGCGGCATCGAGGCGAGCCTGCGCCGCCTGGCCCACTACGACTACTGGCAGGACAAGCTCAAGCGCTCGGTACTGCTCGACTCGGGCGCCGACATCCTCATCTACGGCATGGGCGAGCACGCGATCGTCGAGATCGCCGACGCGCTCGACGCGGGACTGCCCGTCGATCAGATCACCTATATCAACGGCACCGTCTACCGCACCAGCTCGCTCGACGAGGTCTACGACTACGACCTGCTGCCCAGCTGGGACGACCTTGCCGCCGACAAGCTCAACTACGCGCGCAGCTTTAACGTGCAGCAGCAGAATATGGACCCCATCACCGGACATCGCCTGGTAGAGCCCTACCCCAACAGCGTCTATGTGGTGCAAAACCCACCGTCGGCGACGCTCACCACCGACGAGCTGGACGAGGTGGCCGAACTCCCCTACGCACGCGATTGGCATCCCGACTACGACGCGGCAGGCGGCGTGCCGGCCTTTGCCGAGATCAAGTTTTCCATTAGCTCCAACCGCGGGTGCTTTGGCGAGTGCTCGTTTTGCGCCCTCACCTTCCACCAGGGCCGTGTGCTGCAGATGCGCAGCCACGATTCGATCATGCGCGAGGCCGAGTTGCTCACGCGCGACCCCGAGTTTAAGGGCTACATCAACGACGTGGGCGGGCCGACGGCCAACTTTAGCCGCCCTGCCTGCGACAAGCAGCTCAAGCACGGCGTATGCAAGAACAAGCGCTGCCTGTGGCCGAGCGTATGCAAGAACATGGTGGTCGACGAGAGCGGCTACACGCAGTTGCTGCGCGACCTGCGCCAGCTACCGGGCGTCAAGAAGGTCTTCGTCCGCAGCGGCATCCGTTTTGACTACACCATGGCCGATGCCTCGGACGAGTTTTTGCGCGAGCTGCTGGAGCATCACGTCTCGGGCCAGCTGCGCGTAGCGCCCGAGCACGTGAGCGACGCCGTGCTGTCTGTGATGGGCAAGCCGAGCCGCGCCGTCTACGACGCATTCTGCCGTAAATTTGAACGCTTGAACCGCGAATACGGACTCAAGCAGTACGTGGTGCCGTATCTGATCTCGAGCCACCCCGGTTCAACCATGAAGGAAGCTGTGGACCTTGCCGAGGCCGTGAGAGACATGGGCTACATGCCCGAGCAGGTGCAGGACTTCTACCCCACGCCGTCCACCATGTCGACGTGCATGTACTACACCGGCGTGGATCCGCGCACCATGGAGCCGATCTATGTGGCGCGCGACCCGCACGAGAAGGCCATGCAGCGCGCGCTCATCCAGTATCGCAAGCCCGAGAACTACAAGCTGGTGCGCGAGGCGCTGGAAAAGGCCGGCCGCCGCGATTTGATCGGCTACACCAAGCATTGCCTGATTCGTCCCGTGCCCCCGCGTCCGGGCGAGACGTCTGCTGGCGGTGGCCATGGCACCGGCAAGAAGGGCGGCAAGGCCCACGGTGGCGCCGCCGGCAAGGGACCCAAAGGCAGCAAGGGGCACAGCGGCATGTCGCGCGCGCAGAACACTGCCGGTCGCAATCGCGCGGCACAGGGGCGTCAGGGCGCCAACGGAGGCGGCAGACGCAACTAGCGCGGCGAGGCGGCATGCCGCCGTTGGCGACACGACACGCCCCACCAATAAAATGCCGCTCGCTGGGGCGTCGCAGAACGATTCCCCGGCGAGCGGCCGATTAATATTGTCTATCTCAAAACGTCGTTACTTTTTGTCGAAACGACCATAGAGCGCAAACGAGAGCGCCGCAGAGATAACCCAAGTCAAAGCGATGCAGACGACAATCATGATCAGGTTCATGGGATTGCCGCTTGGATCGGCATAAACGGGCAACGAGGTAATGCCAGG
>URYU01000178.1 GCA_900552155.1 uncultured Collinsella sp.
CCCGTGTAGCTGCCGTAAATGAGGATGGCAAGCTTGATTTAAGTGTACGTGGCAAGATCCCGCAGCAGATGGACGAAGATGCAGAACTGATCCTGGACTGTATTGAGACGTGTGGGGGCAGGCTGCCATTTACGGATAAGGCAGACCCGGAGCAGATCAAGATGGAGATGGGGATGAGGCTCCAGTGGAAGCCAAAGATGACGAGGCACATCCACAGTCCGCCGCCCAGGGCGCTACCCAGGACGGAACCAACCACGGGAAGCTGGAAGATGAACGAGCACGCCGCGCTCAGCAGGTTGGTGATGAGGGTGGCCACCGGGCCGATGACGAGGTAGCCCAAGACGATGGAGACCGTCATCGTGGCGAGCGGGACGAGGAACATCTTGAGCGCAGTCGGCATCCAGCTCTTGAGCCAGCGCTCAAGGATAGAGCCGAACCACACCATGAGAAGGACGGGAATCACCGAGCTCACGTAGCCGGACACGGGCATGATGATGGGGACCCCGAGGGCGGTGGCGTACCACGAGAACGTGCCGGCCACGCCGAGGTCGATGCTGCCGAGCGCCTCGCCCGAGGTCAGGGCGACCATCGTCGGGTAGAGGAGCGCCACGCCGATTGCCACGCCGGTGAACTCGTTCATGCGGAACTTGCGCGCGGCACTGAACGCCAGGGCGACGGGAAGGAAGTAGAAGAAGCCGTCAGCCACGGTGTAGAGCAGCGTGTAGAGGCCGTCGTTTGCAAAGGCCGGGACGAAGTAGGTGATGAGGGCAAGCAGTCCCTTCATGATGCCTGCGGCGGCAAGCGGTCCCAGGATGGGCTGGAAGATGCCAGAGATGAGGTCGATGATGACGGAGGCAACGGTCTTATCGCCCTGGGGCTCGTCGTCGGCGCTTGCGCCGCCCGAGAAGTTGCCGGCCTCCATGACCGCGTCGTAGACGTCTTCGACGATGTTACCCACGACCACCTGGTACTGGCCGTTGGCCTGGATGACCTGGATGACGCCCTTGAGGGTCTCAATCTTGGCCGTGTTGGCGCGGGACTCGTCCTTGAGCTTGAAGCGCACGCGCGTGATGCAGTGCGCGACGCTGGCGACGTTCTCGGCGCCGCCTACGTTCTCGAGTATGGATCTGGCCAGGTCGTCGTATTTTTCTGCCATTATTATCTCCTTAGTGATATTGCCCGGGCGGCTAGCCCAGGTCGCCTCCGTTGGTGGCGATGGCCTGTTGATACCAGTAGAAGCTCTTCTTGCGCCTGCGCTCGAGCGTGCCGTTGCCCAGGTTGTCGCGGTCCACGTAGATGAAGCCGTAGCGCTTCTCCATCTCGCCGGAGCCCGCGCTCACGAGGTCGATCGGCCCCCAGGTGGTGTAGCCGAGCATCTCGACGCCGTCCTGCTCGATGGCGTCGCGCATGGCCTCGATGTGCTCGCGCAGGTAGGCGATGCGGTAGTCGTCCTCGATCGTGCCGTCGGGAAGCACCTCGTCATAGGCGCCGAGGCCGTTCTCCACCACAAAGAGCGGCTTCTGGTAGCGGTCCCAGAAGTCGTTGATCGTGATGCGGAATCCCAGCGGGTCGATGACCCAGCCCCAGTCGCTCGTGCGCACGTAGGGGTTCTCCACGCCGGCGAAGGCGTTGCCCTCGGCGACGCCGCCCACGGAGTCGGGGTCGCCCGCGGTGCAGCGCGAGGAGTAGTAGCTAAACGAGATGAAGTCGACGGTGTTCTCCGCAAGGATGCGCTCGTCCTCGGCGGTCATGCCCACGTCGATGCCCTCGCGCTCGAGCATCTTGAGCGCGTAGCCGGGGTAGCGACCGCGCGCCTGCACGTCCACGAAGAAGAGGTCCTCCTGGTTCTTGACCTGCGCCGCGCGAACGTCCTCGGGACGACAGGAGTAGGGGTAGTAGCTTCCCGCGGCGAGCATGCAGCCCACCCTGTTCTCCGGATCGACCTCGTGGGCGATCTTGGTGGCCCAGGCGCTCGCCACGAGCTCGTTGTGCGCGGCGCGGTACTCGGCCTCGCGGGCATTCTCCCCGGGCTCGAGGACGATGCCGGCACCCATGAAGGGACGGTGCAAGATCATGTTCATCTCGTTGAACGTGATCCACCAGCGCACGAGGCCGCGGTAGCGGTTGAAGAGCACCGTCACAAGCCGCTTGTAGAGCTCGATAAGGGTGCGGTTTCGCCAGGCGCCGTACTTCTTGACGAGGTGGATGGGGCAGTCGAAGTGCGTGATGGTCACGAGGGGCTCGATCCCGTGCTCGCGGCAGCAGCGGAACACGTCCTCGTAGAAGGCGAGCCCGGCCTCGTTGGGCTCCTCCTCGTCGCCATTGGGAAAGATGCGGCTCCAGGCGATGGAGAGGCGAAAGACCTTAAAGCCCATCTCCGCGAAGAGGGCTATGTCCTCGCGGTAGTGGTGGTAGAAGTCGATGCCCGTCTGGGCCGGGTAGTAGTACCCGGGCTCAAAGTCGAGCATGCGCCTCAGGCCGCGGCTTACGTCGTTGCGCTCCGGCCCGTGTGGGATGACGTCGACGTTGGCAAGGCCGCGGCCGCCCTCGTCATAACCTCCCTCGCATTGGTTGGCGGCGGTGGCTCCTCCCCAAAGGAACCCTTTTGGAAATGGCATGGTGCCTCCTTCTCTCTGGCGCCCCCATCTCTGCGGGGGACGCTTTATAACGTCCTTGCGGCCTCGCGCGCCGGGCCCGTGGCCCTTTCCCTGATGCGCGCGGGCCGCCTGTGAAGGGGTGACTAGCTGACGGCTTGTCCTGCGGCGGCGCGACGTGCCTCCCGGCCTCCAAGCAGGGAGGGGACTTGTGCCAGGCACACGCCGGCGAGGATGATGGCGACGCCCAGCCACTCGACGACGCCGAGCGGCTCGCCGAGGAGTCGATGGTGCTGCTGAAAAACGAGAACGACCTGCTTCCGCTGGCCGAGGGCGCAAAAGTTGCCGTGATCGGAGACTTTGCCCAGACACCGCGGTACCAGGGCGCTGGCTCCAGCGCGGTCAACTCCATCAAGGTGGATACCTTTTTGGACTGCCTGAAAGAGAGCGGCCTGGCCAGCGTGGGCTTTGCCCCCGGCTTTGACCGCCAGGGCAAACCGGATGCCGCCAAACAGGCCGAGGCTGTAGCCCTGGCCCAAAAGGCCGAAGTGGTGCTGCT
>URYU01000179.1 GCA_900552155.1 uncultured Collinsella sp.
GGAGAACCTGGGCGTTTTGCCCGGCACCCTCGAGGAATAGATCGATCCGTACATGCGCCCGCTCTACGACGCCCTATTTTGCATGATGGATCGCGAGCGCACCGATGAGCTCATGGAGCGCGGCGTGATCGAGATCGCCCCGCTTGCCTACATGCGCGGCCGCACGCTGAGCGACGCCTTCGTGGTGCTCGACGAGGCCCAAAATACCACGCCCGAGCAGATGAAGATGTTTCTGACGCGCCTGGGCTTTAACTCCAAGTTTGTGATTACCGGCGACCTGAGCCAGCGTGACCTGGTGGGCCGTCGTGGTGGCTTGGCGGATGTCGAGAAGATTTTGGGCCGTGTCGACGATGTCGCATTTTCTCACCTCGAGCGTGCCGACGTGGTGCGCCATGCCCTGGTGGGACGTATCGTCGAGGCATATGATGCTTATGATGACGTGCGCGAGCAGCGCCCGCGCGACCGAAAGGAGTCCCGTTGAGTGTATTGATCAGCAACGATGCCGAGCTCGATACGCTGCTCGACGCGCAGGAGGTAGAACACATCTGCGAGGTCGTGCTTGCCGCCGAAGGCGTTGAGCGTGAAGTCGAGATTTCCCTTTCGTATGTCGACGAGGACGAGATGCACGAGCTCAACCACGAGTGGCGCGGTATCGACCGCACCACCGATGTCCTCTCGTTTGAATGCGACTCGGCCTTTGACGAGGATATTCCCGCCGACGAGACGCTTGAGCTTGGCGATATCATCCTGGCCCCGCAAGTCATTGCCCGTCAGGCCCCCGGCTTTGGCAATGCCCCTGCCGACGAGTGCCGCCTGATGCTCGTGCATGGCATGCTGCACCTGCTGGGGTATGACCATATCGAGGACGACGAGGCCGAGGTCATGGAGGCCCGCGAGGACGCCATCCTGCGCGATCTGGCGCTCGAGCGCGGCGAGGACCCCAAGCTGGTCCACGTCGGCCCCATCACCAACCACGCCCACGACTAGGAGCCGTCTATGATTCCCGGATCGAACAAGGACCATCCGTCCTTCTTAAAGTCGTTCTCCTACGCCATGGAGGGCTTCGTCACCGCCGTCAAGACCGAGCGCAATATTAAGGTCATGCTCGTTGCGGGCGTGTGCACCGTCATTGCCGGCTGCATCGTGGGGCTCGACATTGCCGAGTGGGCCACGATTATCATCTGTTGTGGCCTGGTGATTCACGGCGAGCTATGCAACACCGCCATGGAGGCGATTGTCGATCTGGCGACCCAGGAGCTCCATCCGCTGGCAAAGCGCGCGAAGGATATCGCCGCCGCCTCCGTATACGTTCTTTCCATCACCGCCGCGATTGTGGGCTTGCTGGTATTTGCCCACGCGCTCGGCTTTATCTAGAAAGGGATTTTCATGTCCGACACTATGCAGCCTATCGATGAAATTTTGGACGACGAGGTCCTGGATGCGGCGGATGCCGAAGCGGCCGAAGCATACGAGGAAGTCGAGGAATTCGATCCGTTTGAGGGCATGAGCGACGAGGAGCTCGACGCCCTGTGCGACGAGGACGATAGCCTCGCGGGCTTTGGCGACGTTGAACCCGGTTTTCGCAGCGGCTTCGTAGCCCTGGTCGGACGCCCCAACGCCGGCAAGTCCACGCTGCTCAACGCCTGCTATGGCAAAAAGGTCGCCATCACCTCGCCGGTGGCACAGACGACCCGCCGTCGCATGCGCGCCGTCGTCAACCGTCCCGGCTACCAGCTGGTCTTTGTCGATACCCCGGGTATTCATAAGCCCAAGGACGGCCTGGGGTCCGAGCTCAACAAGAGCGCACTGTTCGAGTTGAACGATGTCGACGTCGTCGCGTTTTTGATTGATGCCACCAAGCCCATCGGCAGGGGAGACGCCTGGGTTGCCGAGCGTGTCAGATGCGCTCGTTGCAAGAAGGTCCTGGTGCTCACCAAGGCCGATGAGGCCGACCCCGCACAGGTCATGGAGCAGCTTAAGGCTGCCCACGAGCTTATGGAATATGACGACGAGATTGTGACGTCGTCGGTTAAGAACTTCAACGTCGATGCCTTTATAGAGACCGTTGCGCACTTTTTGCCTGAGGGTCCGCGTTGGTTCCCCGAGGACATGGGTACTGACGCTTCCGATGAGACGCTCGTTGCCGAGTTTGTGCGCGAGAAGGTCTTGCGCCGCACCCGTGATGAGATTCCGCACTCCGTTGGCGTGATCTGCGATGCGCTCGAGCAGACCAAGAAGGTGCTGCGCGTGCACGCCACCATTTACGTCGAGCGCGAGGGCCAAAAGGGCATCATCATCGGCAAGGGCGGCGAGATGATCAAGCATATCGGTATCGACGCCCGACGCGATCTTGAACGCATTTTTGGCACGCAGGTCTTTTTGGAGCTGGACGTGAAGGTCAAGGCCGGCTGGCGTGACGACGAGGCCCAGATTCGCCGCTTTGGCTACAACGCCGAGGACTAAGGACGCGCGGCGCGCATGGCAGGCTCCCGGACATATCGCACCAAGGTGCTCGTCCTCGACAAGACGAAGCTCAAAGAGACCGACCTGATCTTGACGATGCTTGACGAGCGGGGGCGGCAGGTTCGTGCCGTGGCAAAGGGCGCCCGCAAACCCGGCGGACGCCTGGCTGCGCGCTGCGAGCTGTTCTGTACGGTCGATATGCTGCTCGCACATGGACGGTCACTCGACGTGGTTTCCCAGGCCGAGCTTATGGAGGCGCCGCTCGGCGCTGCGCCCGATTACGAGACGACCTGCGCCGCAAGCGCGATCGCCGAGGTTGCGCGCGTGTGCTCGTTCGAGGACGCCGAGGACCCGTTTACCTTTGCCATCACGCAGCGAGCGCTTGCCCTGGTGGGCAGCGGGCTTGACACGGCGCATATGGACCTACTTGTGGCGGCATATGTCTTTAAGCTGCTGTCGCACGTTGGCTATCGACCCGATTTTTCGGCCTGCGTGCTGTGCGGAGACCCCATGCTGTCGTATTTTTCACCCCAGGCGGGCGGTCTCATGTGCGGGTCGTGCGCGTCGAGCGTTCCAGGTGCCGAACTGGTGTCGACCGGTGAGACAGCATGGCTGCGCGCCCTCATGTCCATGACCTTCGATGCGCTCATGGCCGAGCGAATCGC
>URYU01000180.1 GCA_900552155.1 uncultured Collinsella sp.
GGTTCGCCTGCTGAAAATCGATGACGGCGTCTGTGATCCCATAAGGGGCCATAATGGGGATAGAACCTACGGTGAGGTGCTCGAGCGGCTCACCTGCGCCTATTTGAATGGCGGCAAGATAGCGGTGCTGAAGCGTCGCAATTTTTTGAGCATAGGGGAGAAGCGCTTCACCTTGCGCGGTGAGTGTTACGTGGCGCTTGCTTCGATCGATGAGCTTGCAGCCGAGTTCGTGCTCCATTGCCATGATGTGCTTGGAGAGGGTTGATTGCGACATGAAAAGCAGTTCCGCTGCATCAAGAAACGTGCGTGACTGCGCTAAGATGGCGAATTCGCCAAAGCGGCTGATATCCATAGGGAGGCCTCCGGTACCCTCATTTTGGCAGGTGGCCTAAACCACGACGCCGTTGCAGTGGTCGATTTCGTGCTGGATGATCTCGGCGGTGTAGCCCGAGAAGTTTTTGATGCGGTGGACGAAGTTCTCGTCCAAATACTCAACCTTAATGCGGCGATAGCGGGTACAGGGACGCTCGCCGATCAGCGAGAGACATCCTTCGCTCGTCTGATAGGCATTGACCTGCTCAAGAATTTGAGGGTTGTACATCAGGAGTGTCCTGTTGCCGTCCTTTACGCAGATGATGCGTTTGCGCACGCCGATCATGTTGGCGGCGAGGCCCACGCACTCGCGCTCATGCTCGTGGAGCGTATCCAGGAGATCCTGCCCGGTCGCGGCATCGTCGGGTCCCGCGTCTTCGGAAGGCAGACGCAAAAAGAACTCGGATTTCATGATGGGCTTAATCATGGCGGGCTCCTCATGTCTTATGCTTTCGTGGACTTTTAATAATAGCGCGGAAGGAAAGCTGTGCGTCCGCGTTACAATCTTTCGACGTTGGACCATGTTGTCAGACTCGTCGAGTACGGCGTCTGGCGTAAGTCTAGGGCTCATTTTTCGCCCTGGACTGTTCCTCTGGGGCGATGCGACTGTCGTTCCAAGAGGAAGGAAATGCATGGGGAGCAAATCTCAGCAACAAGTTCAAGTAGCGCCATCGGCCACTGCGGCGATTCTCGTCGTAATGTATATTGCAGCCTTTGTTGCCGCGTTTAACGAGAACATCATTAACGTGGCGTTGCACGACATTATGGCGGCCTTTTCGGTGAGTGCCACCACGGCGCAGTGGCTCGTTTCGGGCTACATGATCGTGACGTCGATCTTTACGGCCATCATGGCCTTCCTGTCCGGCCGTTTCTCGACGCGCAAGCTGCTGTTTTTCGCATGCGGATGCATGGTCGCCGGCGAAGTCCTGTGCCTGTTCGCTCCGTCATTTAGCGTTTTGCTGCCAAGCCGTATTTTGCAGGCTGCGGGATCGGGCATCTTGTTCCCGCTCATGATGAACGTGGTGCTGTCTTGCGCTCCGCGCGAGAAGCTCGGTCTGTATCTGAGCCTGGGCGGAGCCTGCATTACGCTGGGGCCGGCGTTTGGACCCGTGATCAGCGGTCTTATGTGCACGTTGTTTGGCTGGAGGGCGGTGTTCGTAGTGCCGCTGGTGGGCGGCATTGTGGTCGCTGCGGCGGGCGTAAAGCTTGTTCAGAATGTCGGAGAGCGTTCGAACGCCACGCTAGATATTATGTCGGTAGAATTGCTAGCCGCCGGATAAACGGCATATGTGTATTCCGTACGCGAGTTCTCGACCAATCTGATTGCCGGTATCGTGACGCTTTTCGCCGCCATTGTGCTGCTCGGCCTGTTTGCGGCCCGCCAGCTCAAGCTCGAGCATCCGGTGCTTAACGTGCGTCCCATGGCGAGCGTTCGTTTTTGGCCTGCGTGTCTGCTTGTGGTGGTGTCGATGATGACGACGTTCTCGATGAGCGTTTTGTTGCCGCTCTATTTTGAGGGCGCATACGGCATGACCGCACTTGTTGCGGGCTTGTTCATTTTGCCGGCGATTGCCTGCAACGCCGTGACCTCGATTGTGGGCGGACGCGTGATGGACGCACGTGGCGCATGGCCGCTGCTGCCGGTCGGCTTTGCCCTGATTGCCGTGGGGCAGACTGCCATCTCGATGACGGCGGCAAGCATGAACATCGGCGTCGTCGTGGCGCTGACCGTTGTGGTGTATGCCGGAGTCGGTTTGGTGCTGAGCCCCTCGCAAACGGCCGGCTTGGAGACGCTGCCTGCCGCTGAGCATCCTCACGGAACGGCATTGCTTAACACGTGGAATATGATTGCCGCGTCGTTTGGCCCGTCGCTGTTTATCGGTCTGCTCTCGAGTTCTGCGGCGACCGCCGGCGCGGCTGGCGCTGCGACCGAAGTTGCCCAGGCGATTGGATTTGCAGCTGCCGTGCGTGTGGCGGCTGTAATTGCCGTGGTCGGGTTCGTGGCGTCGCTGGTGTACGCTCGTCGCGAGTCGCACATGTCGCATTAATGTGTGCACATAGATTCTGCAGCTAGATTGGATGGCGACACCATAAACTAATGCACGTTTTGCCGAGAGGCATGAATGTTTAAAGCGCAAAGAGTGCGCGACGGGCCCCGCGAATGGGGCGATGATGCCCGAGAGGGCCAAGAAGGAGTCTCATGTCTGAGAACGAAGAGATCATGAACGAGACCGAGAACGAGCCCATGGCTGCCGAGGTCGAGGCAGTCGAGACCGTGGAGACCGATGCTGCCGAGGGTGAGGCTGCTGACGAGGTTTCCGCCGAGGAGGTGGCCGAGGTTGTCAAGGCCGCCGGTGATTACGATGACGAAGAGCTGATGGACAAGATGCAGAAGGCCGCCCGCCTGCTGCGTAGCCGTCGCTTTGCTATTTCCAAGGAGGAGGAGGCCAAGGCCGAGCGCATGGCGAACATCGAGCGCGCCATCAAGCTTCTTGACCTCAAGCCCAAGATGGAGCAGAAGGAAATGTCCGACCTGCTGGGCATGCGCCTCCGTGAGCTCGATGGCCTGATGGCCGAGGCCGAGGCCGCCGATCTGGTCGGCCGTATCGACGACGCCGAGGGCGATATGCGCAAGATCGTCGTCTTCGCTGCCGAGGATGCCGCTGAGGGCCTGGTCGAGCTTGCCAACAAGAAGGAGAAGCTCCTGCCCGAGCTTTCTTACGAGGAGGCCACCGAGCTGATGGC
>URYU01000181.1 GCA_900552155.1 uncultured Collinsella sp.
CCGCGCCCCGAAAGCGTGGTGAGCAGTGAAGCCGGCGTCATGGAGTCAACGTCCTTGGCGGGATCGAGCGCTGCAGCGACGGCGTTCTCGTCAAGGCCGGCGGGCAGCGGGCGGAACATCAGACAGCCATGAACAGCCGAATCGGTATTGATGTCCTCGACGGCCGTCAACAGCTCGTCCTGCGAAACATCGGCAGGAAGCAAAACGCGGCGAGCCTCAATGCCAACCTTCTCGCAGCGCTTGAGGGCACCGCGCTCGTAGGACAGGTCGTCCTCGCGTTCACCTACACGCACGATAGCCAACGTCGGAACAACGCCCCGCTCGCGCAGGGCTGCGCAGCGAGCAGCAAGTTCCTCAGTCAAAGCGCGAGCAACGGGAGCACCTTTCAGCAGTTCAGCCATGGCTATCCTCTCTTCCTTGCAGCGTCGGAGGCGCGGCGCGCCAGCGCAGCGGCGCGCGGCAACCATGTGTCGAGCAACTCATCACACGCCGTCTCGAGCTCCTTAGCACGAGCGCGATCCTTCATAGACGTGGTGTTCGCAAAGAGCGTCAAACTCGCGCCTTGCATGGCGGCGCGGCAGAATACGGCGCCGCACGCCACGTCGGACAGCAGCTGTCGGGAGCCCTTGTCCGCCATGTCCTCGAGCAGCGCCAGCGCACGCCCGCAGGTATCCATAATGCGATACGGCGGCATAGCGGCCACATGCAGCGCATCCTGAATCGCGGTCGCTCGAGCCGGATCGTCACGCGGAATACCGTACGCCGCGGACACCTGCCCGTAGGCACGAACGTCCTCGGCAACCAACTCGACAAGCTCCTGGGACAGCTCATCAGCCTGAGCAAACGCGCGCGCCAGGTCATCCGCACGATCAGCAAGCGCGGGATTGGTCGCACCGTAGCGGGCGACCATCCCGCAAAGCGAGGCGCCCAGTGCGCCCACAAAGGCGCTCGCACTACCGCCACCGGGAACCGGCTCGCGAGCAGCCAGCGCTTGGGCAAACTCTCGACAGGTTTTATCCATCATCTCTTGGCTCATACGCACGCACCTTCAAGTCATATACATCGGTCGGGTGGCAACCGCCGACCGACCGCATCAATCACATAATGGTGCTAAGTCTAGCCCATAAGTACATGAGCGTCAGCGCACCTGGCCATCGCGGATTTCTATGACGAACGATAGGCGTCGGCACCGCAAACATGGGACACATGGCCCACCTTTCGAGACTTCCGGACGTCAAAAACTGAGGCATATCTATAAACAAGGAACCTGTTGGGGCAACGCCCACGCACGCGCGCCCCATTAAATCAACGGGCACCTCACCCCGGGGAGGGCCGACAGCATCGGCCCTCCCCTCTTTTGCGACCGCACATATTGCCACTTGTCGGCGCAATTCCAGCCCCCAGAATGGGACACATGGCCCACCCTAGCGAGCCGTCCACGCGTACAGTAAAGGCAGGTAATCCGTGGGCGGTTACAGATCGAGGAGGACACGACCATGAAAAAGAAGGCCTTTGCGATTCTCACCCTCTGCATAAGCCTCTTTGCCGCAGTTGCCCTGGTGGGCTGCGGTGGCGGCGGCAGCGGCGGCGCTACCGGCAGTGGCGGTGGCGGTGGCGGCGGCGCAGAAAAGCCAGCCGTGGATATGAGGACCGACTTCATTTGGTTTAAGGTCGAGGTCCCCGAGGGCGTCGAGATCACCGACGTCGCAGGCGACACCGCCGACAGGGCCCAGTTTAAGTTCACCGAGAGCGAGCATGCCAGCGACCGCTTCATCCCCGTCTTCGATCCTGACAAGAACGCCGATGAACTGTTCGACTACGAGGCAAAGTGGAAGGCCAACTCCGGATGGACCGAGAGCGATCCCGTTAAGTACAACGGCAAGACCTGGCGCAGCGCCTACTTTACGCACTCGGGCGGCGTGACGACCGAGTACTTCACCGACGTTGACGGCGGCAGCGTGTACGTGCGCATCGACAACGTCGAGGAACACAAGGACGCCGTCGAGACCATGATGAAGTCTCTGGAATTTGCCGACGACATCGCCGAGGCCAAGACCGAGGCCATGGACGTCAAGCTCGACGATATCGAGATCAAGCGCTAAGCGATTGGCGAGCGCAACGGAAAACACGGTCGCAGTGCAAACAAGCGACGGTACCCCAGCGCTTCGTACCCAGGGAGGGCCGGTAAACCGACCCTCCCTTTCTTATGCCTGTAGCCGACGAACGCGAGGATGCCGGACGTCGGAACCGCCCCAAATGTGGCAACAGTACGAAAACGACAAACGCCCCAACACGTCCGCCCGCCGATTTATTGTGCCGCGCAGACAATTAAACCAGCATCTTTAAACATCTGAGCAGTATAGTGACCAAAACTATCGCATAACCGCACTCTGCGAATGGAGAAGTTATGACCGAACATCACGCCATCAGCCGCCGAGCATTTACGTTGGGCCTTGGACTCGCGGCGTTGTCGCCACTTGCAAGCCTGCCCGAAACCGCATGCTGGGCATTAGCCCGCGGGCAGCCTTTGCGGACGGCACGGCCGGGCCAGCAGTCAGCCTCAACAATTTCGTCATTCGCCTTCGCCCCGCGGGCTATTTTCGTACCGCAAGCGTTAACGAAGACGGCAACGTCATCGGCAACGTCTGCCATCTGTTTAATGACGGCACGTCCAGCAAGCTCATCCTTGAGAACGTAACGACCAAGAATGACGATACAAACTGGTATGCTATCCGCACCTTGCTCAATTTCGAAGAGCATAAAAAGACGGGCTACAGCATTTGGTCGGTCGATGGCGACTCGGACAAAGACGGAAAGGTCATCCACGTATGGAGTGGCGAGCATGACGGCAAGCCCAGCCGCTCTTTTGCGTTCGAGCGTCAATCAAACGGAACCTATATCATCCGAGACCGCACGGTCGAGAAAGAAACCGAGAAAAAAGACATTAAGTACCTGGCAATAGAATCGAACGGCGAAGACCAGGACAACAATAAGATCTGCCATAAGAGTAAGAGCATTCCGTGGGAGCTCGAACTTATCGGTTACGACATGAAAAAGAACGATGCCACGGTTAGCAGCCTCGACTGGATCACGTACAGCA
>URYU01000182.1 GCA_900552155.1 uncultured Collinsella sp.
ACGACCAGACGTCCGCGCATGCTGTAATCCTTCGTGCCGTCGTTGTAGGTGGCCGATTAATAGCAGTAATAGCCGTTTGCGCCGCCGATGCTCGCGGAGGCGATTTCACCGGTCTTGAAGGTTGTGAACATGCCGCCCAGCTCGGTGATGACTACATCGGAGCCGGTCTGCTCCTCGATGCGGCGGAACTTGTCCTTAATGGCATTGGTGACGTGGGGAATCACCTGCACGGTACCGCCCAAAAAGTCGCCGCGACGCTCGCGGGCGATTAGGCTTTTGTAGATGGCACCGGTCGTAAAGTTGGAATCGCGGGTCAGGTTCTCATCAATAAAGCGCTCGTAATGACCCAGGTCCAGGTCGGACTCGTAACCATCCTCGGTAACGAAGCCCTCACCATGCTGGAACGGGCTCATGGTACCGGGGTCGACGTTCAGATACGGGTCGGCCTTCTGCATCGTTACTTTGTAGCCACGCGACTTGAGCAGACGGCCCAGCGAGGCCGCGGTGATACCCTTGCCCAGGGACGAAACCACGCCACCGGTTACGAACACATGCTTGGTCATATTGAGTTACCTGCGCTTCCCGTAGAAGTTGTTTATCCACATCTTACGGGTCTTCATTGTAATACTCGCGCCGCGGACCGTTCGCAATTTTTCTCGCGTGCGATTGCATTTCTCAATCTTGAAACAAAACGCCGCCCGGTTTCCCAGGCGGCGTCGCTATGGCAAGGGTTACATGCTGCTATCGATCAGCAACCTCGTCCTCAAGCATTTCTTGAACGAGCATGCCGGTACGGACGCCCTCAAGATACCACTCGCCACGTTCGGTGAGGCAAATGCCATTTGCAAGCTGACCGCCGTCGTCGCTATAACGCGAGACGACATCAATCATGCCTTCGGAATCCAAGCGATCGATTGCGGCGCGGGCACGATACGGCGAAACCCCCACGCGCTCGGCAAGCGTTTTGCGCGAGAAACCATACGGCACGCCATTGTCTTCGGTTTGCTGGTCGATTTCCATCAACACCAGCACCTCAACACGCTTCATATCGTTGACACTCGCACGACCCTTGCCCGCCATAGCAGCCTCCTCAAACCGAGCACGAGCATCTAACGCGCCGTGCGCGACCGACACACCTCACGATGGCAGGTAATATCCATCATGCGGCATCCCGCTAAGGATGAAACAGTTACGGTTATTGTATACCGCTCAAATTGTTTCTAGGCAGGTAAACAGCTATTTTTCGCCGAAATAGGCGCTTTATTGATCAAAAAGCCGTACCGGGCGCTAACCCGATACGGCCAAAATGCAATGCAATTACCGCGGTGCTTCAAACTTAGCGATGGAAGAAACCGCGGCGCTCAAACTTGGGCTCGCAGCACACGTTGATACCCAGTTTGCGCAGTACCGTCTCGTCCGTCGGCGAGATAATCACGCTAAAGAAGGCATCGCAACCGCGCAGCTGCTCCAGGCCCGAAAGGACGCGAGCGGCCGTCTCACTCGTGGCCGAGGTGATCGACAGCGCCATAAGCGTCTCGTCGGTGTGGAGACGCGGGTTTTTGCTGCCCAGGAAATGCGTCTTGAGCTTGCTGATGGGCTCGATCGCTTCATCGCTAATGACCTCGAGCTCAAGGTCGACGCCCGAGACATGCTTAAGTGCATTCATGATGAGCGAGCTCGCAGCGCCCAGGCGCGTGGAAGTCTTGCCGGTCACCACGGAGCCATCGGGCATAACCAAGGCAACCACGGGACCACACGTCAGTTGCTCCCTGGTGAGGGCCGCCGAGCGCGCCGGTGAGTAGTTCTTATCGATGCCGGCTTTCTTCATAATGATCTTGAGACGGTCGACTTGCTCATCGCCCACGCCGGTACGGCGCACATTTTCGACCGCGGTAAAGTAGCGGCGGACGATCTCCATCTTGGAAGCGTCGCGGCAGGCATCGTCATCGGTGATGGCAAAGCCGACCATATTGACGCCCATGTCCGTAGGACTCTGGTAGGGGCTCTTGCCCAGGATCTTTTCCATCAGAGCACGGACCACCGGGAAGGCCTCGACGTCGCGGTTGTAGTTGACCGTGGTCTTGTTATAGGCCTCAAGGTGGAAGGAGTCGATGATATTGGCATCGTCGAGGTCCGCCGTGGCCGCCTCGTAGGCGATGTTGACCGGATGCGTGAGGGGAAGGTTCCAGACCGGGAAGGTCTCGAACTTGGCATAGCCGGCGGCCGTGCCATGCTTGTGCTCGTGATAGAGCTGAGACAGGCAGGTGGCAAGCTTGCCCGAGCCAGGACCGGGGGCAGTGACCACGACGAGCGGTCGGGTGGGCTCGACAAACTCATTCTTGCCGTAGCCATCGTCGGACACGATCAGATCGACATCGTGCGGATACCCCTCGATGGGATAGTGCAGCTTGGCGGGAATACCGAGCGCGTTCAGGCGGTTGCGGAACACATCGGCAGCGGGCTGGCCGGCGTACTGGGTGATGACCACAGCCGCGACAGCAAAGCCGTTGCCGCGGAACAGGTCAACCAGGCGCAGCACATCCTCGTCATAGGTAATGCCGAGGTCACCACGAGCCTTGTTTTTCTCGATGTGGTTCGCGTTGATCGCGATGATAACCTCGACATCGTCGGCGATGCTCTTGAGCATGCGGAACTTGCTGTCCGGTTCAAAACCCGGCAGCACGCGGCTCGCATGATAGTCATCGAACAGCTTACCGCCAAACTCCAAATAGAGCTTGCCACCAAACTGCGAGATGCGCTCCTTAATGTGAGCAGCCTGCAGCTCGATATACTTCGCGTTGTCGAAACCCTGGCGCATGAATGGCTCCCGGCCCGTTTCCAATTAATGTTCTAGGCGATTATAACGGAGCAGACCCTCCCCAACGCCCAAGCAATCAACTGGCACCAACCAAACACGCCATCGATAAGTTGCGGTGAAATAGTTCCCGTTTAACCCCTCAAGACGGCCAAACAGGAACTATTCCACCGCAACTTCCCCTTTTTGGTTCAAACAAACCTGGCCTTTGTATCAATAATGGAACCGTCGCAGGTTGAGCTTAAGCCA
>URYU01000183.1 GCA_900552155.1 uncultured Collinsella sp.
CAGGCGCCCTGCTGAGGTGCGCACCAACCCACACCGTGCGTAAGACCGGAGATGTCGGAAATCTCCTTAGCCTGGACCCACTTGCCCTCCTCGGGGATGGGTGCGGGGCCGTGGTATGCACCCTTGGCAACGGGGCACATGTTCTCCACTTCCTGTGAGTACTGCATGCCTCTCCTCTCTATCGTGTTGGCGTCCCGTCTGGGGGCCGTGGCTGGCGATTGCCGGGCGACCCTTCGAAAGGGACATGACATGCAGCCCCTATAATACCGCGAAATGCACGGAATATTCGGCGAACGGCTCAGTTTTCGTAGCGAGATGCGCGGAACTTTCAATTGAAACGGTTTAACTCTATATTCTGTGGTCGTGCACTTCCGTAGAGGGGGTCCGTCTTGGGCAAGCTTTTGGTCAGCTTTTGTAAGCGTTGCAGGGGTTGACCTGTTGCAACGGTGCCGTTCGCCGCCTGTTTACTACCTTTGGCCGCGCGAGCGAATTGTTTTGCGTGAATGTTTTGATGGCACGCTTCAATCGTGCTGTATTGGATGGCAAGCAGATCCCGGCGAAGGGAGCGCCATGCAGCGCGTTTGGAGAACGGTTACCGGCTTTTACCATGTCTGTGCCCGCGGTACGGGCAAGCAGCTCATCTTTGAGGGCGATGAAGACCGGTGGGAGTTCTTGGAGCTGATGCGTGAGTGCTGCCGCAAGGCGGGCGTGACGGTTATCGCCTGGTGCCTTATGGGCAATCACGTGCGTCTGGTGCTTGCAGATTACGAGGACGCGATGAGCGCGGCGATGCACCGGCTGCTTTTGACGTCCGCGCGGCGGTTCAATAAACGCACGGGGCGCACAGGGCATCTGTTCCAGAACCGTTTTGACCGGCGCTCGCTCGATACCGACTGGCAGGTGATGGAGGCTATTCGCTCCGTTCACGCCGATTCGCAGGAGGCGGGCATCAGTCTCATTGAGCGTTATCCCTGGAGCAGCTTTCCGGAGCATTTGTGCGCTTACGACGGTGACGCGGCCGATGTCGCGAGGGGATTTTCTGATCCTTCTTGTGTGCTTGAGCTTTTTGGTTCTGCCGAGGGCTTTATTGCCTATTCGCTTTCGACGCCCGACGGCGGCGAACCGGCGCTGCGCGATATGAAAGAGACAGAGTGGGAACGCCACGCCTTTGCCGACAAGTTGGCGAAAAGCCTCGGGGCTCCGCTCCATGGGGTTAAAGACGCACCGCCTGCGCAGCGCGATACCGTTATTTTTGGATTGCACGATGCCGGTTTTACGGTGCGCCAGATTGAGCGGTATACCGGGATTGGCAAAAGTACCGTCTCTCGTATCGTGCGCGCCCGCGCGCGAACGGCGATGCGGGCTGGCGGAAACGTGATGTAAGGTCGCCTGTTCACCGCAGCTGGGGTCGTCCATACGCCGCAACCAGCGTTCAAAAGCTTGGTACGGTAACTGCACTTCTTAATATGCATAGAACAATCGCCATCTTGCATAAATTAACGACTCAGTCCGGGTTTGCCCGTGCCTACCCCCGTCTGCGCCGTGCAAAAAACGGAGTTTTCAGCATCGTAGTGCTGTCGGCACCGCTGCAATCTTGCAACATACGGGTTCCGAAGCTATTGATCCCCGCCGTTGCGCCCCCGAAGCACGTGCCTGCGTCCCGTCAGACCGCGATGCTTGTTCTAAAACACAATATATATGCGCCTGGAGACGTTGATTAACGCTTTCGATGCGTATACACACAGCTTGGCGTGCTGAATACTCGCAAAAATGCACGCCGCTCCCTATGGGACCCGCCTGCGGTAGGCGCGAAGCGAGTCGGAGCTTCGCAGAACGGGGCTTGGCGCATTGCTTGGCGGGCCCGGGGCCCTGCCGCAGGCCGTTGGTGCTGTGGAAAACGCCCGTGTTCGCGTCTGGCCGTGTGGTAAATGACAGACGGGGCGCCGGGCGCGCTGATTTTGTGTGTTCGTGCTCATTAGGAAAAACAGAGCCGCCCGTATCGGGCGGCTCGGCAATCAAAAACCTTGGATTCGGAGCATACGCTACTGGTTAGCTTGCCCCTCGAGCATGCCGTCGAGGGTGCACCAGGCGAGCTCGGCGCATTTGACGCGGGCGGGCATGTGCGAGATGTCCTGGAGCTGGGCGGCTTCGTCCAGGTCTTCCAGGTCCTCCTCGGAGAGCTTCTCGCCGCGGATCATGGCGAGGAAGAGCTCTGCCAGGCGGCGAGCTTCCTCGACGGTCTCGCCGGTGATGAGATCGGCCATGATGTCGGCACTGGCCTGGCTGATGGCGCAGCCGTGGCCGGTAAAGGAGGCCTCCTCGATCACGTTGTTCTCGACACGCAGCTGCAGAGTGAGCTCGTCTCCGCAGCTGGGGTTGATGCCGTCGTGCTCGTGCGTGGGAGCATCCATCTCGTACTTGTAGTCGGGGTGCGAGTTGTGCTCCATAAATGTGGTGGAGGTGTACAGATTACCCATTGAACGTGCTCCAAACGTGATGCAGGCCGGCGATGAACTTGTCAATGTCGGCCTTGTCGTTGTAGAAGGCCACGCTGGCGCGGCAGCAGGCAAGGTTCTCGACGCCCAGCCAGGTGAGCAGCGGCTGTGCACAGTGGTGACCGGCGCGGATGCAGACGCCGTCCATGTCCATGATGCTCGCGACGTCGTGCGGGTGGATGCCGCGGACGTTAAAGCTCACAACGCCGTGGTGGTTGTCCCAATAGATGGAGCCGATGATCTGGACAAAGTCGAGCTGCATGAGCTCGCCCATCAGGTAGTGGACGAGTGCCTGCTCGCGTGCCTGGATGTTCTCGTAACCCACCGTGTTGACCAGGTAGTCGAGTGCCGCACCCGTGGCGAAGATGCCGGCGGCGGCCTGTGTGCCGGCCTCGAATTTCTCGGGAACGGGCGCCCAGACGGCGTCCTGCTCGGTAACAGAGTCGATCATCTCGCCGCCGGTGAGCATGGGCGGCATGGCGTTGAGCAGGTCCATCTTGCCCCACAGCACGCCGATGCCCATGGGGCCCATAGCCTTGTGTGCGCTATAGGCAAAGAAGT
>URYU01000184.1 GCA_900552155.1 uncultured Collinsella sp.
GTCGCGAAACGCATCGACGTCTCGAATGTCTTCGGCAGCGCACTCAAACCACTCAACAATCACTAGACGCAAGGCCTGTCGAAGCTCGTTATTGGGCAATCGCAAAGCACGGAGGCGATTGCCGTGCTCTGGCTCCTCAGTCATATCCGTCGTGAGAAAACCGGACAGATACAGCGCTGTCCACATGCCATCGTCAGGCGAGACATCTGGCTCTGCAGTGCCCAAACAAAGCGAGACCTCAGCGCACCCATGGGCCTCGAGCAAATCAAACAAGACCGAAAGGCGGTCGAGATTCCACCCGGCAACTACCCTACTCAGGCAATCGGCATATCCATACAGATCGGCACGCACAGGCGCCGTGCAGCCTCGGCCAAGAAAACCGATCACACGCTCTGGACTCGAGCAATAGGCCCTGCCAAACCGATACCCCTCGAGCCATTCACCGGCATCCGAAAAACCGAAACATCGGTCACACCACGCCGACAGCGGCGTCGTCAGACAATACGAGCAGCCGCGCGAAGAAAGCGCCGCTTCGGCAGGACCGGGACACTCCCCCATCAGACACGTCAGCCGCAACGAATCGCGCGCAGTGGCAATGGCGTCAAACAGCACACGGTCAAGTAGTTCTGCCGGATCGGCGTCGGAAGCGTCCATCGCGCTCGCACGGCGAGACCACGCCGCATCGTACCCATCAACGAGCAATACAACCTGCTCATCGCTGGCAATCTCCAGCAGCTCTATGAGCACGCCAAGCACCGAGGCGACCTCGTCCTCGCTCGCCGCGCCACGCGCAACACGTTCGATGTGACGCACCTTGTCTCGAGCTAAATCTGGAGCCCCCAAGAGCGCCAACAAGCGGGCGCACTCGCCCGAAAGAGCATCGCGCACGACGTCGGCAACAGCGGGGCCACGCCTCGCAGCGCCAGAAAAGTCCAGCGATATCACCGGATAGCAAGCATACTCATCCCGATAACGCCCGCCGTCTGCATCCCAAATCTGAGCATCGGCAAACGAGCTCCGACCGGCGCGACCGACCGCAGGACGCTCCAGAAAAGCCCTGAGCATCGACAAGTTCATGCTCTTGCCAAAACCCTCGGGTCGACAGCACACCACAACGGACGCGTCGCAGTCCAACGCATCGGCAATAAACATGGTCTTGTCGACCAGCGTGCAGCAACCAAGAGCCTCCGCATAGTCGTGCATGCCAATGGGCAAAACTGCATCGTCGACACAGCCAATCAAACGCACGTCAAAGCCGGCAGCACAACCATTATTTGCCTGTTCAGACACCAAAAGTTCCCCCTAAATCGCAGCATGATGCCAATTGTAATGACCGCCTCACGCGTACTAATGTCGGTACGCAAACAGATCGGGCAACGGTAGCAACATGGGGTGTGAGGGGGCATAACTAATCGTTGCACAACAAAACAGGGTCCGATGCAGCAGCACCGGACCCCGTCCCGATTCTAAAGGCATTCGGCAACCGAGAGACTACTCCTCGGAAGCGTCCTCCCCTGCAGCCTTGTTCTCCTGATCGAGCTTATGCTTGCCGCTCACAATAGACGTGGCACCCAGCGTGGCCAAGCTTGCGCTGGCAAGGCTCGCCATCACGATGACGTCGCCCGTCTTGGGCATATTGCCACCCGAGGGCTTGGTCGTGGTGGTCGTGCTGCCCTTGTCACCGGCCTTCTGAGCATCGGCGTCGGACTGTTTCGCGCCTGCATCGGCGGAAGCATCGGAAGCGCCGTCGGCATTGGAGCCGGAGCCCTGACCAGACGCCCTCTCATCAGAAGAAGATCCGCCGTTAATGCCTGCCATCAAAGACGAGCCCAACATAGAGCCAAGCTGCTCGCCAGTAGAAAGTTTGTTTTCCGTCGAGAAATCGGCAGCATCGGAGCCCTCGTTCGAACCGTCCCCGGAAACATCGGAGTCAGAACCGTTAGAGGAGCCAGCACCGGCAGAGGAATCGCCAGCGCCGCTAGAAGCGTCCGCATCGGTAGAGCCAGAAGTCGAGCCGCCCTCAGCGCCGCCGGTATCAGAATTTGACGAATCACCAGAGGTATCACCGGAAGCAGTGTCACCAGACGCAGCCCCGCCGTTACCGGCATCATCGCTGCCCGCATCAGTCGAGGGCGCATCCGTATCGTTATCGTCGCCCGCACCGTCATCGGTACCAGGCGTCGGTGTGGCGGGAGCAGCGGGCGCCATGCTCGGACCGGGCGCCGGCGCGGGCTCCGGCTCCACAGGCGTTGCCGCGGCAGCCTCGTCCTCGGCAATGTAGACCAGGCAGTCCTTGAGCTCGTTCTTATAGCGATTCTTCCATCCCTCATGGTACTGAGGCTGACTCGAATACTTGCGCGCCACGTTATCAACCACGCTGTTGGAAAGCGCCGTCACAAACTCGCGGTCGGTCATACTATTAGAAAGGTTTGCCCAGCGGAAAAAGTCCTGGCAGCCACCGGTGCCGCACATATTGGTGATACTCCACACCATACCCTTGACGCAGTCAGCACGGCCGGAGATGTCAATGCCAAGAGCGCTTTTGAGCCATGCCTCGGTCACTGCATAGTACGAGTTGTACGCATACGCATCCTGCAGGGCTGAGAACTCAGTAGGGTCGGAGTTATAAGCGCCCTGGAAGGCCTCCTGCGCAATACGACCAAGCTCGGTGAGCTGGCCGTTCGCATACATGGGGTTATTCGCGTTGGAAATCTCGCTGCCGCGATCGATTGCAGCCTTAAGCATGCCGTACTTGGCAGAATCGTAGTTGTAGACCTGCTTCATAAACGGAATGAGCGACCAACGACGGTCGAACTGGTAATAGCCCAGCGCGTTATAGCCGTCGCCATACGAAAAGCCAATGCCTTCGTAATCGATCGCACCCTCACGCACCTGCAAATCGGGCGCGCCGGCAACATCGGCCACCAGTCGCGGCTCATCGAGCGTGGCCGTCATGCCGCTCGCATCGCCGAACGCGAGATTGAAGCGCTGCTGACCATTGTTGATGAAATTGAACTGGTTTGTGTCCGTATAGGT
>URYU01000185.1 GCA_900552155.1 uncultured Collinsella sp.
TCAGATAAAAAGAAGGGCCACCCGAAGGTGACCCTTGTGTCCAAACGAGTGGACAGACGCTGCGATCTTCTTAGCGCTTCTCGGGGATGCGAGCAGCCTTGCCCACCTTGTCGCGGAGGTAGTACAGCTTGGCGCGACGGACGCGACCATGACGAACGACCTCGAGCTTGGCAATCTTGGGGCTGTGAAGCGGGAAGGTACGCTCAACACCGACACCGAAGGACATCTTGCGGACGGTGAAGGTCTCGCGGGCACCGGCGCCGGCCATGCGGATGACGTCGCCCTGGAAGACCTGGATGCGCTCGCGATCGCCTTCCTTAATGCGGTAGTGAACCTTGACGTTGTCGGCGACGCGAACCTGAGGAATGTCCTCGCGGATCTGCTGACGCTCGATTGCGCGGATGTAATCCATGTGCAATTCCTTACTCTTCTAGAGGTGCCGTACCACCTTGGCCGGCACGTAGTTGAACAAACGTATTCGAGTATACACGCGCGGGTTCCTGCTGCAAGAACAATTTTTTACGTAGACAAAAAGACAAAACCCGCACATGGCAACCGCCCGCCTCATGAATGAGACGGGCGGCATGAAGGGGGGCTACGCTAGGCGTCTAGACGCAAAACGTTAAGCGGAACGCTTGACCTCGAGCTTAGCCTGGGCGGCAGCAAGGCGCGCGAGCGGCACACGGTAGGGCGAGCAGGACACGTAGTCCACGTCGGCCAAGTTAAACAGGCCCTTGATGGACTTGGGGTCGCCGCCGTGCTCACCGCACACGCCAAAGTGCATACCGGGGTTGGTGTCGCGGCCCTTCTCGACGGCCATGCGCACCAGCTCGAGCACCGCCGTGTCAATGGTCTCGAAGGGGTTGTCCTTCAGGATCTTCTTGTGCAGGTACAGCGGAATGAACTTGGCCTCGGCGTCGTCGCGCGAGAAGCCGAAGGTCGTCTGTGTGAGGTCGTTGGTGCCGAAGCAGAAGAAGTCGGCGTGCAGGGCGATCTCATCGGCGACCATGCAGGCGCGCGGCAGCTCGAGCATCGTGCCCACGGGAATGTTGAGCTCGACGCCCTCCTCGGCGGAAACCTCGGCGATCACGCGCTCGATGACCTCGCGGGTCTGGACATGCTCGGCCGTGATGGAAACGAGCGGAACCATGATCTCGGGGCGCGGGTCGACGCCCTCCTTGACAAGGCGGGCAGCAGCCGTGGCGACGGCGCGAACCTGCATGAGCGGCAGGTCCCCAAAGACGACGGAGAGGCGCACGCCGCGCAGGCCGAGCATCGGGTTGGACTCGACCATGCTGTCGATGCGACGCAGGCGGGCACGCAGGGCGGCAAGCTCTTCCTCGCTGGCGCCAGCAGCCTCCTTCTTGGTGATGGCAACCTCGAGCTCGCGAGGATTATCCAGGAACTCATGAAGCGGCGGATCGAGCAGACGAACGACCACATCGCGACCGGACATGGTTTTGAACATCGCCAGGAAGTCCTCCGTCTGGACCTTGAGCAGATCGGCGAGGGCCTGCTGTCTGACGGCCTCATCGTCGGACAAGATAAAGCTCTGAATAATGTTCTTACGGTCGCCCAGGAACATGTGCTCGGTGCGGCACAGGCCAATAGCCTCGGCGCCAAACTCGAGTGCGAGCGCGGCATCCTCGGGGTTGTCGGCGTTGACGCGCACATGGTTGGCGTGGCCACAGGTCTCGTCCAGGCGAATCTCGTCGGCCCAGGACAGGATGGTGTCCAGGTCGCCGGTGAGCTCGGCGGAGACCAGGTCGACGGGACCGTCGACGACGATGCCCTGGGTGCCGTCGATGGAGATGATGTCGCCCTCGTGCAGTACACGGTCGCTCCCCTCGATGTGCACGACCTTCTCGGCGGCATCGATGCGGAAACGCTCAACGCCGCAGACGCAGGGCGTACCCATGCCGCGGGCGATAACGGCGGCATGACTCGTCTTGCCACCATGGCTGGTCAGGATGCCCTCGGCGGCGACCATGCCCTTCAGGTCGTCGGGGTTGGTCTCCCAGCGAACCAGAATGACCTTATGACCCTCGTTGGCGCGCGCGACGGCGTCGTCGCTCGAGAACACGACCTCGCCCACGGCGGCACCGGGGCTGGCATTAAGACCGCTGGCGAGAGCCTCGTACTTCTTGGAGGCGTCGAACTGAGGGTGCAGGAGCTGGTCGAGCTGCGCGGGATCGATGCGGCTCACAGCTTCCTCGCGGGTGATCAGGCCCTCCTCGACCATTTCGATGGCAATGCGCAGGGCGGCGGTGGCAGTACGCTTGCCCACGCGGGTCTGAAGCATCCAGAGCTTGCTCTGCTCGATGGTGAACTCGATATCGCACATGTCGCGGTAGTGATCCTCGAGCGTCAGGAAGACACGCTCAAGCTCCTCACCAGCGGACTCGAGGCCCGGGGTGGTCTTGAGGTCGGCGATGGGCTCGGTGTTGCGGATGCCGGCGACGACGTCCTCGCCCTGGGCGTTGACCAGAAAGTCGCCGTAGAACTCCTTGGTGCCGTCGGCCGGGTTACGCGTAAAGGCAACACCCGTCGCAGAGGTCTCGCCCTTATTGCCAAAGGCCATGGCCTGGACGTTGACGGCGGTGCCGAGGTCGTCGGAAATGCCATGCTGCTTGCGGTAGATGCAGGCGCGCTCGTTCATCCAACTGCCAAAGACGGCCTGGATGGCAAGGCGCAGCTGAAGCTCCGGATCGTGCGGGAAGACGGGCTTGCCGTCGACGACTTCTAGCTCGGGATACAGAGCAGCCTCGACGTTCTCGGAGAAGATCCCCTTGAAGGTCTCGACGAGTTCCTGCAGGTCCTCGGCCGAAAGCTCGGAATCGACGCGAACGCCGGCGACCAGGCGGGCCTGGGTCAGGGCGTTCTCGAACAGGTCGGCGTCAACGCCCATGACGACATTGGAAAACATCTGGATAAAGCGGCGGTAGCTATCCCAGGCAAAACGCGGGTTCTGCGTCTGCGCGATGAGGCCCTGGACGG
>URYU01000186.1 GCA_900552155.1 uncultured Collinsella sp.
GCTGGGCCGAGATCAACACGTCCTCGGCGTATGACTCTGCCGACAGGGGCGTGACGCGCTATCAGGTTCGGCGCCTGCTGCAGCCGGGCGACGAAGACGGCCCGGTGGCCGGCGAGGTTGGCTATGGCGAGGAAGCGCCCAATGCTACCGTGCAGGTGCGCGGTCAGACATCAAGCATGAACTCGCAGAAGAATTACAAGGTGGAGCTCAAAAAGGGCAAGGGTACCTGGCGCCAACAGCGCGCGATTGCGCTCAACAAGCACATGGGCGAGGGTATGCGTTTTCGCAACAAGATGGCCTACGACCTTATCCGCGGGATTCCCCAGATGATGGGCCTGCGCACGCAGTTTGTGCATCTGTGGGTGTGCGACCAGACCGAAAAGTCCAACGACACCTTTGAGGACTACGGCCTGTTTACGCAGGTGGAGCAGCTCAACAAGACGGCGCTTAAGGCACATGGCCTGGATAAGAGCGGGCACCTGTACAAGGTGAACAGCTTTGATTTCCATCGCTACGAGGACACCATTAAGCTTGCCGATGATCCCGACTACAACCAGGCAAACTTTGAGGGCATGCTCGAGATTAAGGGCGATTCGGACCACACCAAGCTCATCGAGATGCTCGATGCGCTCAACGATGAATCGCAAAAGATCGATGATGTGCTCGATACCTACTTTGATACCGAGAATCTGGTCTATTGGCTGGCGTTTCAGATCCTGACGGGCAACTGCGATACGCAGAACCGTAACTGCTATCTGTACAGCCCTCTCAACTCAAATACCTGGTACTTTTTGGATTGGGATAACGACGGCATGCTGCGTAAGCTGGAGCTTTCTCTTACCGGGTTTTCGGACTACGCGAGCTGGGAGCGCGGCGTGAGCAACTACTGGGGCAATGTGCTGTTTAACCGTGCGTTGCGCAGCAAGTCGTTCCGCAGCGAACTCGACCGTGCCGTCAAGGACTTGCGCTCGTATTTGACCGAGACTCGCCTGACCAAGATGATCAAGCACTACCGCGAGGTTACTGAATCGCTGGTCTTTGCTTCGCCCGATATCGACCATCTGCCTGTCACCAAGGACCAATACGAGCAGATCACCGCGGCGATTCCTTCCGAGATCGAGGAGAACTATAAGAGCTTTCGCGAGAGCTATAAAAAGCCCATGCCGTTCTACATTGGCGTGCCACAGATCGATAACGGTAAGCTGCGCATCAACTGGGATGCGTCCTACGACTTTAAGGCGCGCGATATTCGCTATACCGTGGAGCTTGCGCGCGACTATGCCATAAGCGACGTGGTCTTTAAGGCCGAGGACGTGCTGCTGCCGGAGGTAACGTGCGATGCGCCCGATGCCGGCCAGTATTTTGTGCGCGTGCGCGCCACCAACTCCGACGGCTATACGCAAGATGCGTTTGACTACTATGTGACCGACGGCGGCAAACAGTACGGCATGAAGTGTTTTTATGTGCAAGACGGCGGTAGGGTCGTGGAGGACACGTATGAGGAGGGCTAGCGCGCTTCTCGAGCGCCTGGCGGCACCTCCCGTGCGCACCACGCAGGAGCGTTATCGCCATGAGCTCAAGTACCTCATCAACGAGGGCGAGCACGCTGCGCTTGCCTGCCGCATGGCGCCGGTGTTTAAGCTGGACAAGCATGCGCGGGCGGGCGGTTACACCATTCGCAGCCTGTACTTTGACGACTACTGCAACTCGGCCTACGAGGAAAAAGACGCCGGCATTCTCATGCGCAAAAAGTATCGCGTACGCATCTATAACGGCAGCGACAAGGTGATTAAGCTCGAGCGCAAAAAGAAGTACGGTAGCTGGATCTATAAGGAGGACGCGCCGCTCACACGTGGCGAGTTTGAGCAGATTCTGGCTGGCGACTACGGCTTTTTGCTGAGGAGCCCTTATCCGCTCTGTCGCGAGTTCTACATCGAGTGCAGCTGCAACATGATGCACCCACGGACCATTGTGGACTACGAGCGCGAGCCGTGGGTGATGGACGAGGGCACCGTGCGCATTACGTTTGACATGAATGTGCGGGCCGCGGCGGGAAGCTTCGATATCTTTGACGTGACGCTGCCCGCGTTGCCGGTCCTGGAGCCCGGTAAGCTGGTGATGGAGGTCAAGTTTACGGAGTTTTGCCCGCAGCTGGTGCGCGATATGGTGCCGCCGGGCGCGGCCGAACTCACGGCGGTCTCTAAGTACTGCCTGTGTTATGACAAGACCGCCTACCTGCGCGGATTTAATTACTGGGAATCGGATTTTGGGAACCGAGGGGATATTTAGACCATGAGCACCAGGGACTTTTTTAAGAACTCCGTCTTGGAGGCGTTCGGTCAGGTCGACCCTGCCAAGATTGGCCTTTCGCTGCTCGTGGCGCTCGCCATGGGCATCCTGATCTATTTCGTGTACAAGCGCTTTTTTACCGGCGTGGTGTATTCGCGTAGCTTTGCCGTGACGCTCGTGGGCATGTGCGTGCTCACCTGCATGGTCACGCTCGCGATCTCGACCAACGTGGTCATCTCGCTCGGTATGGTCGGTGCTCTGTCCATCGTCCGCTACCGTACGGCGGTCAAGGACCCGCTCGACCTGCTGTATCTGTTTTGGGCCATTACCACGGGCATTACGGCAGGCGCCGGCATGTATGCGCTCGTGGGGCTTACGGCAGTGGTGATCGTGGTGATGATTGCCGGCTTTGCGAGCCACCAGGACAAGGCGCGCGTGTACATGATGGTCATCCACTACACGGGCCAGACCACCGGCGACGATATCGTGCGCGCGTTTGGGCGCACCAAGTTCACCGACAAGTCCAAGAACATGCGCGGCGACAAGGTCGAAATGGCTGCCGAGGTGTTCGCGGATGTTGTAGATATGCCCTTTGCTGACGCCATCCGCGCGCTCGACGGCGGGGAGGTCCTAACGCTCATCCAGTACATCGGCGAGTACCTCGGTTAGAACCCTTGCGAGCAGA
>URYU01000187.1 GCA_900552155.1 uncultured Collinsella sp.
GGCGCAGAATACCGTTCTGCGCCCCGATTTTTACCTTAGCCCGAACACCGTTATCGGCTACATCACCATGTTCAGCGCATTCACGAACTCCTGAGCTTGGGAGCGGCTGCTCAGACTAAAGACACAGGCAGTCAACAGCCTGTTACGTAGGAAAACGTCGCGGCCCTTGATCCTGCTGACCCCCGTAATGTCCTTAAGATAAACAATCTCGGTGTGCTTGCCACCAAAAGTGCCCTTCTTGAGCACCTCGATGCGGTTAAGGTAGATCTTGACGTCTTTAAACCTACCCGAACCTTTGTCCTGGAACAGCAGCGTGTTGTTGTCCATACGCGTCACTCCCGCGGGGTTCGCTAAAACTGCCTCTATGGTCACATTTTAACCACCGCAAGGCCCCATGCGATGATGTCAGACAGCACAGCAATTCGTGTCCGCGCGAGGCTTTAAGATAGGTATGCTCAGCTGCATCGATGCGACCGGAATATTCTAGGAGCACGCCTCGTATTATTCGCCATTAGAGGAGGTCTTACCTGGTTTACGTATGGGAATTCGAGTTCTTTGATTCGGACGGCATTGAACTTCCCGTGCCAGACTTCGGACATGAGCCGCGACACGGCGGCAAGATTATCGCTGTAGCCGTCAACCGCGAACTCGGCGACATTCCCGCCGTCACCGCAGTGGATGCCGCGCGTATGCTCGGTGTTAGCTCAGCACGGGTGTCACAACTGCTAAATGCAGGACTGCTGGATTCATGGAAGGATGGCACCAAGCACATGATGTCCAAAGCCTCCATCGAGGCACGACTCGCCGATGCACCAATTTGGTGACGCCCCAATGAGGCCCCCGTTGCCGTTTAAGGCGATGCCGCTGCGGGCTTTCATCACCTGACATGCATGGCAGCCAGTTACGCTCGATTCGGGACTCACTGCGCCCCGAATCGAGCTGGGCCCATTGCTGCAGGCTGATTCGCATCCCCGATCCCAAAAAGACAGAAGCGCCACTTGCTTCGTTGAGCCCCAACATCCGACCCCGGCTCCCCCTCGTATCCCCAGCGGCATTTCAACTCCAGGACATGTCGCGATCATGCCCGGTCATCCATGCAAATGGACACCACTCTAACACTGGGGTCAGATATCCCCCGCTGCGGCGTATAGGGTAAAATCTTGTCTGCCGCGGAATCCGCCTGCGGGCAACGCTCCGATCTCCGATTGGGGTGAAGCCTATGAACTTGTTTCTTGAAATCCTGCGCCTCTCGATGTACGCGACCGGCATTGCCCGGAACCTCTACGCGATCTGGCGGGAATATAAGCAGTAACGGATAGCGAAGGGAGTCATAGAAAAGGGCCGGTTGCAGCCGGCCCTAGACGATAATACCTGCGTTGCCCGCGTCTCCGAAGTTTAAGCGCTGAGGAGCGGGTTCCGCGGCACAACCTGATTTTACCCAGTGAGGCAGCTCTTTTGCAGCCGCTCCACTGTTTATTTACATCTGGCACCCTCAAACAATCAGACGGCAGCCCGCACTCCTGAGAGCCGCCCCATACCCCCGGCCATCACGTTACGGTGCCAACCGGCACCGCTCCCCTACTTCCCAAATAGCGCACCCAGCAGGCCGCGACGTTTGGGCTTCTCCTCTCGGTAGGAACCCTCGACGGCGGCTGCAACCTGGCGCGGTTGCTCGCCGCCTCCACGGCGCACGATCTGGTACAGGAACGGCGATTTAACGTATTTGACCTCGACGGGCGTGGCGTGCACGGTGCTCTCACCGGACAGATGCAGACTCGGGCTGAGCGGCGCCACAATATGCGTCTCGCGCTTGTCGCTAAACACCACCGCGGCCGCGCGGCCCGTCTGGCCGTTTACGGCGATGCGCACCTGCTCGCCGTCGCGGCTATCCGTTGCCGGACGGTCGACAAAGTACACCGGCACCATAACTAGGCCGTCCTTGTGCTTGCGGGCCTTGCGCGCCCAGGTGCGGATGCTCTTTTTATTGAGCCCCAGTACAGCCTCGGCGTCGTTGCCCGCAACGTCGAGCGCCAGCTTATCAATGACCACCTGGTCCTTGGTAGACGCATCGACGGAGACGACGCGAAAGTCGCCTTCCTGCATGGCGGGATCGAACGGACCGACCTTGGCAAAGTCCCACGGCTCCAAAATGCCCAGGAGGCGAACGTCCAGGTAGTTTGCCCTGGGATACGCCCAGTCGAGCACCTCGTAGTACACCAGGGTCTCCTTGCTCAGGCCCTTGACCGGGAAGGACGCCATCATGCGCAGGTCCGCCAGCGCCATGGGGAAATAGAAGAGCATCATGTCGTTTTTGATCGCATCTTCCACGTCGTGCCCGGCAAAGGCGTCGGGGTACTGGCGCACCAGCTGCAGTGCGTTGGCACGTGCCTGCTGCGGCGAGATTTCGCAGGGAATGCCCTGCTCCGGCACATACTCTGCACCCACGCCCATGGTCAGACGCTTGCAGAAGGTACCGGGCTTGAGCAGGTCGGCAATGCCGATCTTGTTGCCGCAGGACGGGCACTCAAACACACGCTGCGTTGACTCGCCCTCAAAGGACGCTCCGCAGAAGGGGCAAGGAATGCTCACATGCGTAGCCTCTTGGAACTCTTGTGCCGTGCCGCGATCCTCCCACAGCAGATGTTCCAGGACCGACTGATTGCGCCAGTGCGAATTGAAGAAATACCAGTCCGGGTCCTCCTGGCGCTCGAGTTGCGACACATGCGTGAGCTTGAGCAGTCCATCCACCACCGTCAACGGCGTATGGCGAATGCCCAAAGCGCTCTTGGGCTCTCCGGCGTCCGCCTGCCACGGAATGACCGCACCGCAATAAGCGCACTCAAAGCTGCGCTTAGCTTGGTGTGTGTACATAGGGCCGCCGCAGTT
>URYU01000188.1 GCA_900552155.1 uncultured Collinsella sp.
GCGTTGCCATATCATCGTCGTGGTGGCAGATGTCATTAGTTAGTTGTTGTGTACTTTCTTGATTGACTAGCCGTTTAAGAACGTCCCCAACGACTATCCCCTTTTAAGTTGCGGTGGAATAGGGACTAAATGGGAGTCACAGAGGCCAAAACAGTCACTATTCCACCGCAACTTCATGGGGATGTGTGACAATGCCCGTCGGATAACATCTGCTGTCTTTGGGGGTCTATCTATGCTGTACGAGTTTTGTGCCGAGAACTTTGAGCGGGTGCCGGCGGCTATCGATGCCGGTGCAAGGCGTATCGAGCTGTGCGACAACCTTGCCGTTGGTGGCACCACGCCTTCGGCCGGCGTTATCAGCGCTACGACCAACTATGCACACGAGCACGATGCGCGGGTGATGTGCATGATTCGCCCGCGTGGCGGCGACTTTCACTACAACCAGGACGAGTTGCGTATGATGGAGATGGACCTGGGCCTTGCCGTGAGCGCCGGCGTTGACGGCTTAGTCTTTGGCTGCTGCAAGCCCCGCGCTGGCGGATGGGCACTCGACGAGCTTACGTTGGGCACTCTCGTGATGGCCGCGGGCTGCGCGACCGAGGAATGCAAGCGTGAGCCCATCGACATCACCTTCCACATGGCGTTTGATCAGCTCTCGCCCGAGGCTCAGCTCGACGCGATTGACATACTCGCCGACTGCGGCATCACACGCATCCTGACGCATGGTGGCGCTGCCGGTACGCCGATCGAGGACAACTTCGAAAACCTGGCCCGCTTAATCGAGTATGCGGGCGACCGCTTGACCATCCTTCCCGGCGGCGGCATTTCCACGGTCAACCGCGATACCGTGGCGGCGGCACTGGGCGTCTCCGAGCTCCATGGCACCAAGATTGTGCCGCTGGAGGTGTAGCCCGTGGCACTTGTATTCGATGTCCAGCAGGCGAGCGGTAAGCCCGACGATAATCGTCGCCCTGGCACCGCGTGCCCCTTTTGCGACACGGAGGGGCTTGCCAACATCATCCAGCGCGATGGTGACTGCATCTGGCTCGAGAATAAGTTCAAGACATTGCGGGCCACACGTCAGACCGTATTGATCGAGTCTGCCAATCACGACGCCGACCTGGTGACCTATGAACCGGATGAGCTGCATCATGTGATGCGGTTTGCCCTGGGCTGTTGGCAGCAGATGATCGATTCCCAACAGTACTGCAGTGTGCTCATGTACAAGAACAAAGGCCCGCTTTCGGGCGGCAGCCTCGTCCATCCACACATGCAGATTGTGGGCTTGGAACAGGAGGACGGCTATGCGGCGCTGGCCTCAGCCAACTTTGAAGGCATCAGTGTCTGGCAACAGGGGAGAATCTCGGTCGACATCTCAACCGAACCGATCATGGGGTTCTTTGAGATCAACGTTTCAGCCCCGCAGGGAATCGCTGCCAGCGATGACACGAGAGACCAAGCCGAGGCGGATCTCTTCGCCGATGCGATCCAGGTAGCTCTGCGCTATATCCTGAACGAGCACCACGGTGGTCGCGCAGAGTCGTACAACCTGTTCTTCTATCACCTGGGCGGTCGGACCATTGCCAAGGCGCTGCCACGTTGGGTGGTTTCGCCCTACTTTGTCGGCTATCGTTTGGCCCAGGTCAATGCTGAGACAACACTCGATATCGATGCTGAGCGCCTGCGTGCGCATCTGGAAACGCTCGTATAGCAAGACTAACACCCGCGTAATGCGGACAGTCTAGCGTGCCATGGCGTCGCGGCCGGCTTCGACGCGCTTGCGCTGGGCGGCGCGCTCCTCGCCGGTCAGACGCTCAAAGAGATGCCCGATAAGCGAGGCGAGTACCTGCTGAAACAGCGTTCCGCACATGACGGGAAACACGACTTCGCCCGGAAAGTACTGCGTGGCGATGACGGCGCCCGAAGAGATGTTACGCATGCCGCAGGTAAAGCACATGGTGGTCGTCTCGCTATATGGCAGATGCAGCGTATGGGCGACCAGAAAACCGAAGACAAAGCCACTGATGGCGAAGACCAAAATAAAGAGGGCGACTTCCAAGCGCACCGCGTTCATGTGCAGCACGTACTCGCTCATGGCGGTGGAGTTGGAGGCGATAACGCCCATCATCATGAATTTGCAGGCGGGCGAGAGCACGGGGGAGAGTTTTTCGTGCCCCCATCCGCGCGTGAGCTCGTTGATCACGATGCCGAGCACGGCGGGGATGGCGATCATAAAGGCCATGTCTTGCATCATGCTCGGCACATCGATCGAGACGGTGGCGCCCAGCAGGAGCTTGAGCGTGAGCGGAATCGTCACAGGGGAGATAACCGAGGACGTCAGGATGATGGTGAGCGCGAGCGGGCCGTTGCCGCCGAACATGCTAATCCACATAAAGGCAGTGACCGCCACGGGTACGCTGTACTCGAGCACGATGCCGCAGACAAGGTTGGGATTGGAGCCAAAGAATAACGATCCCATGGCATAGGCCGCGATGGGAATAAGCGCCGCCGAGACGAGCAGTGCCAAAATCAGGTGCAGGGGACGGCGGAACACCTCGGCTACCTGGTGGAAGGTGTTGCTGAGCGCACCCTGAAACGTCATAAAGGCGAAGAGGGCGGGAACAATGGGCTTGAGCACGCCAATCTGCTGGGGAAAGAGCACGCCGAGCGCCACGCAAACCGGAACGATGACCTGCATATGCCCCGCGAGGAACTTTCCCAGTCCAGTCCATTGCTTCATATGTCCCGTGACTCCCTTTATCCGCGAACTCGTTTGTATGGATATGCTAGACGCTCGTATGCGTCCGTGCGGCTGAAACGCTCGATTATATCGAGGCTATTACCGGCATCGTTTACAGAAACCGCGGCGTGCAGCGGCGATTTG
>URYU01000189.1 GCA_900552155.1 uncultured Collinsella sp.
ATAGAGATGTGCCGGGCCCGGACCGGGCCACGGCCGGGTAATGTGGGTGTCGCTTCCGCGGCTACCGGCCGGCTCAAGGGAGAGGATACACCATGCCTGCAGCCGAGACGCCCGTGGCCTCCCTGGGGGTCGACGTCGGGAAGAGCTCGCACAGCGCGTGCGCGCTCGATGCGGGAGGGGGCGTCGCCTTCAGGGCCGAGCTGGCAAACAGGCCCGACGACATCGACCGGCTGCTCGAGCGGGCCGGCTCCGGCGCGCTGGTCGTCGTCGGCCAGAAGCGAAACATCGGCGCACTGGTCCTCGCACGCGCCCATGCGCACGGGAACCCCTGCGCCTACCTGCCCGGATATGCCGAGAAGCAGGCCCGCGGGATGTTCCCCGGCACCGCGAAGACCGACGCCATCGACGCCGAGGTGATCGCGCGCACCGCGCTCGGCGTGCCCCGCGCCCTCAGGCCGGCGCCCGAGGAGCCCGAGGGGGCCACCTCGCTGCGGATCCTGTCGTCGCAGCGCGAGTTCGCGTCGTCCGCCAGGACCCGCGCGAAGAACAGGCTGCGCGCGACCCTGCTCGAGGCCGACCCCGCGCTCGAGGGCGCGGTCGACCCGTCGAGCCGCTGGCAGGTGTCGATGCTGGCCGAGTTCGGCGGGGCCGCCGGGTGCTCGGCCGCCGGCTGGCGCAGGTTCTCGAACGCCGCCAGGCGCGCGGGCGCCCCCGCGGCGGGGGCCAGGAGGCTCTGGGAGGCGCTGCTGGCCTCGTCGCGCTCGGGAAGGCGGCTCCCGGCCGGCGAGGACGTCGCGGTCCGGATGCTCGCCCGGGAGATAGCCTCCCTCGACGCCGACATCGAGGAACTCGACTCGCTCGTGGCCGACTCGCTGGCGGGCGACGAGGTCTACGAGTGCCTCCTCACGGTGCCCGGGATCGGCCCCAAGACCGCCGCGGCGCTGGTGACGTCGATCGACATATCCGCGTTCAGGGGGCACGACGAGCTCGCGAGCTATTGCGGCGTGGCGCCGTCAGACAGGCGCTCCGGGAGCAGCATCAGGTCGACGTCGCCTCAGCACGGCGGGAACAGGCGGCTCAAGAACCTGCTCATATTCAGCTGCAACTCCCTCATCGGCACGGACAACAGGTTCGGGAGGTACTACGGGGAGTGCAGGGCGAGGGGGATGAGGCACGGCAAGGCGCTGAAGGCGGTCGCGAGGAAGAGGCTCAAGGTCATATACGCGATCATGCGCGACGCCGTCCCGTACGCGGCCTAGCGGGCGGCGGGATCAACCGAAGAGGAAACCAAGCGGGGGCGCCAGGCGCCCGGATGCGTCATGCCGAAATGGCGCGAAGCACGCGGTTGACAAAACTATAGAGACACGTCCCTGACACTTCCTGATACCGACCGAAACGTGCCAAAATAAACCCGTCCCTTTTTGGTAGGTTTGGCGAGTGTGGATTTTCGGACGCTTAACTAACGAGCGTGGATAATCTTCCACTTTGACTTTGAGGCCGTCACCGAGCCAAAAACAGGAGATTATCCACGTTCATTTTGGATGACCCCCTGTACCAAGCTGAGCTCCATGGTCAAGTAATAATGGCTTCTTATCATTAGATTGTTTATATCAATTCTAATAACTATTTAATCCTTAAACTCGTTATTAGAATTGATATGATTAGCCTAATAACGAGTTTCCGGCACTAAAGATATGGAGGGCGCGATGCAAATCGAGGAGAACGGCCAGGGAACGCTCCGCAATAATCTATCGGGGAAATTGGCTTACTATTCGTTTTTTCCAACGCCCTTGCAATCATTGAGGCAGCTAAACCTCACCGAGGAAACCTATCGCACGCTTTCCGCATGCTCACGAAAGCTTGGAGAGCTTGAAGGCATGCTCTACTTTGTTCCCAACGCCGACACGTATCTGACAATGTACGTGCGCAAAGAAGCACTCCTTTCTTCGCAAATTGAGGGAACCCAGTGCACGTTTGACGACCTACTTAGTCCATCGCAAACACAACTCCATCATAAAGATGTCGCAGACGTCGTGAATTACGTCCGTGCTGTCGACCGCGGCGTAGAACTGCTCAAAAAGATGCCCTTGTGCACGAGACTTCTTAGGCAAGTTCATGCGGTCCTGCTGGACGGAGTGCGCGGAACGGAGAAGAATCCAGGCGAGCTGCGCTCCTCACAAAACTGGATTGGCCCCTCAGGCTGCACCATTGCAACCGCATCGTTTGTCCCTCCAAACATTGAAGATTTGAGTAACACGCTCCAGGACCTCGAACGCTTTATCAATGAGCCTCAAGTCGAAATGGATCCGATTGTGCGGGCGGCGCTCGTCCATTACCAATTTGAAACTGCCCATCCATTCCTAGACGGAAACGGTCGCCTGGGCAGACTTCTCATTACACTTATGCTCATCAATGATGGCGTTCTTCATTCTTGCTTGTTCTATCCATCGTTCCAGTTCAAGAAAAATCGAAGCGAGTACTACCGGCAACTCACATCCGTAAGGGAGAGAGGCACTTACGAGGAATGGATAGAGTTTTTCTGCAACAGTCTTCTCGAGAGTGCGAAGGACTCGGTAGGGTCTTTAAAAAACCTTGTTGACCTCCATAACCGTTCCACAGCAACCATTACCGAAAATCTCGGAAGGACTGCTGCAAACGGGCAAAGGCTGCTGAGCATTCTTGAAGAGCACCCCATCGTCGACACCGCATTCATCGCTGCCCAACTCGATATCGGCAGGAGTACCGCGAGCACGCTCGTCAAATCATTTGAAGAATTGGGTATCCTCCGTCCTCACGACGAGTCAAGACAGAGATACCGGCAGTACGGGAATGAAGCG
>URYU01000190.1 GCA_900552155.1 uncultured Collinsella sp.
CTGGGCGACGAGTATGAGGTGTCCCAAGAACTTATGGATCTCTTTGCCGCCGAGTTCGCGTGCATCGATGCTACCGCTTCCCGTATGCTCGATCTTTCCGCCGCCATTCGCGAGGCGCTGGTGGATGCCGGTGTCGATGTGAATGGCATTGTGGACACCAAACTTTCCACCGTGCGTCAAAACGACCGCTTTTATTCCTATCGCAACGAGGGCGGGACCTGTGGGCGCCATGCTGCGATCGGCGTGATGCTATGAGAAAGATCGCATCGGTCCTGAGTGCAGCAGTGCTCGCGCTCACGCTGTGCGCCTGCTCCTCGGGATCTTCTACGTCTTCTATTACCGTGGCCGGCTCGACCACCTGCCTTCCCATAGCCGAGATTGCGGCCGAGGGCTTTAAGGAAGAGACCGGCATCGACGTGCTCGTCTCCGGCCTTGGCTCATCTGCTGGCATCGAAGCTGTTAGCGCCGGCACCGCCGACATAGCCAGCTCGTCTCGTGGCCTCAATGCCGACGAGCAGGATTTGGGCCTGACGCCTATCGTTATCGCACACGACGGCATTGCAGTCATCGTGAACGACGGCAACCCGGTCGACAATCTCTCGACCGAGCAGCTCCGCGATATTTACGCCGGCAAGATCACCAACTGGAAAGAAGTCGGCGGAGAGGACCTGAAGATTCAGGTTATCAACCGCGACGAGGCGTCCGGTACGCGCGAGGCCTTCCGCACTATCGTGATGGACGGCGCGCCGTTCGATCGCCGCTCGGCTGTTCTTTCGGGTACGGGCCAGGTACGCGATGTCGTATCCCGCTCACGTGGCGCTATTGGCTACATCTCGCTGGGTTTTGTCGAGAGCCTCAACGCCAAGACCTCGGTTAAGGCCGTTTCAGTCAACCATGTCGAGGCATCCGAGAAGACGGTCGCAAGTGGCGGCTATCCCATCTCGCGTGACCTTTACTTCTTTGTGAAGGGTACGCCTTCGCAGCAGGCGCAGGACTACATTGACTATGTGACATCCGAGAAGATGGACAAGCAGATTCGCGAGGCGGGCTTTATTCCCGTCACCAACGACGGAAAGGGGAGTGAGTAGCGTGGAAGCACAGGAAACCCCCCAGATTGAGCATGAGGCGCAGGTGCCCAAAAAGCGAGAGTTGGCGTTGGAGTCACGCAGCACCTATCTTAAGGAGAAGGCGCTGCAGTGGATCTTCTTTGCCTGCGCGTTCTTGGCGGTCGTCACCGTCATCCTGATCTTTGTCTTTACCACGTACTCGGCGCTGCCGGTCTTTACCGACATCGGTCTGGTGGACTTCTTTAGCTTTACGTGGGCGCCCTCTGAGGGTCACTACGGCATCATGTCGCTGCTGGCGGGCTCTGGCCTGGTGACGGTCGGTGCCCTTGCCATGGGCGTGCCGTTGGGTGTGGGCACAGCCGTGTATCTGGTCGAGATCGCCAGCAAGCGCGTGCGCAGGCTCATTAGCCCCGCTGTCGACCTGCTGGCGGGCATCCCCTCCATCATCTACGGCTTCTTCGGCATGATCATCATCCGCCCGTTTATCGCCCAGCTGACCGGCGGCCTTGGATTTGGCGCACTGACGGCGTGGTTCGTGCTCGCCATCATGATCGTCCCTACCATCACCACGCTCACCATAGATGCCCTCAATTCCATTCCCATGGGCATTCGCGAGGCGTCCTATGCCATGGGTGCCACCAAGTGGCAGACCATCTACAAGGTCGTGCTTCCTGCAGCCAAGCTGGGCATTGTCGATGCGATTGTCTTGGGTATGGGGCGTGCCATCGGTGAGACCATGGCCGTGCTGATGGTCGTGGGCAACGCCCCGGTCATTCCGGATAGCATCTCGAGCCCCATCTCGACGCTCACGAGTCAGATTGCGCTCGACATGAGTTATTCCTCGGGCCTGCACCGCTCGGCTCTGTTCGGCATGGGCGTTGTCCTGTTTATCATCTCCGCTGCACTGGTGGGTATCGTCCGCCTGATTTCCAAGAAGAGGGGGTAGGCTATGTCCGATTCCGTTGACACGACGTTCGATACGACCTCGTCGCGTGAGCGCATCAAGCGTGCCCTTTCCCATGGCAAGAAGGGCCGCATCAACAAGGATCTGTCCAACAAGATCATGCTCGGCGTGTTTCGCGCCGCGGCCTATATCACCACGCTGGTGCTGATCGCCATCATCGCCTACGTGGTCATCACCGGCCTGCCGCATATCTCGCTCGACTTTATCTTCGGCTGGCCGCAGGGCGGCAACGCCGAGGGCGGCATTTGGCCCACGATCGTCTCGACCATCTACGTGACGGCGCTCGCCATGCTCATCTGCACGCCGGTTGCCGTCCTGGCTGCGGTCTATCTGGCCGAGTACGCCAACCAGGGCAAGGTCGTCGACATCATTCGCTATGCTGCCGATGCCCTGGCCTCGGTGCCCTCCATCGTTATGGGCCTCTTTGGCTACGCCTTGTTTGTCGAGGCTATGGGCCTGGGTCTTTCGATGGTTTCGGCCGCCCTGGCGCTGGCGCTTCTGATGCTGCCTATTGTCATGCGTACCACCGAGGAGGCAATCCGCGCTGTTCCGCGCTATATCCGTTGGGGTGCATATGGCCTGGGCGCCACCAAGTGGCAGGGCGTCTCCAAGATCGTGCTTCCTTCGGCTTTTGGCCGCATCGCCACCGGCATCGTGCTTGCCATCGGCCGCGCCATCGGCGAGACCGCCGTGGTGCTCTACACCATGGGTCAGGCCATCAACCTGCCTATTTCGCCGCTCGATTCCGGTCGTCCCATGACCGTTCACCTTTATCTGCTTGCCAATGACGGCATCAACATGAACG
>URYU01000191.1 GCA_900552155.1 uncultured Collinsella sp.
TATCGACGCTCCCAATTGCGAGGTTGTCGGCACAATCCTCCACGTGCTCGTTGACGGCGTGTACGCCGGCCACATCGTGATTGCAGACACCGTTAAGGCCGATGCCGAGCAGACGATCCGCGACCTGCACGCCGCCGGCGTCAAGCGCACCGTCATGCTCACGGGCGACCGCGAGGAAGTGGCTGCTGCGGTGGCCAAGCAGCTGGGGCTCGACGAGTTACACGCGCAGCTGCAGCCGGGCGACAAGGTCGAGCGCGTCGAGGCATTGCTGGCAGCCGAATCGGGCAAGGGCAAGCTCGCCTTTGTCGGCGACGGCATCAACGATGCGCCCGTGCTCACCCGCGCGGACGTTGGCATTGCCATGGGCGCTATGGGTTCCGACGCCGCGATTGAGGCCGCCGACGTTGTGCTCATGGACGACAAGCCGTCCAACATTTCCCGCGCGATCCGCGTGGCACGAAAGACCATGGCGATTGTCTGGCAGAACATCATCTTTGCGCTGGGTATTAAGTTGCTGATTCTGGTGCTTGCGGCACTGGGCATCGCCAACATGTGGCTTGCCGTGTTCGGCGACGTAGGCGTGGCGATTATCGCCATCCTGAATGCCATGCGCGCGATGGGTGTCAAGAACCTGTAGCACTCGTGGTCCCTCCGGCCGGGGCCGGGCTTGGTTTTGAAAACGTCCTCGCGCATGAGGCCCGTCTTTCCTGCTCCTGCGGAGCAACGGAAAGGCGGGCCTCGCGCTGCGGAGTGTTTTCAAAACCAAGCCCGACCCCGGCCTACGGTGACGTTGCTGGTGGTTCTTGGGCATCGCTTGCTGGCAGGGTTCCTTTGCTGAAATGGACTTGGCCGAAAGGGCCGCTGGTCCCAGTCGCTGGTTCGCGCTTTGCGTGAACTCCGCGCTACTGTGGGACAGTTAGGCTTCTGTTGTTGGACCCGCTACATCTTCCCGACCCAACATCGCCCGTAGCTTCTCAAAGCTTTCCTCGCTCAGGCAGTGCTCCATGTGGCAGCCCTCTTGCGACGCGACCTCAGCCGAAACACCCGCATCCTCCAGCAGCCCCACGAAAAAGCAGTGACGCTCCCACATTTGACGAGCGACCTCCAGACCACGCTCCGTCAGATGAACATCTCGCTTGCCCATTTCGACGTAGCCGTTGTTCTCCAACGTCGCCATAGCTTTTGAAACGCTTGCCTTAGTTACGCCAAGGTACTCTGCAACATCAATCGAGCGCACGATGCCCTGACGTTGCGACAGAACGTAGATCGATTCGAGATAGTCTTCTCCGGATTCACGTAGGGCCATGGGCCGCCTTTCGCGATGATTGCTAGTTAGCCGTTGGATACTTTCCACGGCTTACTTTACCGCAAAAGTTGCCCATGTCTTACTACTTTGCCTAAAAGTTAGCCGTGTTTCACAAAACGAGCGGGACGAAAACAAAGTGGGAACACGCCCCGCAAGGAGTGTCCCCAAGTGCCGGGTCGCAGCTACACGAGTCCAAAGTGCTTCGCGGCGTTGTAGATGCCGTCATCGTCTACGGCGGTCGTTACGTAGGTCGCTGCGGCCTTCACGGTCTCCTGCGCGTTGCCCATGGCCACACTTGTGCCCACGGCCGAGAACATCGACAGGTCGTTCTCGCCGTCGCCAAAGGCAATCGCCTCGCTCGCGTCGATGCCCAGGCGCTCCAGCGTCGCCGCCACGCCCAGGTCCTTGCCGCCGTTAGCGGGAATAATGTCACAGAACAGGTCGCACCAGCGCGTGGTGAGCGAATGCGACACGGCATCGGTCACGATATGCTCGTCGTCAGGGTCCACAAAGGCGCAGAACTGGTAGACCGGTGCGTCAAAGGCGTGCTCAAACGGCTCCTCGTGGTAGACGATTCCCGCGTTGCTGCCAGCCGTCACCACGCGCTCGGACAGGCGGTTCACAAACGAGTTCTCGCCCTGCATGCACAGCGAGTCGTAGCGCCCCTGCGCCACCTGGTCCACAATCACCGCGACGTCGTCCGAATCGATCGGGCAGCTGCGGTAAACCCCCTCGGCATCAAAGCAGTGCTGGCCCGAAAGCGTAATGTACGCATCCCAGCCCAGGTCGAACAGCCAGTCCGGCATCTGGTAGGTCGGACGGCCCGTGGCGATCACGCACGCGATCCCCTGCTCGTGAAAGCTGTCGAGCGCCTGCTGCGCCGACGCCGGAATCCGGTGGGTCTTAAAGCTCAGCAGCGTGCCGTCGATATCGAAAAACGCGGCTTTGATCATTCTCGCCTACTCCTCGCCCTCGAGCTTTTCGCTCGCCTCGAGCCACGCCATCTCCAGCTCGTCCATGGCAGCGTGAGCCTCGTCGATCTTTGCCTGCTGCTCGCCGAGCGCCGTGTAGTTGGTGGGATCGACTTGGGCCATCGCGGCCTCGGCCTCCTCAACGCGGGTGCGCTGCGTCTCCATCTTGCGCTCGAGCGAACTCACCTCGCGGCGGAGCTTCTGGCGCTCGGCGTTGGACAGGCCGTTGGGCTGACCGCTCGACTTGGGCTTTTCGGCCGCAGTTGCCGCGGCACCGGTGTCGAACGTGCCGGTCTTGGCGCTCGGCGCGCCCACGGGCTCGCCCTCGGCGGTAGCGTTGCACAGGCGCAGGTACTGGTCCACGCCACCGGGCATATGCGTCAGGTGGCCGTCGAGCAGCGCCCACTGCTGGTCGGTCACGCGCTCCATCAGGAAGCGGGCATGCGTGACCAGCAGCAACGTGCCCGGCCACGCGTCAAGCAACTCTTCAATGGCGGCAAGCATGTCGGTGTCCATGTCGTTGCCTGGCTCGTCAAGGATCAGCACGTTC
>URYU01000192.1 GCA_900552155.1 uncultured Collinsella sp.
AACAGCGGGCACGTAGCGTCGGTCACGATTTTGCTGGGGTCGACACCGTGCATGCCAAGGCGCACGCGACCGTTGACGACGGTCGGTTCGAGCTCGATTTTATTGCGGTAGCCCCAGTCGTCCTTGGTGTGGCAGATGGGCTGTACCAACTCATCGACCTGCTCAGGAGCGAACTTGCCGATGCGCTCGAGCGTGGAGCGCAGGTTTTGCTCCTTGGCGGCGAGCTGTGCCGTGCGTGAGAGATTGCCCCACGAGCAGCCGCCGCAGATGCCCACGAAGGGGCAGGGAGGCTGAATGCGATCGGGGCTTGGCTCCAGAATCTCGGTGGTGCGGGCGCGCATGAACGACTTGCCGTCCTGTACGACCTCGGCCTCGACGGTGTCGCCTGCCACGGCACCCTGCACAAAGACGGCCTTGCCGTTGTCGGCGTGCGCCAGCCCGTCGGCGCCGTAGGTCATCGATTCTATAGTGAGCTTCATATTCCTGCCTGTCATTCGCGTTGTTGCTCGCACCATGGTAGCAGGGAAAAGCGCCCCGCATCCGAGGCTTTCCTCAAATGCGGGGCGCTTCTACAAACTGCTTCTACAAACGACTATTTCGTCTTGCCGGTAATGAGCGTCTTAAGACCCAGGCCGATCAGGCCCAGGCCTATGCGCACGCGACCGGGGCGATGGCGCTCGATGGCCTTGGTCTTGCCGGCGGGCTTATCGCGACGGGCGCTCGTCTCGGATACGGGCTTGGTGACCTGCGGCTCGGGCTGAGGTGCAGGTGCAGGTGCAGGCTCGGGCTCAATGACGGTCGCCTGGACCTCTTGGACCTTGGGTGCTACTGGCTGCGGCTCGGCCTCGGAGGCAGGTTCCGCCTCAATGACGGGCTCGGGCGCGGCCTCGGCGTTGCGATAGGCGCGCTCCAGCAGGGCTTCCTGTGAGTTGAAGGGTTTCTCACCCTCTGCACGCTCCACGGGGACCCAGGTGCCGTCGCTCGTGAGGCTGCGGGCCTTCACGTTGTCGCGCAGCTGCATGCCCATGTACTCGTGCACCAGGGCGCGGCAGGTGGGGTCGAGCACGGGGAAGGCAATCTCCACGCGGTGCTCGGTGTTGCGCGTCATCATGTCTGCCGAGCTCAGGTAAATCATGTCCGAGTCCACGCCGAAAGCATAGACGCGCGCGTGCTCCAAAAAGCGTCCGACGATGGAGCGGACATGCACGTTCTCGGTCTTGCCCGGAACACCGGGCTTGAGGCACGAGATGCCTCGGATGATCATGTCTACGCGCACGCCGGCACACGATGCCTCGGCGATCTTGTCGATAACCTCGCGGTCGGTCAGCGAGTTGAGCTTAAAGAACACGCGGGCGGGCTCGCCGGCAAGGGCGCGCTGGATCTCGCGGTCAAGCCCGCGCATGATGAGCGGTTTCAGTCCGACGGGCGCCACACCCAGGAAGCGGTAGTCGCCGCGCAGGTTGCCCAGCGACAGGTTGCGGAAGAACAGGTTGGCGTCCTCGCCGATGCCGGGATGGGCTGTCATGAGCATAAAGTCGCTGTAGAGTTTGGCCGTCTTCTCGTTAAAGTTGCCGGTGCCCAAAAGTGTGAGGCGCGTTAGCGCCATGCCCTCGCGATAGGTGAGCTGGCAGATCTTTGAGTGGCATTTAAAGCCCTCGGAACCATAGATGACGGTGCAGCCGGCCTCTTCCAGGCGCTCGGCCCACTCGATGTTGTTCTGCTCGTCAAAGCGTGCGCGGAGCTACATGAGCACCGTGACCTCTTTGCCGTTCTCGGCAGCATCGATCAGCGACTCGCATAGGCGGCTCTGCTTGGCCACGCGGTAGAGCGTGATGCGCAACGAGATGCACTCGGGGTCGTAGGCTGCTTCGTGCACCAGGTCCAAGAACGGGTTCATGGCCTCGTAAGGGTAGAAGAGCAGCTTGTCGTGCTGCAGCACCTGCTCGCGGATGGAGCGGGTCATGTCGATGGTGGGATTGGGCTGCGGCTTAAACGGCGTAAAGAGCAGCTCGTTGCGCAGGTGCTCGGGAATCTTGCCCTCAATGCCAAAGACGTAGCCCAGGTTGAGCGGGATATCGCAGGTAAAGACCGAGCGACGCGAAAGCTCGAGCGCCTTGCGGATAGTCTTGAGCGTCGCCTTCTCGAGCGATCCCGAGACCGCGAGCACTACCGGCTGCAGGCGCAGGCGCTTCTTGAGAATGCGCTTCATGTGCTGGCGGTAGTCCTCTTCCTCCTCGCCGCCCTCGCCGTCCGGATCGATGTCAGCGTTGCGGGTGACGCGGATCAGCGCACGATCCAGCGGCTTATAGGAGCCAAAGCAGCTGTCCAGGCAGGCGAGGATGACGTCCTCGAGCAAGATGTAGGAGTAGGTGCCGGTGGGCGAGGGGAGCTCGACCACGCGGTTCATCGAGGCGGGAATCTCGATAAGGCCCAGCAGGCTCTCCTCGGCGGTGGCGCCGTCCAGACCACAGGCCAGATAGAGCGCGCCGTTGCGCAGGTTGGGGAAGGGGTGGCGAGGATCGATGACCAGCGGCGAGATGACCGGCGACACGTAGGCCTGGAAGTAGCGGGTTACAAAGGTGCGCTCCTCGGGCGTAAGCGAATCGATGTGGGCGCGGTGAACGCCCAAGGTGTCGAGCTTGCCCTCGATGCTCTTAAAGATGGACTCCCAACGGGTAAGGAGCCCGGGCATTTCGGCCATGACAGCATCGACCTGTTCGGAGGCGGTCATATTGCTCTTGTTGTCGACAGGTTGTTTTTTGAGCTCCGCCAGCTCGGACAGGCCGCCCCCGCGCACCA
>URYU01000193.1 GCA_900552155.1 uncultured Collinsella sp.
TCGCGTGTCCGTAATCTAGAGCCGTCGGGCGTTAATTACCTGGGGCTGTTCGTCGATGCTGTGCGTATGGGGTCGACGTATCAAAATGAGGTCAGGTTCCTTGTCGGCTATAACCAGCTGTTCGACTATGCCGTAGGTAACTGCGATAACCATCTAAAGAACTGGTCGCTCGTATGGGACGAAAGTTGGAAGCAGGTGAGGTTGGCACCGCTCTATGACGTGTTGTGCACAACGGTTTATCCCAGTCTCGTTCGTGAGATGGGCGTCTCGTTTGGTGGGAGCCGCAAGATTGACGACGTAACGCGCGGGTCGGTGATGAGCCAAATGATTGGGGCGGGTTTGCCCGGGGGAATTGTCACCGGAATGATTGCTGATACCTGCAATGAGGTTCCAGACGCGCTAAGAGACGCCGCGCGCGGTCTCAAAGAAGAGGGTTTTCCCGAGGCGGAGGTAATGTTCGAGAAGATTATTCCAGAAGTGCAAGCCCGTTTAGGCAGGATCGCCTTATAACAAAAACGTGCCGCCCCAAACAAAACGTGCCGCCCCAAACGGGGCGGCACGCCATCTTTTATCAGCCAACTCGCTGAAGTACGGTGACGAAGGCGCAAGGCCGGGAGGGGTTATCAAAGCCGACATCCCGCAGCCGCGAAGCGGCGAGGACGTCGGCGTGATAACCCCGCAGGCCTTGCGCCGACGGGAAGGAACCTACTTCACGACCAAGATGTCGCAGTCGGTGTTGCGTAGCAGGAACGTCGAAATCGAACCCAGGAGCGCATACTTGATCGAGGACAGGCCGCGTGCGCCGCAGAGTACCAGGTCGGGCTTGACCACGTCGAGCATCTCGTCTTTGAGCGTCTCGCGAATACGGCCGGCGCGAATCATGACCTCGACCTCGGGAATATCGGGATTGGCCTTGGCCTCTTCGAGCTGCTTGGCGATGGAGTTCTTAAATGCCTCCTCCAGTCCGTTGACCAGATCGACCGGATAGGAACCAGCGCTCTCGAGTGCCGTGGAATCGATAACGTGGCCGATAATCAGCTTGGCGCCGTTGTTCGCGGCGACCTTGATGGCGCGTGCGAGCACAAAATCCTGCTGCTCAGTACCGTCGAGTGAAACAAATACCTTGGTGTAGCCCTCGTTCATGGTTTCCTCCTTGGTCTATCGCACGGGCGTGGGGCTCGTGCATCGGGCGGGCGCGGATGCGTGGCCGCCGGACACTTTATCTTGTTGCAGTTATACCCAAGGATTTGGGTTTGACCGCTCGCAATTCTGTGAACGGGCGAGTTTTTTGGTAAGGGTAGGCGCAGGCGCGCCGCCAACGGTTGATAATGGGACATCGCCCGCACCGTCCGCAGAACAATATCGGCGGGTGTCTAACGAGGGGGTCCCTTTGGATATCATTGAGCTTCTAAAATCTGCCTTCATGGGCCTGGTCGAGGGCATCACCGAATGGCTGCCTGTTTCGTCGACCGGTCACATGATCTTGGTGGACGAGTTCGTCAAGATGAACGTGAGCGAGACGTTCTGGAATATGTTCCTGGTCGTGATTCAGCTTGGCGCCATTTTGGCCGTCTGCGTCCTGTTCTTCTACGACCTCAACCCGTTTTCTCCCAGCAAGGGCAAGGAGGGCCGTCGCGACACCTGGGTGCTATGGGGCAAGATTGTGCTCGGCTGCATTCCCGCCGCGGCGATCGGTCTGCCGCTCAACGACTGGATGGAGGAGCATTTCTACAATGCTCCCGTCGTGGCGCTGGCGCTCATTGTGTACGGCGTGCTGTTTATCGTGATCGAGAACTGGCGCGCGAACAAGCGCGACCAGGCTGCTCTTGCCGGTTCGTTTGGTTCGCGTGCCGTGGTGGTGGGCGGACGCCCCGCCGGTGCGCATTTTGCCGCGCCCGCTGCGGCTGCCGCTTCAGACGATGACGATAACCTTGACTTTGGCTCCATCACTACGCTCGAGGATCTGAGCTGGAAGACCGCGCTGGGTATCGGTTGCTTCCAGGTGCTTTCGCTGATTCCGGGCACATCGCGCTCCGGCTCCACCATCATCGGCGGCCTGCTACTGGGCTGCACGCGCTCGGTGGCGTCTAAGTTCACGTTCTTCCTAGCCATTCCCGTCATGTTTGGTGCGAGTGCGCTCAAGCTGGTCAAGTACTTTATTAAGGGCGGCACGTTCGGCACCAACGAAATCGCCATCCTGGGCGTGGGCTGCGTCGTCGCCTTTGTGGTGTCGCTCATTGCCATCAAGTGGCTTATGGGCTTCGTTCGCCGTCACGACTTCAAGTGCTTCGGTGTCTACCGCATCATCCTGGGCATCGTGGTGCTTGCGTACTTCTTCGTCTTGGAGCCGATGCTCGGCCTCTAACTTAGTCGACTCTGCGCGGCGGCCGGGGCGACAACTTGTCATTCAAAGGGGGTGGCATGACCAAAAGGTCTATGCCGCCCCCTTTTCATGCCAATTTGTTCGCCCCGGCCGCCGCTCGCTGCTGCTGCCATGACATCGGCGGTTTCGTGATTGGTGCAATGGGGCCAGGTTTCTTTGCACCAATGTGGTGCAGACTAACCTGACCCCATTGCGCCAAATCCGCTGGGCGGGCCTGACGGTGGCGCACGGAGTCGTGGTGTGATTTGCGTCGGTGTCCGCGCGGCTCGGTATACTGGTACGGCTCAAACTATGGCGCTGCCCGCAGGCGCGCCGTCCGTCAGATGAGGAGTCGCCCATGACCCAGCCCTTGCCCTGGGAAAAGAATGTCGCGGTACCTGTGCCGCCCGCGCCGGAACCCGTGCC
>URYU01000194.1 GCA_900552155.1 uncultured Collinsella sp.
CAGAGGGTCGGAGCCGGAATACCGGACGTGAGCTTTTATGACACGATGGAATTATCCCAGGCATTGCTGCCGCAGCTCGACCATCATCGCGTGGTAGACCTCATCCGCTACTTCGGCATCGCCAAGACCGAGCGTCATCGCGCCGCCGACGATGCTGCACAGACAGCGCAAATCTTCGAGCATTTGAAGCGGATATAAGCTTTATAAAGACTTATAAAGGCTTATAAGGCAATATAAAAGCCCCACAATAGTGGGGCTTCATGCTATCAGAGGCTGTTCACGGCATTGTAGAATTCCTGCGCGTCCTCGGCCCTCTTGAATTCCAAAGGTAGTGAGCGCAGCGCGCTGTACTTCCATGTGACGGTGCGCTTCTTAATCGTCACCCCTTGCAGGTCGCTCACCTTGTAGGCTTCGGTCTTCTTATACCGGTGCAGATACGTGGTGCCCATATCCACTTCCAAGCGATTCGCATAAAGCCGGATAGCTAAGAACAGTGGGTGGGCGAGCCTATCGCACTCATAGATAGCGCCCGGCGCGGGCTGTGGTCGTTTCGCCATGATTACTCCCTTCTCTTTTTTGCCTTGATTCTATCTCGCTCAGATGATGCTGACACGCTCGGCCATGACTTGCCGGAAGTCTCCGAGGACTTGTGTCGTTATGTCGAGTTCATCATGTTGGCACGGAATCATCTGTACATTCTTTTCAAGAGCGCCTAGCCGATTTTTGCATCGAGAAACGCATGATCGCCATCGACATAAGCCCGCTCGATCAACTCATGCGTATCGGCGTAAAGCAGATCGTTGGACGGATACTCCTTCGCCATCTGACTTTGGATGTCCTGATCGGAAAGCGACGGGTCAAGAATCTTCGCCATGATGGGGAATACGCTGTCGATCTCATCATGTGGCCCATCGACGTAGACGCGGATCATATCGTTCTCCCCGTATCCGAGCACTGCCCCGTAGACCAGCACGTCCACTGACGATTGGCCCAGTCTCCCGTGGAGAGCGTCTGCGGTGGAGAAAGCGCCGGTGCGATACTCCGTCCGATAATAGGGGCCGGTCGAATCGCTCGGCGTGAATTTCTCGACGTCGGTTATCTGCGTCGAGGAGTTCGCGTTGAACTCGTCCACAAAGCTCTGCGCCGTCTTCTCGTCTTCCTGTTGTTGTGGCTTCGACTGCTGCGTGCTGACGTCCGGCGTCTTGGCCGTCGTGGAATCCGGCTCCTGCTGGCTTCCGCAGCTACAGGCCGTCGCCAGGAGAAGCGTCGCAGCTGTGATGGCAATGATTTTTTTACGCATTGAAAACCTTTTCTTTGGTATCGCTAAAGGTGATTCGTCCGTTAGGTGAGACGTTGAGCATGGCTTGGTAGTCCGCAAGCACCTGCATGGTCACGTTCAGCTCGTCTGCTATCGACCATAGGTCATCGTCGTACATGTGTTCGAGCAATGCAAGCTCGGCAGGATCGACGAGCGTGAGGGCGGTCTGCGTTCTCGCCCGTCGCTCCTGCTTCGAACGATTGTTTGAACAGCCGGTGTCGCCATGCTGCCAATGCAGCAGCTCGTGTACGAGGGTGCAGCGTGTGGCCGTATATGTGAGCCGACGATCGATGAGGATGACCTGATTCACGTCGTCATAGCAGCCCCATAGTCCGTTCGGCAGGATGGCGCTGGATACGGTTACGGGCAGTCCGACAATGGCGCGGCGCATGGCACCGTAGGTCATGCGCCGGTCGATCGGCAGGTCAGGCAGGCTCGTCGTAATCCGGCCCAGCCTCTCCATTGATTGCCTCCTGCTTGCCATGAGCGTTATAGGCGGCAAGACCATAGCCGCCAGACCGCACCTTCGCTTCCGCTTCCTCAATCGCATGACGCCTCGAATTCGTCACGATGTCTTCTGCCGATATGCCGCTGGCATTGCTGATTCGTTCCAGGTCGCCGATTGTCAGAGGGCGGCTGAGATTCGCGTGTTTGTACCAGTAATCGCGGCTGAAGCCGCAGGCTTTCGCGAAATCGGCGACGGTCATGCCGCTGGCTTTCTGGATCCTTATGCACTCGTTCATTATCTGTGTGGCGAGTGGGGGCATTTCATTTGCTTTTCGTCCCATATCCATCATTATAGCCAAATAAATACCCAATTGTGCCCAATTTGTGAAGATGTGTATAAATGAATACATAGATGTAGTTAATTAAATACACTGTGAAGTATCGAAAGGAACGCAGACATGATGAGTGTAAAAAAGACCAAGACCCCCGACCACTACCCGTGCGGCCACATGCGCGGCCCCGGCTGGCACGACTGGCGCGCCTGCCTCACCAAGCAGGGAATCGAGGAGGATGAATGGCCGGTCTGACGGAAACAGCCAGCAGAAACCTCAAAGCCGAACTCGCCAGACGCGACAAGACACGTGCCGACCTTGCAAACGCTTGGGGATGCACCCTCAAGACCGTCGACCAAAGGCTCAATGGAAGCATCTCGATGACCATCAAGGAAATCGAAGAAGCCGCACCGGTCTTTGACATGGACTCCATGCAGCTGCTCATGCTCCTCATCCAGCCGATTGACAGCATCAAACAATTCAAAGCCTAAGGAAACCGAACATGAGCCAGTTGCTTAACCCGCCGGCACCACCAGAATCGAGGAAAACCATGAAACCAAGAATCGAACTCATCGGCACCACCGGCTACGCCATCCGCATCCAGGAAGACAAGAGCGGCCAACTCATCGAGCTTCACGCGGACGGCGAGGAAGTCCTTGCGGACATCCCTGAAAGCGCCCT
>URYU01000195.1 GCA_900552155.1 uncultured Collinsella sp.
TTTCGAATTGAACCTCGATCATGTCTCCGGCGACCGAGATCACGGTGCCCGTGCCAAAGGTCTTGTGGCTCACGGTATCGCCCGCGGCAAAGTCCTGCGATGCACTGGCGCGATCGACCTTGCGCTCCACCGTCGGGGACACCTTGGACGACGGCTTTTTGGCTCGCGGCGCGCCCGAACCAAAGGTCGAGGCAACACGGCCGGCGTCGGGCGAGACCCCACGATGGCGCTCGGTCCCATAGCTGCTACCGCCAAAGAAGTCGTCAACGCTCGATCCGCCGCGCGAACCGGAACCGCCGCTCGAGCGCGTATGCGAGCCAAACACCTTGCCGCCGTACATATCCGAGCCCATGCCCGAGCCAAACGTGCCGTGACGGTCGCCGCGCTTCTCCCAGCCCGTGCCTTCAAAACCGGCAGAACCGATACCGCTAAACTCGATATCCTCAAACGGAATCTCGTTGAGGAAGCGCGAGCGCGGGTTGGCAGAGGTCGAGCCGTAGGTGCGACGCGTAGCCGCATAGGTCAAGAACAGGCGCTTGCGAGCACGCGTGATGGCGACGTAGGCCAAGCGACGCTCCTCCTCGAGCTTGCCCGGATCGTCACTACCGCCAAAGTCGTGCACGTGCGGGAAGATGCCTTCCTCCATACCGGCCACAAACACCGCGGGGAACTCCAGGCCCTTGGCGGAGTGAATGGTCATCATGGTGATGGCATGCGTCTCACCGGCCAGGGAATCCAAGTCGGAGCGCAGAGCCAGCCACTCCATGAGTGCGGGCAACGCCTTGCAGGTGAGCGGGCCGTAGGTGCACTCGATCTCGTCAGCATGCACGGCGCCCGCGGGCAGCTCTGTCGGCGCGGCATAGGCGTTGCCCGCGATAGCGGCAGCCAGGGCATCCTGCGGCGAGAGCGCCGGGGCCGCCAGGCTGTCGAGCGGATTGGAACCCGCGGCGTCACGCGCGCCAACGAGCGCCTCAAACGAAGACGTGGGCGCAGACGGGCCGGGCTCGGGCGCGGGCGTGCTCACCACGACGGGCTCGGGCTCGGCGCCGGCAGGCACGTCGGCAACACCGGCTGCGCGCAGCTCTTCCAAACTCTCGAGCGTACCCTCGATATCCTCGTGCGTCTCTTCAAATTCGGCGGCGACGCCCAGGAATTCCTGGATGTTCTCGGCACGGCTCTCGGATTCCATGGTGCCCTCGGCGCGAAACGCCTGCAACAGGCCCGTCTTATCGACAATCATCTCGACGACGTCCTTGAGCTCGCCGTCCATGCGGCGACCCTCGCGCACTAGCGAGACAAAGCTCGACAGGCCATTACGCACCTTGGCGCTAAACATGCCGGTCTCGGCGCACGCGATCTCGCAAGCCTGGAAGAACGAGCAGCGGTTGTCGCGCGCCAGCCGCTCGATCTTTTGGATCGAGGTGGAGCCGATGCCGCGGCGCGGTGTGTTGATGACGCGCTTGACGCTCATCTCGTCGGCCGGGTTCACAATCATCTTGAGGTAGGCCATGACGTCGCGGATCTCGGCACGGTCGAAGAACCGCGTGCCGCCCACGATCTTGTAGGGCACGCCCGCGCGCAAGAACATATCTTCGAGAATACGCGACTGGGCGTTGGTACGGTAGAACACGGCAATGTCGTCGTAGCTCGTGCCTTTGGCATGCAGCTTCTCGATCTCACCGGCAATCCAGCGGCCCTCGTCGCGCTCGTCGCTCGCCTGGAAGGCCTGGATCTTCTCGCCATCGCCCTCGGCCGTAAACAGGCGCTTGTCCTTGCGCTGCGAGTTGTGGCGTACCACGGCGTTGGCGGCGTTCAGGATATGGCCCGTGGAACGATAGTTCTGCTCTAGCTTGACGGTCTTGCAGTTTTTAAAGTCCTTCTCAAAGTCCAGGATATTGGTGATGTCGGCGCCGCGCCAGCTGTAAATGGACTGGTCATCGTCGCCCACGACCATGAGGTTTTGGTACTTGGCGGCCAGCAGGTTGGCGATTTCGTACTGGACGTGGTTGGTGTCCTGATACTCGTCGACGCTAATGTAGCGGAAACGCTCTTGGTACTTGTCGAGCACCTCAGGGCGGGTGCGCAGCAGCTCGAGCGTGCGCACGAGCAGGTCGTCGAAGTCCATCGCATTGGCGGCGCGCAGGCGGCGCTCCAGCTCCAAGTAGACCTGTGCGGCCTTTTTATCGTTGGGGCTATCGGCGGACTTGAGCATGTCCTCGGGGCCGATCATGGCGTTTTTGGCCGAGCTGATCTTGCTGCGGATCATGTTGATGGGGAACTGCTTTTGCTCGATGCCGAGCGCCTGCATAATATCGCGCACCATGCGCTTGGAATCGTCGTCATCGTAGATGGTGAACTGACCGGTGTAGCCCAGCAAGTCGGCGTCCTCGCGAAGCATGCGCACGCACATAGCATGGAAGGTGCACACCCACATACCGCGGGTACCGCTGGGGATGAGCGCTGCCAGACGCTCGCGCATCTCGGCCGCGGCCTTGTTGGTAAACGTGATGGCAAGGATCTGCCAGGGCTTAACGCCCAGGTCGCCGAGCATATGTGCGATGCGGAAGGTCAAGACGCGGGTCTTGCCCGAGCCGGCGCCGGCAAGGACCAGCAGCGGGCCCTCGGTGGTCAGGACCGCCTCGCGCTGAGCGGGATTAAGGCTGTCGATGTCGACGAGCGGCTTGGCGGGCTTGGGCGCCGGCGCGGGAGCGTCGTAGATGTCGAGCGGAACGAGCTCGGGCTCCGGCGCAGCAGGGGCGGTGTATGCA
>URYU01000196.1 GCA_900552155.1 uncultured Collinsella sp.
GGGTGACGGCGTCAACGACGTGCTGGCGCTCAAGGAGGCCGACTGCTCCGTAGCCATGGCGGCCGGCTCCGATGCCTCGCGTAACGTAGCCGAAATCGTACTCGTCGACAACGACTTTGCCTCGATGCCCGCCGTGGTGGCCGAGGGCCGTCGCTCCATCAACAACCTGCAGCGTTCGGCCTCGCTGTTCCTGACCAAGACGCTGTTCTCGATGGGCCTGGCGGCGCTGTGCATCGCGCTGCCGCCGTACCCCTTCGAGCCCATCCAGATGACGCTCATTAACTTCTTCTGCATCGGCGCGCCGGGCTTTGTGTTGGGCCTGGAGCCCAACAATGCTCGCGTGAAGGGTGCGTTTTTGACCAACGTACTCAAGCGTGCACTGCCGGCGTCGATTGCGGTCATTTTGGCCGCGGCGCTCGATATCTTTGTGGCGCGCGTGTTTGGCTTTAGCCAGCTCACGCTGTCTACGATGTGCTTGCTTACGTCGTGCGCGGCGAGCGTCAGCCTGATCTGGCGCATCTCGCAGCCTCTCACGCCCTTACGTGTGGTGCTCTTTGTGTTTGTCGTCGCCGGCATCTTGGTGGGCGTTATCGGATTCCCGGAGCTGCTGTCTATTGCCAACCTGTCGATGGGCCAGATGGTTATCTTGGCTGTCATCGTGGTCTTTACCTGCTCGGTGTTCTTTAAGCTCGCCACGATGATGGATTCGCTCAAGCCGCGTCGTCGTCATGCCGCAACTGGTTTTGGCCGTGGTGTGCGCGTCCACCTGGGTCGCGGTGGCGGCAAGGTGAGCTCGACGGGTTCGACGGCCGAGCGTTTTGCCAAGCGCGTCGCCGCCGACATGGCGCAGCGCCGCGAAGCTCGCACCGCTCGCGAGGCCGCGGCCCGTGCACTCGCGGGCGTGGCCCAGGCCCAGCCCAAGAAAAAGAAGAATACCGGAGCCAGGCGCTCTCGCGTGACCAAGTCCGCCCAAGGCATCAAAGTCTCGATGCCAAGCAAAAAGAAGAAGTAGCTAGCGCCCTGCCGATGTTGAATTGGTGCCTTGTTCCTGTGGGGCCGTGGCGATGTTATGCTCTAACCTCGATTGTTTGAATTGCTTCGAAAAGAGGATGCCGTGATCTGCCCGCATTGCCTTAAGACTATCGAGGACGGCGCCTCGTTCTGCCCCTACTGCAACGCCTATGTGGGTCCGGGCGATGGCCCCGAGCACACCGAGTTCGTGTTCTGTGAGGGCTGCGGTGCCCGTCTTTCTCCGCATGATCGTACGTGCCCCAAATGTGGACGCCCCGCTCCGGGTATCCTCTCCGAGGACGCGGCCGCATCCGACCTGGCAGCGGGCCGCACGGCGGGCTTTCCGCGCCTAACGCAAGAGCAGATCGATACCGAGGTGCCGCATGCGCCGGCCGCTGCCGCTGCGGTGCTTTCGGACGCCGCTGACCCCAATGAGACCTGCGTGCTGCCGGCTTTCGATAAGGATTTCGGTATTCACAAGGTCGATATTCCCACGCCGGTTTCCCTGCATGACGATGCTCAAAAACCCAAGCGCAAGGTGCATCCCGACGAGGACGCCTATCACAAGCATAAGCGTCATATCCCCAAGCCGCTCATTATCATCGCGGTCCTTGCCGTCGTTTGTGGCGGTGCCTATTGGTTCGTGACGGCCGATCCCATGGGTGTCATGCCTGGCTTCTATGACCAGTTTGGTCAGGCCGCGCAGACGACCTTCCCCACGCGTCAAAAGGGCGAGGCGACTGAGGACGATACCAAGCAGGACGATTCTGCCGAGGTGGTCCAGGAAGAAACCGTGCTGACCGATGATCAGCTCTATACCAGGCTCGACGGTCTGTATCAGACCATCGTGTCCTACGGTGACGAGGACCAGATCGGCGAGGTCATCGATTCCTTTAACAACGGCTATCTCCGATCGCCGCTGTCCACCCGTCAGGAGCTGTCGCAGAGTGCCTACGCCCTGCGCGACCAGATCAAAAAGACGCAAGATGAGCTCAACAACCTTAAGTATCAGGACGATACGGTCTATGCGGATGACATCGCCCACTTAAAGCAGCTTGCCGAGTGGATGTTCGAGCGTGTCGACGTGATCTGTCAGAGCTGGGACATCTCGCTGGCCATTCTCGATGGCGAGTCGATGAGTTCCCACCAAAGCGAGATCCTGGCGCCCATCGCGCAGGGCGGCAACAGCGCGCTGAACCAGTACGACGCCAACGTGGGCTCCTGGAAGCCGCAGCAGCGTTCCTAAAATTAGTTCGCCATAGTTGGCATAACCTACGTGCGCAATTGATGTAAGCGCATGCTTATTGCTACAATTCGTACAAATATGCTTTAAACGCACGAGGAAGGAACCACATGTTTGGTTTTAAGAAAGAGCTCTACACGCCCGAGTATCAGCTTGCCGGCGACGAGTGCGCCGTTATCGAGACGTCGAAGGGTACCATCAAGGTCAAGTTTGACGGCGAGGGCGCTCCCATTCATGTCGCGAACTTCTGCGAGCTTTCTACGATGGGATTCTATGATGGCCTTAAGTTCCATCGCTATGTGCACGGTAATGTCATCCAGGGCGGCGACCCCAATACCCGCGATATGTCCGGCGCCGACGTCGCCGCTGGTCTTGAGGGCCCCGACGGCATGCCCGGTACCGGTGGCCCCGGCTACTGCATCAAGGGCGAGTTTGCCACCAATCCGCGCAACAGCCATGTCGATGGTGCCCTTGCCAAGGCACGCTCCAAGGACCCCGATTCC
>URYU01000197.1 GCA_900552155.1 uncultured Collinsella sp.
CTAACGCCCACCAAATGTTCGCAGCTCAGAGGCTATGTCCTCTGGGCTGTTTTGTTTTATGTCGCCAAATCAGCTGGCAGCTCCAACCGCCCAACTAGCCAAAAGCCGACCATCTACTTGCCGATCTATTCATCGGCATAACCAATCAGTCCGCACCGCAACTTCTCAGCAAAACGCCGCGATGTCTGCGCCCTGCGGTATCCTTGAGCCACTTGCACCTGCAGCACCAAGGAGCCGCCATGCGCACCGAGCTCGATGTCCCCTTTTCGCACAAAGAAGAAGCCAAGGCGCTGGGCGCCAAATGGGACCGGACCAAGAAGATCTGGTATGTACCCAGCGGCGTCAACCCCGAGCCCTTTGCCGAGTGGCTGCCCGGTGTTGACCGATCCGACCCCTCAGCGCCGTATATATATCTAGTACTGGGCAAGCGCGAGTGCTGGAAGTGTCACAAAGAGACCTCGGTCGCAGCCTTCGGCATTCCCTATCGAACCGATAACGACGAGAGCATCGCCATCGCGCACGCGCCCAACGAAGCCGGGTACATTGCCATCGACACGGCCAACGCCAACGCACTCGCCATCGTGCCCGCTCTTGGCTGCGTACCGGGCGAGATCCGCGACTACCTTCATAAGCGCTGCGGCTACAAGCCCGTAGGCGCGCGAGCCTCCAAAGCCCCGTCGCTCGGCAACACGTGCACCAGTTGCGACGCGCTGCAAGGCAGCCGCTATCTGTTCGAGGAGCCCTCGTCCCCGTTTGCCCTCACTGCCATCAACAAGCTGCCGGCACTGGAGTTTATACGCGTCGAAGTTGCCGGCGTCTTTGGCGTCCCGGTCACGCGTACCGACTTTGACCAGGCGCTCTTTACCTGGGCACGCGACCATCACGCCGAGTTCCACAAGCAACTCGGTGAGGGGATTTATTTGTAGAGGCAAAAGACACTCACAGCCAACTCCTCCGCATCACCTATCCCTCGTCGCCGGCGTCGTACACGATATCGAGGCCACAAACAGGGCATTTCTCCGGATACACCGGCATATGAACGCCTGTCCGTTTTCTCACTTCGTCGCTGAGTCTGTCGCGCGCATCGATAAACCGAATGTCGAGACACGGTATTTGCGAGCCGCAGCAAGGGCAGGTGACGACAAACGACGCGCAATCAACCTCTACGCTCGGAAACATATTGTTGTCTATAAGGGCACACGGCAGTTTTCCGTACTTCCCCATCGCAATATCGCCTCGTCAGCTCATATACGCTCCCCTCTCGCTATACAAATCAGGAAGAGCATGCACCGGCGGGCGTGCGCGAGATTGCATCGCCACGCGATCCGATCAAACAACACGATCGTCAAAGAATGCCAAAGCCAAATACGCTAATACGGCAGAAGCCCCGCCTTTTCACGCTTCTTTTCCGAGCGATCGAACTCAATGCGATGGGCCTCAAGAAACACCGTATCGGGTCGCCACTGACGCTCATCCGGCTGCCTTAGCGTCGCACCCGCAAAGGAAGCGTAGTCGGTCTTATCCAGCAGGTACGATCCGCACAGCCGATATTCGCCGCAAACAGGCTCAAACGAAATCAGGTGAGCATCAAATAGGGAATGAAGATCGCGCCGAAGCAGAATACCGTTGCTGGCAACCTGCGATTTGGGTCCCGAGTAATTCTCGATATGTGCAGCCTCCAGAGCTTCACTGACGCCGCAGTCCGACACCGCGCAACGGCCATCATAGGCGGCAACGAGCTGCTTGCGGAACCATTGCTGCCCCAATCGCTCGCGCCTTAACGCATAGCGGACCTTTTCGTCGTCGGTCGCACCCTGTCCGGCAAACTCAATATCGACGGGTATGTGCTTCAGATAACTCATGTCGGGCGCAAAACGAGGGTCCGGTCCGCCTTTATGAACAGGACCGTGCAGAACAAACCATCCATTTTCGGGCTCGAACCGCTCAACAAACGCAAGGCCGAGCACCTTATAGCCCACCTCGGTTGCAAATATGACTCCGACTGGGACGCCACATTCCATGCAGTTGAGCATTTTACGGTTGTAATTCTGGTCTCGAGAACCAACGGCTCCTGGCGCTTGGACCGAATACTTAATGACCCACGTACCGTCATCCAAATAGAGCGGAGGCACATCGGTGTAGAAGCTCTTTTTAGAGTTATGGACCGAAAGCGCAAAGATCTTATTGGGATCTTGCTTCACCCGATCCTGGCCCGGCCAGAAGATCCCTGAATCCCGCGTTACGGGAAAGAAGTCCGAGCCAATTCTCAAACGATACTGATACTGAGGGCTATCTTCCTTGGTGTGGTGCGGAAGGCTGGTCCAAACGCCGCCGCGCTGTTCCTCACCCAGAAACCACTCCCATGCCTCAACGTATTCGGAAGGCACGAGACTGCGGGCGCGGTCATAGCTTGGTCCATCCATCAACGGAACAGCAAGGTCAATGTCGTTCATCGCCAGCACCTACAACCATACGAACGCGAGTCATGCCCTTCAATAATATGGCCGAGAGTCAATTATTACGAGATCTCATTCCACGATCGGCACATCGTTGATGCTCTCGGTTTGCCGCTGGCGCGCTTGTACCCCGCTACCCCACTTCCCTGTATACTGATGTAGCACGTGTTTCATCCGGGCTTGTTGGGCCGGGTCGTTCATGGGAGGTTCTTGTGGCTGTTTCGAATCCGCCTAAGGGAAGCGTTTCATCTTCGTCCATCCAGCCGGTTACGCGCAAGGCCGAGC
>URYU01000198.1 GCA_900552155.1 uncultured Collinsella sp.
CCAGAAAACAGGGGGCGATTCCGACGAGGCAACCGATCCAGCCGCCGAGCGCCGCACCGATGCCAAACAGGGGCGTGACCTCGCCGCCTTGGAAGCCCGCACCCAGGGTAAGCGCTGTGACGACCAACTTGATGGCTGCGTCCGCCAGGGTGGTGTTGCCGGCAAATCCGGCGCCGGAAAGCCACGTGGAAAGGCCGGCGTAGTCCCAGGCGTCGAGAAGGGCATAGGCGGCCAAAACCACGAGTGCGCCTATGAGTGCGCGAACGTGGTAATTGGTGATAAAGCGACCGTACAGGCTCTTGACGGTTCGAACTGACCAGGCAAAGAGGCGTGCCGTCAGACCGAAGATAATGGCGCTGATAACAACGATGACAACCGTCCGTGGTGTCATGTTGGGAACGCTGACGATAACATTCGCCTCGTACTCGGTACCCAGGGCGAGTGATGTAAAGTAGCCGGTAAACGAGGCGACCAGGCAGTAGATGCCCGCGGTGTAGTCGATCTTGCCGATAAAGCACATCTCCATGCCAAAGAAAGCTCCGGCAAGGGGCGAACCGAATACGGCGCCAAAGGCCGACGAGATGCCGGCGAGCATGAGGTCGTGGTGGTCATGCTTTTTAAGGTGGGCGAGGCTCGAGATGTTGCTGGCGATGGTGCCGCCAATCTGAACCGCGGCTCCCTCGCGACCGGCCGATCCACCCGTTAGGTGCGTGAGCGTGGAGCAGACGAAGGTGAGGACGGCCATGCGCATATGGATGAGGCGTGTGCCCAGAGCGGAGTCGATGACCAGGTTGTTACCGCGTTTGGCGGCAAGACCGTGGTTTTTGTACACCCATGCGGTGGCAACGCCCACAACGGGAAGCAGTGCGTAAATCCACGCATGGTGCTCGCGATAGTCGGTGGCGATATTCAGCGAGGCCAAAAACGCCCAAGCGGCAACGCCCATGGCGAGCGAGACAATGACGACGAGCGCGAGCAACTTGGCGCTCGCGAGTAGGTTGCGGGCGTTGCGGCGCGTGTCGGCAGCCAGGAGATGCTCGGAGCGGGTAAGTTGATGCCTGCCTGCCGTGATGACGTCGTTCAGGGAGAAAAAGCCGCCGTCGTCGAGCGGCTGGGAATGATCCTGCGTTTCGTTTGCGCTTTCGGTTTTGTCGTTATGAGCCATACGTTCCTCTTTTAGGTTGCAACGCAAGCATTATAAAACGCGGTAAACGCGACGAGCCGGTGGGTTGGTTTCCATTCTGTTTCGCGGCCTGCAACCGACAGGTGTATTTGCGGGTACAGGCCGAGTCGCGGTCGTGCGTCGGGGGATTATACTGAGACAAGCATAAAGAATCGGCGCCCCTGTTGTGCGCCGTGGCATTAAGAGGTGCATATGGCAGAGAAGCTCATTCCGTTGGAGGACGCGCAGTCGATTGTCCTGTCGCACGTTGCTCCGACCGATCTCGTCGAGATTCCCGTGTGGCAGGCGGCTGGTTTTCCCTTGGCCGAGGACACGGTGGCCGATATCGACATCTCGCCGTATGCCAACAGCGCTATGGACGGATATGCCGTGAGCTCGGCGGACTTGGCGCAGGCATCTGGCGAGGCGCCGGTGACGCTCGACGTTATCGGACACGAGGCCGCGGGCCATGTGTTTGAGGGCGCAATCGGCGCGGGCGAGACGGTCCGCATCATGACGGGCGCGCCGGTACCCGAGGGTGCCGATGCCGTGGTGAAGTACGAGATCGTCGATGTGCTCGACGGTGACGGCAACGAGGGCTCGCGTGTGGGGTTCTCGGCGCCGGCCAAGGTGGGGGAGAACGTTCGCTCTGCCGCCGAGGAGGCCCATGCCGGCGACGTCGTGATGCGTGCTGGCGAGGTTGTGGCTCCGGCGGGCGCCGGCTTGCTGGCAAGTGCCGGATACGCGAGCGTGAAGGTGCACGCTGCCCCACGTGTGGGCATCATCTCGCTGGGCACGGAACTGGTCGCACCGAGCAAGGTACCGGCGCGCGGTCAGATTCGCGATTCCAACTCCTCGGCGCTGATGGCTGAGGCACTCGATGCCGGTGCCGAGCCCGTGTTCTACGGCATTGCGCCCGATGATGAGCAGGCGATTGCCGAGCTGGTACATCGCGCCACGCGAGAGTGCGATTTTGTCATTACGAGCGGTGGCGCCTCGGCGGGCGATTACGACTATGTGACGGCGCTCGTCCGGCGCGAGGGCGAGGTGCTGTTTGACCGCATCTCGATGCGTCCGGGCAAGGCCATCACGTTTGGCTTGCTCGGGGGTAAGCCCTACATAGGGCTTTCAGGCAATCCGGCCGCGGCGTATGTAGGCTTTGAGATGCTTGCCCGTCCGGCGATCCGCAAGATGCGCGGCTTTGCCGAGGGCGTGCGTCCCGTGCAGCAGGCGACGCTCACACATGGCGTGAAAAAGCGACAGCATCGCCGCTTCTTCGATCGCGCCACGGTTTTGCGCGACCCCGAGACCGGTGAGCTGTTGGTGACCGAGGCCAAGACGCAGAATTCGGCGCTGCTCGGCACGATGCAGCGGGCCAATTGCCTGTTGCGTATTGACGAAGGACCGTGCGACCTTGCGGCGGGCGACGTCGTGGATGTCGTGCGTGTCGACCTGCCTGAGGGAACGGTGCTATAGGAGGATCGCTATGGAGTTGAAGATTTCGATCGTGACGTGCTCGGATACGCGCGACCTTGCCCAGGACGAGGCTGGG
>URYU01000199.1 GCA_900552155.1 uncultured Collinsella sp.
GGTCGAACAGATCAACGTCGCACTGGTGGTTGAGGAAGGCATCAACCTTAAGGACGTTGCCGGCCTTTACGATGCCGTCATGGCGAATACGATCCTCAAGCTCCTGCATGGCGCAACCCCTTCTCGCGGCAACGATACCGCGCGATTAATAAACGTTGTTCGATAGTCTACCACGGACCGACCCCCGCCCGCCCCACAAGCCGCATCGCACCACAAACCAGTCTTTTTGGGACGGCGCGAATCGTGGCAGACAGCCTCCCAACACGCTAATGGCGGGCGCGCATCTTCACCAAACGCACCATGGCAAGCGCAAAGCCCACAGCGGCCACAGCCATGAGTACGTAGAACACCGAGCGAAAGCCGAATAGGAATACATCCGGACGGCCTGCAACAAAACTGGTCACGGCCTCGCCCATCGCCACGCTCATCTGCCCATACAGGATATGCGACGCCGCCGTAATGCCGAGTGCCATGCCGGCGTAGCGCGCCAGGCTGCCCAGGCTGCCCGCAAAGCCGAGCGCTTCGCGCGGAGCTGAGCCCATATACAGCGAGTTGTTGGGACTCTGGAAAATCGACGTGCCACACGACATAAACGCAACGCAGCACACGATCACAGGGATAGAAGAGTGCTCGTCAAGCGTGCTTACCGCAAAGAGACCGCACACGTACACGCCCAGGCCGACCGCCGTGGGGCCCTCGCAGCCAACACGGTCCGAAACCGTACCCGAAAGCGGTCCGATAAAGGCATTCACCATCGGCAGCGCCAAAAAGAGCAATCCGGAAATGTCGGAACCAAAGCCATGGGCGTCCTGAAAATAGAACGGCAGGATAAACTCAGATGCGCCAATACCAACGAACACGATGAGCATGCAGGCAAGGTTGATGGTGAAGGCCGAATTTGCAAAGCAGCGACGAGCGGCCTCGATCAGGGACATGGGGCGCTCGCCGGCCTCCGGCTTAACATGCGGCAGCGTGTAGAGCCCCACGATAAACGAGATGACGCCAATGGGCAGGTTGATGAGGAAGATGCTCTCCCAAGGAAAGCTTGCCACCAGCATGCCGCCGAGCACGGGGCCACACATCATGCCGAGGGCCACAAAGGTCGCAAGAATACCCATGGCACGGCCTCGTTCGCGCGCCGGAAACGACTCGGTGATGATACCCATGTTGTTAGCCATGGCCGCCGCGCAACCGACGCCCTGAACAATGCGTGCCAGGATAAGAACCTCGAGCGAGGCCGAAAGGCCGCACAGCAGCGAACCGACCGAAAAGACGATGACGCCCAACTGGAACACGTTCACCTTGCCGCGCACGTCGCCCAGACGGCCAAACGGCAACATAGCCACGCAAGTCGCAAGCAGATACACCGAGCTTACCAGCTGAATGCGATCGAGGCCCACGCCCAGCTCCTTTTGCATCACGGGCAGCGCCACGGTCACGACGGTCGAATCCAGACACACCATAAACGTCATGATGAGCACGGTAAACAGAATCGCCCACTTGTTCTTGCCATGGGTGTCGCCCTCTAGGGCAATATGCTCGCGGCGCAGCTGCTCTGCGGTTTTCTCCATATCCATCCTTTCGAGTGGCCCAACGCAAAAACGGGGCCCCGATCGCCTGTAAACAGTCGCGATTGGGGTCCCGCCTACGGAATCGGAACTAAAGGTCGCCGAAGCTTTCTGCCAGCATCGGCGCCTTATGCGAACGCTAGCCTAGCACTGCTCGAGTGCCTGCTCAAGGTCGGCAATCAGATCGGCCGTGTCCTCGAGGCCGCACGACAGGCGAACCATGTCGGCGGAGATACCGCAGGCGATGAGTTCCTCGTCGTTCATCTGGCGATGCGTAGCGTTAGCAGGATGCAGGCAGCAAGTGCGGGCGTCGGCAACGTGCGTGGCGATCTGGGCGAGCTTGAGGCTCTTCATAAAGGTCTCGGCCGCCGCGCGACCACCGTTAACGCCAAAGCTCACACCGCCGCAGGTACCGTAGGGCATGTACTTCTGAGCGATGTCATAGTACTTATCGCCCTCCAGGCCCGGATAGCTCACGAAGCGCACCTTGGGATGGCTCTGCAGGAACTTGGCAACGGCCAGGCCGTTCTCGCAATGACGCGGCATGCGCACATGCAGGCTCTCGAGCGAGCTGTTCAGGAAGAAGGCCGCCTGCGGATTCTGCATAGGACCAAGATCGCGCATGAGCTGAGCGGTTGCCTTGGTAATGAAGGCACCCTCGCGACCAAACTTCTCAGCATAGGTCACGCCGTGGTAGCTCTCATCGGGCGTGGTAAGACCCGGGAACTTGTCCGCATGGGCCATCCAGTCAAACTGGCCGTGGTCAACGATCACGCCGCCCAGGTAGGCAGCATGTCCATCCATGTACTTGGTGGTGGAGTGCGTAACGATGTCGGCACCCCACTCAAAGGGACGGCACATCACAGGCGTCGGGAAGGTGTTGTCGACCATCAGCGGCACGCCGTGGTCATGTGCGGCCTTGGCAAAGCGCTCAATATCGAGCACGGCAAGGGCGGGGTTGGCAATCGTCTCGCCAAAGACGAGCTTGGTATTGGGCTCAAAGGCTGCCTCGAGCTCCTCATCGGTGCAGTCGGGGGCAACGAACGTGCAGGTCACGCCCATGCGGCCCATG
>URYU01000200.1 GCA_900552155.1 uncultured Collinsella sp.
GATTTATTCTGCCGTCTGCGTCGTGGCGGGCTGTCTCTACTGGCCTACGCACGCCAGGAAGTCGTTCCTGTTTGTGATATGGAATTCGGTCTGATCCTCGGCATGCGCTGCCGCCGGCAGCGCCACAACGCAGCAAAGGGCGATCGCCGCCACGGCAACCAGCCTGCCGAGCACGCCTCGGTTCATAGTCTTAATCTCCATGGGCTAGTTCGCCTCCGGCCAGCCCGCGACGTCGAGCACGTCGAGGACGGTATCGTTTGCCTGCTGGTTTTTGGCCTGCACGGCCTGGACGTCGATATCGAGCCTGAACGAACCGTCGCGCGCGGCATCGTGGTAGTCGCCCACAAAGCGCAGCGAGTCCATGAGGCTCTCCGTCATGGCGCCGGAATCGAGCACGCCCCCGCGTCCGGCCAATCCGCGGTAGTAGTACCACCCATCGCCGCCATCGATCCACGGGGACCCCTCGCCCGCGTTCACGTGAAAGGCGACGTTGCCCGAGGCGTCCGCACTCGAACCGTCGGGTGCCACTGACGTCATGCGCAGGCGGGCGCGAACGTACTCAGGCTGCGCGCCGGCGTTCTCCACGCGCACGATGCGGCTGATGTCAGAGCCCCCGGCCTCGGTGTCGGGATAGTCCCCGTGCTCGTCGGCCTCAAACGGAATCTCCTCGCCACGCTCGTTTAGGGTGTATTCGCAGACTCGTACCTTCACGCTGCCAAACGATAGGACGTTGTTCGCCGGAACCATATCAACGGTGAAAGCCAGCGTGCCGCACAGGCACGCCAAGGCCAACAGCGCCACCGCGGCAAGCGCCAAGGTGCGTTTCTGATTGTCGGAAAGGTTGTTGAGCATTACGTTCGCCAGTCGTCGATAAAGGGGGGACCGAGATCCCGACCCGAAAATGGGGATGGGGAGCGGGCCGGGATCACGGTGGAGGGGGGATTAAGCCTGAGCCTGTTGATCAGCCCAAGCCTCGGCCTGCTTCAGGGCGTTGGCGGCAGCGTCGGGCTCGTCACCCTTCTGGTCGGCCCCGAAAATGTAGGCGGAAACCGTCATCTTGGGAGTATTTTCGACCATGGTGCTCTCCAGCGTGCTGGGGAACACAACCTTGCTAAAGAGCTCGCCGGTGTAGACGTCCGTGTCAGCATCCTTAGCAGTCAAAACGGCGGGACCGTTCGTGGCGCCCTTGGCATACATGAACAGACCGCTCAGGTACTTGCCATCGGCGGAGGTGGTCACCTTACCATCAACCTGCTTCCAGTTGCTGTTGAGCGTGAAGTACGGGGTGTCCACGGCAGCGGTGCTGTCCTTGACCATGGCGTTCTTCACATAGATAAACACGTAGGCGTCATCGGAGCCCTTCTTGATGCCGACGTTGGGGTTCTTATCAGCGGTGGCGCCGGGAACGATCTTGGAGTCTTTGACCCACTTGGTCTCGAACAGGTAGGCCTTGCCAGTGTTCGGATCATTGGGTTTCGGCTTCTCGGGATTGTCCGGATCAGGCTTGTTTTCCGGTTGGCCAAAGCTACCCACCGTAAACACGTTCTCCAGCGACTGCGTGGCCGTCAGCCATGCATAGGTGCCCACGCCGGCGGCCAGCACCAGCAGCAGCAAGGCGGCAATGATGCCGTAGCGCTTTTTCTTCTTGTTTTCCATCGTCCTCTTCCTTTCGAAAATCGACTTCCCCGGCAACGGCCCTTGCCGTTGCCGACACCTCTCCCCTGCCGCTATGGACGCCGCCCCCTCGCATGCGCGCGGGCATGCTTGCCCGCAGGCTCATCGGGAACCATCCGATCGAGCACAATCGACGCCGCGACCAGCAGCGCCAGAACGGCCACCACAACAAGCAAACCGGGCATCGTCGTGCAATATGCGTTAACGAAGCCCAGGTAAGGGACACAAAGAGAGACGACGCCGATCACGCGCGAAAAAGGCGTCTGCTCGGCATCGTGCACGATGATTCCATCTGCATTTTTGTTTGCGATTCCCTGCGTGCCGATCGTCTGCGCCACAGGGTCGACCTCGTACACCTGGTGAGTCACCACGGCGCCGTCCGATCGGTAAAAAGTTGCATTGTCGCCCACGGCAATATCCGTTGGGTCAACCTGGTGAACAAACACCATGGAACCAACGGGAAGCTCGGGCTCCATAGAGCCAGAAAGCACTGCATAGGGCGTATAACCAAATGCACGGGGAGCGAAAGAAACAACGGCGAGGGCTATGACAAGCGCGAGCGCCATGCCACTAAGAAGTGAAATAAATCGTCTGAATCCGCGCGCTGCCAACGTGATTATTTCATCCCCATCGAGGCCATATTCGATCCCATCAAGGATTAGCCGCTTTTCTAAGACGTTTAATAGATGAGTTCGAAAAAGCCAATCTGAAATCTATTTCTAACAATCACCGTAGCTACTTCCGCGTTTTTATCAACGTCTTTCCGCCAAATGCTACTATTTTTGCCGTAAGTGGTTATTTGTCCCCGCACTTGTCTGCTTTATCCAACGCCTGCGGCTAACCCCTACACAACTTCTCAATAGAGGGTCTAATATTTTGTACGGCTCAGATATCGTGGGCGGGGGCGGCGGGGAGGGGAGGGGGGG
>URYU01000201.1 GCA_900552155.1 uncultured Collinsella sp.
TTCCCCTTGCCTTAACCCGCTGTTTTGCTGGTGTTCCATATCAAACCTCCTTCTGGTGTGTTTAATATGCTTTTGTGGGCCCGCCTTGGTCTTTTTATCTGTCTTTTTTCACCCGCAACTGACGGGGGCATCCGGAAGATCGACCAGAAACGAGGACCCGCCATGATGGCAGACCACAAATCGGTGACCCGCATGCTCAAGACGGCACGCGGCCAGATCGACGGCATCTTGCGGATGGTCGATGAGGACCGCTACTGCGTCGATATTTCCACGCAGCTCATGGCAACGCAGGCGCTCATTGCGCGCATCAACGCCGACGTGCTCAAGGCGCATATCGAGGGCTGCGTGACTTCGGCAATCGAAGCGGGCGACGAAGATCTCAAAGCCGCCAAGCTCGCCGAGATCGAACGCGTCGTCGACAAGCTCTCCAAGTAATTGGGGCATTGGGGACAGGTATGTTTGCACCACATTGGTGCAGATTAACCTGTCCCCCTTGCTCTAAATCGGGTATAAAGGCGTGCAGCATATCGAACGAAAGGCAATTTGCATGAATGACTTTATGAAGGGTCGCAATGGTGCCGATGAACTCACCATCGTGATGGGTTTTGCCGGCATCGTCATCGCGATGGTCGGATCGATAGCCCGCATCCAGTGGCTCAGCTGGATCGCCATCGCCGTTATCGTGATTGGCGTGCTGCGCGGCCTGTCCAAAAACGTCGACGCACGTCGCAAGGAGAACGAGGCCTTTGTCGCCGCGACCGCGAACGTCCCCGGCCTGGGCAAGTTCGTCGCCAGCTTGGGCGGTAGAACTGCAGCGGCCAGCACCTCGCGCGCGGCCGGCACCAGCAAGGAAGACTTTGAGCGCGCCAAGCGCACGGCCAAGAAGATGTGGAAGGGTCGCAAAACCACGGCATACCTCAAGTGCCCCAACTGCGGCCAGATGCTCTCCGTTCCCAAGGGCAAGGGCTAGATTCGCGGCACCTGCCCCTAGTGCCACGCCAAGATGGAGACGCGCTCCTAGCCGCCATACCATGGGACAAAATAAAAGCCGAGGCCTCGTGTTGAGACCTCGGCTTTTTTTGATTATGACAAAGGGACCGTCCCTTTGTCACACCTATGCTACGCCATCGCGGGCGCGCTCCTCGGCAAGCGCTTCGGCAGGCATGGCCATAATCGCGTCGAGCTCGGCGTCCACCTCGGGAATGCGCTTCACCTTGAGCTTGCGCACCAGATCGCCGCGACACATCACGTGCGTCGGCTCACGCAGTGCGCACAGGTCATCGAGCGGGTTCTTGCGTGTCACCAGGATATCGGCGGCCTTGTCGCACTCGATTGTGCCGGTCTCGCCGCCCAGCCCCAGCAGCTCGGCATTGACCTGCGTGGCCGTATGCAGCGCGAAGGCGTTACTCACGCCGACATACTTGGCAAAATAGGCCACCTCACGCCACATGTCGTACTGCGTCACGAACGGGCAGCTCGAGTCCGTGCCAAGGCCCACCTTAACGCCAGCTTCCAGTGCGGCACGGGCGCTCTCAATGATGCCCGAGCACACGATGTCGCCGTTCTTCTTTTGCGTATCGGTCGAATGGGTCTTTTCCGGGTCGAGCAATACAAACGGCAGCGCCGGGCTGATAGTGCAGGTAACGCTGGGCGCACGCCCCTCGAGCTGCGTGCCCGCGGCGCCACGGTACAGCTCCAGGATCTCGGGCGTCAGCGGAGCGCCGTGCTCAATCGTGTCAACGCCGGCCTCAAGTGCGGCCTTCACACCCTCGGTACTCTCGACATGGGCCATAACCGGAAGGCCCATATCGTGCGCCGCCTTGCATGCCGCCGCGGCGACCTCCACCGGCATACGCAGCCCGCCCGGCTCGCCCACCTCGGTCGCATCGAACACGCCGCCCGTCACGAACAGCTTAATGACGTCGGCACCACGCGCGTACAGGTCGCGCACCTGTTCGGCTGCCTCGGCGGGACTGTTGGCCACCTGGGCGAACAAGCCCGCACCATGGCCGCCCGGCACCGTGACGCCCGTTCCCGGCGCTACCAGGCGAGGACCCTGATACTTTCCGGCATCGATAGCATCGCGCACGGCAAGATCGGCAAACAGCGGATCGCCCGCACCGCGCACCGTGGTCACGCCGCTTGCCAGTTGTTGTTGGGCGCTGCCCTTAAGAATATGGCACACGATGGCGCGCCCCACGGGATTATCGAGCTTCTTCATCAGCGCGCCCGCATCGCCGGCCGAGACAGGCTTGCCCGAACCGCACAGATGCACATGCATATTGATGAGACCGGGCATGAGATACGCACCCGCCAGGTCGATAACCTCGGCACCCGCAGGCGCCTGCGCCACAGCACTCGGCCCCATCCACGTGATGACACCGCGCTCAACAGTCACGGCCATATCGGGTTGCGGCTCCATATCCTCCGAACCATCCAGGACGGTCGCAATGATAAACAAAGTGGAACGCTCGGCAGCCGCCATATAAAGCTCCTCCCACTCAGAAAACTAGAACATCAGTCCCTTATTAACCAGAG
>URYU01000202.1 GCA_900552155.1 uncultured Collinsella sp.
CAATATAAGCAGAGATGTCCTCCGGCGTGCAGCCAGCCGCCTCGCAGAGTGCTTGGCAGGCCTTGGCGGAAATGCGTGCAATCGTGCCCTTCCAGCCAGAATGCACCACGGCAAAGCCGCCGGGAGCCACCAGCACCACGGGAACACAATCGGCAAAGCAGAGCATCACGGGCACCTTATGCGCCGTGCAGACGAGGGCATCACAGCCCTCGGCAATCTGCTCACGAATGTTCTCGAGATCTTCGGCGCCGTTCGAGGTCACCGTCACGACATGGTCACCGTGTACTTGATTGGGGACAAGCAAGTTGTGCTCGCACTCGGCGGCACCCATGGCCTCGAGTACGCGGCGACGATTTTCTTGAACGGTAAAGGGGTCATCGCCAACATGCGAGCCCAGATTGAGCGAGGAGTACGCATCTTCGGAAACGCCACCGGTGCGCTCGGTAAAGGCAAAACGGACATCGTGCGTCGCGCCCTCTACCAACGTAACTCCATCATGGTCGACACGCGAAACGTTGTCCGCACGTGCTGCCATACTAAAGCCTCCTAATAACACAAGTATCGCGGCGAAGCCGCAGCAGTCCGTGTCATACGGCTGCCATACTTCTTTAAAAGGATACCCGCAGCGGTAGGGACCAAACGTAAAGGGAACGTAAGGAGATTGGAGGCTTTCGTTTACAAACGAGAAACAAAAAGGGCGCATCCATACGGACGCGCCCCTGTGCAAAACAATGCGAAGAACGACTTAGAAGCTGCCGCGCTTGAGGAAGTCGGGAAGCTCAAACTGATCGTTGCCAAAGTTGGGCAGCTCGGTACCACCGACGTTGCGAGTCGGGGCAGCCTGAGCGGGGCTGGCAGCCGGAGCAGTGCGCTGCGGCTCAGCGGAAGCAGCAGCCTTGCTCTGGGACTGCTGGGCAGCGAAGAGCTCGTCCTGACGGTTGACGTTGGAGTCGGAGAAGCCCGTAGCGATAACGGTGATGCGCACCTGGTCGCCCAAGGACTCGTCAACAACGGTACCGAAGATGATGTTGGCCTCGGGGTCGACAGCATTGGCGACAACGTCGGCGGCGTCGCTGATCTCCTGGATGCCCAGGTCCTTGGAGCCGGCGATGGAAAGCAGGACGCGCGTGGCGCCATCGATGGAGCTCTCGAGCAGCGGACTGGAGATAGCCTGCTGGGCAGCGTCGACGGCACGGGTATCCCCAGAAGCGGTACCGATACCCATCATGGCGGTACCGGCCTGCTTCATGATGGTCTTAACATCGGCGAAGTCCAGGTTGATGATACCCGGGACGGTGATGAGGTCGGTGATGCCCTGGGTGCCCTGGGAAAGGACGCCATCGGCAATTGCGAAGGCCTCGAGCATCGTGGTCTTCTTCTCGGCGATGTCGAGCAGCTTGTCGTTAGGGATAACGATCATGGTGTCAACGCAATCGGAGAGGGTCTTGATGCCCTCCTCGGCGCTCTTCTTGCGCTTGCGACCCTCGAAGGTAAAGGGCTTGGTCACGACGGCGACGGTCAGCGCGCCGACCTCGTTCATCGCGATATCGGCAACGATGGGAGCGGCGCCGGTACCGGTACCACCACCCTCGCCGCAGGTGATGAACACCATGTCGGCGCCAGCGAGCGCCTCGGCGATATCGTCGCGGGACTCATCGGCAGCCTTGCGGCCAACCTCGGGGTTGGCGCCGGCGCCCAGGCCGCGGGTAAGGTCGGTGCCGATGTGCACCTTGATATCGGCATCAGAGATCGCGAGCGCCTGAGCATCGGTGTTGATGGCAACAAACTCGACGCCGCGGATGCCCTCTTCGATCATTCGATTGACCGCGTTGGTACCGCCGCCGCCGACGCCGACCACCTTAATGACGGCAAGGTAGTTGTTGATCTCTGTCTCGTGCATGTCGGTCCTCCGAACAAAGGTTATAGCCATAGCATGGGTTGACCCCTGCGCACATTAACCTTCAGGTTGAAAGTAAATGCAAAGGTAAACCGTATTATGTTTGCACATTATGAGTGTTTCAGTCAAATAATTGACCGTGAAAACCAAACAAACCAGATAAACGGCGTGGTATGGCCCCTTAACAAAGCCGTTTAGGATGCTAGGCGGTCGGTGCGTTCCTAAACGTGTAGTTGCCCGGAGAGCGCACATTGATATAGGTTACGCCCTCTACCTGCGAAAGCAGCTTGGTCACGATGCGTTCTTTCTTGGCGATATCGTCCGAATCGCCCAGCGACACCTCGACGCCGTTGTCGAGATTTGCCGAGATAGCCTCAACGGAAGGCGTGGAAATATCCTTCACCTGGTCCAAGAACTCGCTCGAAAAACCGCGTGCGTAATCCAGGCCGGCCTTGACGGCCTTGGAGCTCACCGCCCGACCCTAAACCGGTGCGACATCGGCCGAGACATCAGTCAACAGCACGGCGCCGTAGTGCTTGGCAAGCGCCAGGGCCGCAGCGATGCCGGTCAGGGTGTTGGCACCCTCCCCCGATGTAATGACGTTTCCCTGGTCGTCCACCTCGACAGACGTCGACAACGG
>URYU01000203.1 GCA_900552155.1 uncultured Collinsella sp.
AGCGGCGCTCGCCGCCTGGGCCACCGTCCGGTTTCGGTTGCGTGGAGCGCGAAATGCGGAGAGCCGCTACAGCGAGGCTTTCCAGGCCGCGTATTCGTCGGCGTCTATCTTGCCGTTTTCGAGCTGCGCGCGCTTCTCTGCCCACAGTTCGATCGCCATCGCGGCGTTGGGCGCGTGCGGCGCCTTGGGGTTCAGGGAGAGGCCCGTGCCGGCGGCTGCGGGCACGATGCCGAAGGAGTCCTCGAGCCGCACGAGCAGCGACATGAGGTCGCCCGCAGTCTCGACGCCGTAATCCTTGAGGGCGTTGACGGACACGCCGAGCGCCGCGGAGATGGACTCGAGCAGCTCGGGCTTCACGGCGCGGATGCCGCTCTCGTAGTGGCGCACGGCCCCCTCGGTCAGACCGACCGCCTCGGCGAGCAGAGCCTGCGTCATGCCGCGCGACTTGCGGTACCGCCTTATGTTTTCGCCTACGGACATGCGCTCTCCTCCTGGAATTATGTACTCGCACATCTTATCAGCGTACGCAAATGTACGCAATTCTATTGACAGTACGGATTTGTACGTTTACTCTCAATCTATAAACCGTACGTATCCGTACGCTATTGATGGGAGGAGCCATGGACGAGAAGGTGGCGAAGACGCCGAGGCCGCACATGCTGGACGCCGACGAGGTCGCGGAGCTGCTGAGGATCAAGAAAGGCAGCGCCTACGAGGTGATCAGGAAGATAAATGCCGAGCAGGAGGCGCGCGGGCGCGTGGTTATCCGCGGACGCGTTCGGAGCGACGTCTTCGACGCCCTGTACTTCCCGGAGGTGGACTGACATGCCCGTGTACAAGGATGGCAACAACGGCACGTTCTACGTGCAGTGCTACTACCGCGACGCCCGCGGCTCGAAGCGCCACAAGACGAAGCGCGGCTTCTCCTCCGAGGTGGAGGCCGCAGTGTGGGAGAGTCAGTTCAAGAGCCTTAACGGCGGGGCCATGGACATGACGTTCTCCGAGTTCGTCGAGGTGTACGCCTCAGAGGTGAAGCCGCGCATACGCGAGCACACGTGGATCACCAAGGAGTACATCATCAACGACAAGCTCGTGCCGATCTTCGGGGACATGCGCATGTGCGACGTGCGGCCGATCGACGTCATCAGGTGGCAAAACGAGCTCACCGAGCACCGGGACGCCGACGGGAAGCCCTGGGCGCCGACGTATCTGCGCACAGTGAACAACCAGCTCAACGCCATCTCCAACCACGCCGAGCGCTACTACGGCCTCAGCGACAACCCGGTGCGCAGGGTCGACAAGATAGGCTCGAAGAAGGGCGGCGAGATGCAGTTCTGGACCAAGGACGAGTACCTGAGGTTCAGCGAGGCGGTCATGGACAAGCCGCTGTCGTTCCACGCCTTCGAGCTGCTGTACTGGACGGGCATACGCTGCGGCGAGCTTCTGGCGCTCACGCCGTCCGACTTCATGCTGGATAGCTCGCGGCTGCGCATCAACAAGTCGTACCAGAGCCTCCACGGCGTGGATACTGTGACCGACCCCAAGACGCCCAAGTCCGTGCGCACGATCGTCATGCCCGCCTTCCTTCGCGACGAGATGGCGGACTTCATCGAGATGCGCGATGACGTCGTCCCCGACGAGCGCCTGTTCGCCGTGACCAAGCACTTCCTGGCTCACGAGATGGAGCGCGGGTGCAAGGCGTCGGGCGTGAAGCGCATCCGCATACACGACATACGCCACAGCCATGTGAGCCTGCTGATAGAGATGGGCTTCTCCGCGCTGGCCATCGCCGAGCGCATGGGCCACGAGGCGGTGGACATCACCTACCGATACGCGCACCTGTTCCCCACGAAGCAGGACGAGATGGCCGCCGCGCTCGACGGGGCGAGGGGGTAAGAAGGATGCCGTGCGAGAACAGCGCCCGCAAGCGCAGCAAGACGATGGCGTTCCGCTGCACGCCCGAGGAGCATAAGCTCATATGCGAGATGGCCGCCTGGAGCGGCATGAACAGGCAGGACTACATCATCGCCAAGCTCACCGATACCCAGGTCGAGGTGAGACCCTCTGTGAGCGTGCAGAAGGCGCTGAAGGACTCGATGGCGGAGTTGGCCAAGGAAGTACGGCTGGCGGCCTCCTACAGCGAGCTGAGCGAGTCTCTGCAGCAGAGAGCCGAGCACGTGATGAGGTTCTTCCTGGCGCTCGGCGAGCCTATTGACTCGCGAGTGGACGACGCGTCTCAGGAAGAATCGTTCCCGGCGATGGCGACTGAGGTCGAAACTAACGACAACGCCGACTATGCAAGTATCTTTGGAATGGGTCGCGGCTAACGCTCATCTAAGCGCCGACCAGGAACTGCGATTCTTTAGGGTGTTGCCCGCAAAGCAAATAGTTAATCTTCCGCGAAAGGAAGCTAAACGGTCCGTTCCTCGACATAGAGGATCTCGTTTTGCGCCTCCAGGATTCGCGCGGCGTCGCCGATGCGCTCGGCGCACCTCTCGCTTATCGACCTCAG
>URYU01000204.1 GCA_900552155.1 uncultured Collinsella sp.
CCAGACGGTAACAAGCCAGCGCCAGGTCGAGCTGATCGCAATTCCAATAGGCAAACGCCAAGCAATAGAACAGGTAGCCGATTGCAGAACGATCGCTGGCAATACGTAGGCCGTGGCGCGCCACCTCGATAATCTCGTCAAAGCGCTCCAGACGCGCAAGCACGTTGATGAGCGCAAAGTGCGATTGCATGGACGAGCGTGCCAGATCGTAAAGATGGCGCACCTCGGGCAGTGCTCGTTCAAAGTCCTCTTGCTCGGCGTAAAAGCTGCAGATCTCGTGCTGGGCAAAGTACAGCGCATCGGGCGCACGAAGGATTCGCACAGAGCGGTCTTCTTCCAACACCGGTAGCACCATGCGTACCAGCTGGTTATCGCAAAACTGCGTTTGAACCGGACCTGTCGCCAAAAGCTCGGCGACGGCGCACTTAGCCTCCAACTCCTCGACAAGACGGGAAAAGCCTTCAAAGGCATCTGTACGGTCGACTTTTGCCTGCTCGCGCAATTCAACAACGCGGGCCACGTATGGGTCGTCGTCCTCTTCCATGACCTCCAACTCGTCAGCCGTATCGGCAAGCAGCAGATCGCGCAGCGCCGGCGGCAGTGTGCGATGGTCATCACGCGGACGAGCATGAACCTCCGCAGGCTCAATCGTCTCCGGAGCGGTTGACTCATACGCCTCAAGCACACGCTTGCACGGCATATCGTCCATGTCCATGCTCTCAAGATCCTTGGCGACAGGCACGCAATCGGCCAGATAGGCCGCGCGCCCAAAGAAATACGTTGCGACAACGCGCTCGCCCTGCTCACTGTCGGGAGCAGCAATCTGCACATAGCAGCGCGTGATGCAGGTGCCCGCGGCAAAACACGCTGCCGCAAGCGTAAGTACCACGCGCGCATCGTGCTCCGCGGCCCAGATCGCGCGCATGTCCTCGTCCAGCTCGCGCCAGGCGTCATCCTGAGCGTCGTATTCACGTTGTGGCATGGCATCCACGACAGACCGCCCAAACCGAACGAGCATAATCCCCTCGGCAACGTTTGCCCGATAGGTATAGTCGAGCCGTGTGACCACGTTAAGCGCCTCGACAATACGCGCGAAGCGGGTACGCACATCCCACTCACCGCCCGGCTGGCAAGCCACCGTACCCGGTTTGCCCCACGGGTTATCGCTCGAGGCCGTATCGAGCAGTCGGGGAACATCGTTGGTCGTCTTGGCGATATGCCACGCATCAAAGAGCGCGCAGCCCTCAAGGCTCGGCGAGGATGCCGCAGGGGCCAATCCGGCCCCGATGCGCTCGAGGATGCCAGAGAGGCGGTTGAGACGGCACTCGATGGCAAGCAGCATGTCAATCTCGTCCTGGTCCAGCAGGCTACGATCAAAATTGAGATAGAAAAGCTTTGAGCGATCGATGCGAGCCAGGCTCATCTCGGACTTGGCGGCGATGGTGCGCAGTCGGGGCAAGTCAATTTCGCTCATAAGGGCGGCCGCATAACGCTCGATACCGCTCGGATTCTCGGCATGGTCGACACGGTAGAGCAGCGTCTCGATAGCGTCAGGTAGCGGTGCCGTGTTAAAGCCCAAAAACACCTCGACCGGCTCGGGCAACTTTACGAGCTTTATTTTGTCGACAACGTTTTGCATGTCCGCATCGAGACCGTCGACGCCCGCCGTGTTCGCAATAGCGCTTTCGGAGTTGGCAAATATCACGTAGCGCAAGAACATCGAGGCCATGAACTCGCCGTAAGGAAGGGCGCGGGTCGAATTCCATGTCTCGTGGTCGGACTGCTCGCGCATGGGGCCTTCGGGAGAGCCGACGGTTCGCGCGCACGCGCGCATTGCACCGCTGGCTTCCCTTACCATAATCTCACCAATACTGGAATCCGACTCGTCAAGGACCAGCTCCATGTCGGGATCGTTGGGCAGCGGAGCCTCGCTAACGGGGCGGTCCACCTTGTACACCTCACCCGAAACGCTTACGTAGCCCAAAAGCGACACATGGCTTTTGCCAACGAATTCGACGACATAACAAGATTCATGCTGGTCCTCGCCAAAGAGTTTCCAGACCACGCCATATGAGCGCCCCGCAGGCTGCTCGGGCATCGCCGGAAAGCGCTTCTTGGGATCGAGAAACCTGAGCTTGTATGTCGGACGCTCTGCCACGAAGTATCACCCTGATCGATCGCTTGAAGAAGGAGTGGTCACGGATGGGCCGCGACACCTACTCGAAATCTTACACGAGTCGACAGGAAATAGTCTGCTTTACGCCCGCGCCTCGACCGAGGTTCGAATCCATGCGGTGGCGGCATAAAAGAAAAGCCCCCGTCGCCGGAGGCTTTCAATTTCAATTGGTGCGGCGTATAGGATTCGAACCTATGACGTTCTGATTCGTAGTCAGACCCTCTATCCAGCTGAGGT
>URYU01000205.1 GCA_900552155.1 uncultured Collinsella sp.
GGTGCCCGCCGCCGTGCGCATGGCCAAGCTCGGGTATCACTGGGATGTTGTTGACGAGGTCGTGCGTCCCATGGCCCAGCAGGGCAAGGCCCCGCTCGCCGCGATGGGCATCGATGCGCCGCTGGCCTGCCTGTCCAAGAAGACGCGTTCGTTCTTCGACTACTTCTATCAGCTGTTCGCCCAGGTCACGAACCCGCCGATTGACGCTTTGCGCGAAAGCTTCGTCACGAGCAGCGTGCTGTACATCGGCAACCACGGCAACATGTTGGAGGATTGCCGCGACACGTGCCGCCTTATCCGCCTGGAAAGCCCGATGCTCTCGCACGCGGAGTTCGACCGCCTGTGCGCCATCGCCCGCGTGGGCTTTAAGACTCGCCGCTTCCGTGCCGTCTACCGCCGCGACGCCGGCGAGGGCGCGCTGCAGGCTGCGCTCAAGCAGCTTGCAGAGGATGTTGAGGCTGCGGTCCGCGACGGCGTGAACATCGTGGTGTTGAGCGATCGCGCCGCTGCGGGTGAGGTGCCCGTGCCGTCGCTGCTCGCTGTGGGCTGCGTGCACAACCACCTGATCCGCGCCGGCGTGCGTACCTTTGCCGACATCGTGGTGGAGTGCGGCGACGCCGTGTCTCCGCACGACTTTGCGGCACTGGTGGGCTACTCCGCGAGCGGCATCTATCCGTACAACGCACATGCGTGCATCCGCGATCTGGCGGCACGCAGCGACCTGGACGTGACGGCCGAGCAGGGCATCGCCAACTACAACAAGGCTGCGACGGCGGGCATCGTCTCCATCATGTCCAAGATGGGCATCTCCACGGTGCAGAGCTACCACTCTGCGCAGATCTTCGAGGCCGTGGGCTTTACGCCGGAGTTCGTCAACGCGTACTTCGCCGGCACGGTGAGCCGTGTGGGCGGTATGGGTGTCGAGGACGTCGAGCGCGAGCAGAATGAGCACTACGACGCCGCGCTCGCTATCCTTAAGAGCCCGGCTCCCGATCAGCTGCCCACGCTGGGTCTGACCAAGTGGCGCCCGCTCGGCGGCGAGGATCACCTTATCGACCCGCAGACCGTCTACCTGCTGCAGACCGCCTGCCGCGAGGACAGCTACGACACCTTTAAGGAGTACAGCGCCCGCCTGCACCGCACCGGCCGTGCCGTGCGCCTGCGTGACCTGCTGGACTTTAATGCCAACGGTCGCACGCCGGTTTCGCTCGACGAGGTGGAGCCCGCGCTCAACATCGTCCGTCGCTTTAACACCGGCGCCATGTCGTACGGTTCCATCAGCAAAGAGGCACACGAGTGCATGGCCATCGCCATGAACCGCCTGCACGGTCGTTCCAACTCGGGCGAGGGCGGCGAGGATCCGCGTCGCGAGACCCCGCTGGCCAACGGCGCCTCCAAGAACTCAGCGATCAAGCAGGTGGCAAGTGCGCGCTTTGGCGTGACGAGCCGCTACCTGTGCAGCGCCTTCGAGATTCAGATCAAGATGGCCCAGGGCGCCAAGCCCGGTGAGGGCGGTCACCTGCCCGGCAAGAAGGTCTACCCCTGGATTGCCGAGGTCCGTCAGTCCACGCCCGGCATCGGCCTGATTTCGCCTCCGCCGCACCACGACATCTACTCCATCGAGGACTTGGCAGAGCTGATCTTCGATCTTAAGAACGCCAACCCCGGCGCGCGCGTGTCGGTCAAGCTGGTCAGCGAGGCCGGCGTCGGCACCATTGCTACCGGCGTGGCCAAGGGTGCCGCCGACAAGATTTTGATCAGCGGCCATAACGGCGGCTCGGGTGCCGCGGCGCGCGATTCCATTTGGCACGCCGGTCTGCCGTTGGAGCTCGGCCTTGCCGAGGCCCAGCAGACGCTGCTGCAAAACGGTTTGCGCTCACGCGTGGTGCTCGAGGCCGATGGCAAGCGCATGGACGGCACCGACGTCGCCGTTGCCTGCCTGCTGGGTGCCGAGGAGTTTGGCTTTGCGACCATGCCGCTCATCTCCATGGGCTGCCTCATGCAGCGCGACTGCCAGCAGGATACCTGCCCGGCCGGCATCGCTACGCAAAACTGCCGCCTGCGTCGCGGCTGCCGCGGCAAGCCAGAGCACGTCGAGCACTTTATGCTCTTTGTTGCCGAGCAGCTGCGCGAGGTCATGGCGAGCCTGGGCTTCCGCACCGTCGACGAGATGGTCGGCCATCCCGAGTGCCTGCGCCAGATCGAGGTCCCGGGCAACCGCAAGGCCAACCTGCTCGATCTGTCGCCCGTGCTGGCGCGCGCGACCTGCGAGTTCGGTGCCCATATCCCGGGTGCCGACGGTCGCCGCTTCCTGCCGCAGATGGCAGCGGACAGCGAGCTCGACAAGACGCTCGACTCCGCGTTGTTCGTGCCCTATACGGCC
>URYU01000206.1 GCA_900552155.1 uncultured Collinsella sp.
CAAGCAGGCCATCGCGCAAAGCGCCATCGAGCTTGTCAATGACGGCGACACGCTGCTCGTCGATTCGGGCACCACGGCGCTCGAGTTCGTCCGGCTCCTCGATCAGCGCGATGGTATCACCGTTATCACGGCCGACATCACCATTGCCGATTACATCGACGAGAGCATGCCCTCAGTCGATGTCGTCATGCTGGGCGGGGCGCTGCGCAAAGGCCATCGTTATTTGTACGGACCGCTCACTATGCAGGCGCTCCAAATGGTCCATGCCGATCTGGCCGTCATGTGCCCCGGTGCCTTTGTCTCCAGCTGCGGCTTTACGACTGACTTTCCCCAGATGGCCGAGACCAAAACGGCTATGATCGCCGCGGCCCATCAAAGCGTCGCCCTCATGGACGCCAGCAAGGTTAACGGACGCGGCATGTACCGCTTTGCCGAACTGACCGATGTCGACGCCATCGTGATGGACCGTGACCCCGATCATGCCGTCGCCACCTCAATCGCCGAGATCGTTGACGACGCCCACCCAAATCTCATCATCGCCGGCGCTTAAACAAAAACCACCACAAAGGTGCCTGTCCCCTTTGTGGTGGTTTTGCTCGTTAAAAGTGAAAAAATCGCTACTTGGAAAGCTCGTCGGCGAGGGCCTCGATCTGAGCGCGCGAGGCTTCGTTGAGCGAGCCCAGCACAGTCACCTTGTTCTGCGTCAGGGTGATGTCCTTCATGCCCTCGAGCTCCTTGGTCATAACCTTGGCAGCCGCGGGTGCCCAAGAGCCGGCCTCGACGAGCGCCACCGTACGGTTCTGGTAGGCGTGCTCGGCGAGCGTATGGATGAAGGTGCTCATGCACGGGAAGATCTCGCCCTGATAGGTGATGGAAGCGAGCACCAGACGGTCGTAGCGGAACGCATCCTCAACGGCCTCGGCCATGTCGTCACGAGCCAGGTCAAAGACGGAGACCTTCTGGCCGCGAGCCTCAAGCGCTGCGGCGAGCTCCTCGACGGCAGCTTTCAGGTGCCCATACACACTCGCATAGGCGATCGTGATGCCCTCGTCCTCGGGCTGATAGCTCGACCACGTGTTATAGGTGTCGAGGTAGTAGCCCAGGTTCTCGGTCAGCACGGGGCCGTGGAGCGGGCAGATGATCTGGATGTCCAGGTCGGCGGCCTTCTTGAGGACGGCCTGTACAAACTTGCCGAACTTACCGACGATGCCAAAGTAGTAACGGCGAGCCTCGCAAGCCCAGCCCTCGGGGTCCTCGATGTCGTTGGCGCCAAACTTGCCAAAGCCGTCGGCACTAAAGAGCACCTTGTCGGTGGACTCGTAGGAGAAGATCACCTCGGGCCAGTGAACGTTGGGGGCGCCGATAAAGGTCAGGCTGTGGCCGCCCAGGTCGAGCACGTCGCCCTCTTTGACGACCATCTTGCGCTCGGGGTAGTCGGTGCCAAAGTAGTTGACCATCATGCGGAAGGCGCCCATGCTGGCCACAATCTGTGCCTGGGGATAGCGCTCCATAAAGGCGGCGATACCGGCGGAGTGATCGGGCTCCATGTGATGGACAACCAGGTAGTCGGGCGTACGGCCATCGAGCACGGCCTCGAGGTTGCCGAGCCACTCGTCGACAAAGTCAGCGTCAACCGAATCGGCGACAGCAATCTTTTCGCCCACGATAACGTAGCTGTTGTATGCCATACCGTTCTCGGACACATCGTACTGGCCCTCGAACAGGTCAATGTCGTGATCGTCGACGCCAATGTAGCGGATATCCTTGGTGATCTCCATCAGGCAAAGCCTCCTAGATAGACAAAAGAACCCGTCTATCATAACACTCGCCTTCATAGCCACGGCTATCCGTCAGCATCCTTATCGATTGTTATTGAGGCGGAATATACCGCCGTTGACCTGCAAAAACTATGTGCGCGGAGCTGCCGTGGTATGTCGAACGATAAGCTGGCCGGGAATACGAATGGCAACGGTTTTGCCCGCCGTACCCGCCTCGGGAACCGCATGCTCAAACACCTCGCGCCCACGTTGATGCAAGTCGAATCGCACGGTCGTAAGCTCGTTATGCGCTACAAAATCATCGAGCGAATCATCGACGCCCACCACGCTCACGTCCTCGGGCACGCGCAGACCGCTATCGCGCAGCGCAGCAATCGCGCCATTTGCCATCTGGTCGTTTGCCGCATAAATCGCCGTCATGGTGCGATCGTGCTCGGCCAGGTACCTGCCGGCCTCGTAGCCGCTGTTGGCAGACCAGTCGCCCTCGAGCGGCTCTGCCGGCTCGATGTGCTTACGCCCGAGCGCATCCTGCCAGCCGGCGCGACGGAACTGCTCGTCGACCGAAAAGGACGGGCCGCCAATATAACGACTCTGCTCGTGT
>URYU01000207.1 GCA_900552155.1 uncultured Collinsella sp.
TATTGGAAAGACCTCAACGTTGGCGATGGGCGCGTCGTCTTTGGCGGCGGCCTGCTCGACAAGTTTGGCTGGAGCGAGGGTCAGAAGGTCACGCTTCGCGACAAGTACGAGGGGGAGCATTATTCCTTTGAGTACGCGGGCAAGGACTGTGCCTGGGGCTCAAAGTCGGACATGAATATCTATATGAGTATCGACGACTTTAACGAGCTGTTCGACAACGACGCCGCCTACTTTAACGGCTATGTGAGCGACGAGAAGCTCGACCTCGATGCTCGTTACTTTGCCGGCGACACCACGCCCGACGACATGCGCGCCGTGGGTGACCAGTTCATCGGCATGATGAGTAAAATGATCGGAATGATGATCGGGCTCGCGGTGTTCATCTTCCTGCTGTTTATGTACCTGCTGACCAAGGCGGTGATCGACCACAGCGCCCGTTCGATCAGCTACATGAAAGTCTTTGGCTATCGCGATAGCGAGATCTCGCATCTGTACATCCGCTCGATTACGCTGTGCGTGGTGGCGTCGCTCGTGCTGAGCCTGCCGGTCATTATTGGCTCGCTCACGGCCATCTTCCGCTCGATGCTACTCGCCTATAACGGCAATATCGAGATCTACGTGCCCGCTTGGTCCATGGCGGCGTGCGCAGGAATCGGCTTTGCGACCTACCTGGTCGTGGCGCTGCTGCACACGCGCTCCATCAAGCGCGTCAGTCTGGCCGAAGCCCTCAAAGTCCAAGAGTAGTCATTTAAGAACGTCCCCAATGACTAGGTGCCGTACTTGACTTTAACTCTGCTTTAACTGGTACCATCCTCTATGTCTGTAACGCCATATAGACCGAGGGGATAGATTTATGACCGCAACTGCACCCGCAGCACCCGCCAAGGTGTACTTCACCAACCTGCGCACGCATGCTCGCGAGAGCCAGCTCGACAAGCTCAAGCGCCTCATCCGCCGCGCCGGAATTGAGCAGATCGACTTTGAGAACAAGTTCGTCGCCATCAAGATTCACTTTGGCGAGCTGGGCAACCTGAGCTTTTTGCGCCCCAACTACGCCCGCGCCGTCGCGGATGTCGTGAAGGAGCTGGGCGGCAAGCCCTTCCTCACCGACTGCAATACGCTCTATGTGGGTAGCCGCAAAAACGCGCTCGAGCACATCGACACCGCCTACCAGAACGGCTTTACCCCGTATGCCACGGGTTGCCAGATCATCATCGCCGACGGCCTCAAGGGCACCGACGAAGCGCTCGTCCCGGTCGAGGGCGGCGAGTACGTGCACGAGGCCAAGATCGGTCAGGCGCTCATGGATGCCGATATCGTGATTAGCCTCACCCACTTTAAGGGCCATGAGCAAGCCGGCTTTGGCGGCGCCATGAAGAACCTGGGTATGGGAGGCGGCAGCCGTGCCGGCAAGATGGAGCAGCATGCCGCCGGCAAGCCGAACGTCTCGACCGAGCACTGCGTTGGCTGCCGTGCCTGCGAAAAGATCTGCGCGCACAACGCTGTCTCGTTCACCGACACCCGCGAGCGCGAGCTTGCCAACGGCGCTACTCGCACGGTGCACGTGGCTGCCATCGACCACGATCGCTGCGTGGGCTGCGGACGCTGCATTGCGGCATGCAACCAGGACTGCATCAAGCCCGGCTATGAGGCCGCGGCAGACGTGCTCAACTGCAAGATCGCCGAGTACACCAAGGCCGTCGTCGACGGCCGCCCGAGCTTCCACATCTCGCTCGCCATGGATATCAGCCCCAACTGCGATTGCCATCCCGAAAACGACACGCCTATCGTCAACGATATCGGCATGTTCGCGAGCTTCGACCCGGTCGCCATCGACCAGGCCTGCGCCGATGCCGTCATGGCATCCGAGCCGCTGCCCAACACCGAGCTCACCGACAGCGCGGCCAAGATGGAGCACAATCACGAGCATCTGGAGGGCGAGCAGGCGCGTGATCCCTTCTGCATCACGCATCCCGACACCGACTGGCGCGCGTGCATCGCGCACGCCGAAAAGATCGGCCTGGGCACGAGCGAGTACGAGCTCATCGAGGTCAAGTAGCGTCTAACTATTGGACAAAATAAGAGCCTTTGTAGCGTAAGTTGAGCAAAAGCCGCCCACGAGCACAACGCTCGCGGGCGGCTTTTCGGAAGTGCGGTGAAAAAACGAATACCGCCGACCGCAAACCGATTTTTGGCAACAAAACCCCAGACGTTGCTTTTTGCCTAAAAATTCTTGTCGAGGAAGTCATCGACCGTATTCCAGTAGAGCTCGGGGTCAACTTGCGCACTCTTGGCGTGGGTGGCGCCATGGATAGTGAGCTTTTGCTTGACCTTGCTGGCGCATGCGTCGTAGTTTTGGTCGAGCATGTCGTACGGC
>URYU01000208.1 GCA_900552155.1 uncultured Collinsella sp.
CCGTTTTGTTTTACATATGCGGACATGGCTCAGTTGGTAGAGCACAACCTTGCCAAGGTTGGGGTCGCGGGTTCGAGTCCCGTTGTCCGCTCCAAACGCAACAGCCCGGCTACTACGGTAGCCGGGCTTTTTTTGTACCTATCTCCTAGGCTCGAACCCGAGAGGGGGCGAGCGTTTTGGGTCGTGGCTGTGGCGTTGTTTGCCGCGAATGTCCGCTTTGGGCGTATCATCGTGGGCATCTCGCATAACCTCGTTGCAAGGGAGATACGCCCCATGGCTACAGAAAAGTCTTCTTCGCGCTCATGGATGTCCGATGCCGCGATCTATCAGATCTACCCGCGCTCGTTTAAGGATTCGACTGGTTCGGGTCTGGGCGATATCGCGGGCATTACCCAGCAGATGGACTATCTTGAGCGGCTGGGTATCGAGGCCATCTGGCTGAGCCCGTTTTGCCCATCGCCTCTTGTCGATGGTGGCTATGATGTGGCGGACTACTGCGATGTCGATCCACGTCTCGGCTCGCTTGACGACTTCGATGACATGATCGCTGCGGCTCACGCGCGCGGCATCAAGGTCATCGTCGACATCGTGCCCAACCATTCATCCAGCCAGCACCCCTGGTTCAAAGCCGCTCTTGCCGCCGGCCCCGGATCGCCCGAGCGCGCCCGTTATATCTTCCGCGATGGTCGCGGCGAGCATGGCGAGCTGCCTCCCACCAATTGGAATGCCAACTTTGGCGGCCCCGCATGGACGCGTGTTGCGGACGGTCAGTGGTATCTGCACATGTTTACGCCCGAGCAGCCGGACTTTGACTGGTCATGCCCTGAGGTTCACGCGCTCTTTTGCGACGTCCTGGCGTTTTGGAGCGATCGAGGCGTCGACGGCTTTCGCATTGATGTGGCGCAGGGTCTCGCCAAGGATCTCGACCGCGATGACCTCGACCGGTGGCATCTCGCCGAGGGCGATGACATGGTTGACGACGGCACCCATCCGCTGTGGGACCGCAATGAGGTCCACGAGATCTATCGCGAGTGGCGCCGCGTGTTCGACCGCTATAATCCGCCACGCAGTGCCGTTGCCGAGGCGTGGGTGCTGCCCGAGCGCCAGTATCTCTACGCGCGTCCCAGCGAGCTTGGCCAGACATTCAACTTTGAGTTTGCCAAGGCCGCTTGGACCTATGATGACATGCACACTGCAATCGAGAAGGGCTTGAAGGCAGCCGTCGAATCCGATTCCGCCTCGACTTGGGTACTCTCCAACCACGACGTGCCGCGCGTGGCGACACGCTATGCCCTGCCGCAAATCAAGGCGACGCGCTACCACCAGATTGCGCTCGACTGGCTCTTACGCGACGGGTCGTCTTATGACGAGGACCGTGAACTCGGCGAGCGCCGCGCGCGGGCGGCCCTTTTGCTTGAACTGGCGCTTCCGGGCTCGGCATACGTGTATCAGGGTGAGGAGCTCGGCCTTTTTGAGGTGGCTGATATCCCGTGGGCTGCACTCGAAGACCCTACTGCGACCAATACGCACGGACCGAAGCGTGAGAAGGGGCGCGACGGCTGTCGTGTGCCCCTGCCGTGGGTGGCGGCGGACGATCCCGCGCATGGCGGATCGTTTGGGTTTTCGCCGGCAGACGCCGATGCGGCGCCCCATCTGCCGCAGCCTGCATGGTTTTCCGATTATGCTGCCGATAGGGAAGAAGTGGACCCGACATCGATGCTTGCGCTCTATCGTGACGCCCTCTGGCTGCGGCGCAAGCTGCGCGGGTGCGCCAACGATCTTGCGTGGCTCGATCTTGACGGGCGCACCGGTCTTGCGGATGGTGCCGAGGGCGCTGAGGGCGGCGTCATCGCCTATCGCCGCGATAACGGCTGGACGTGTGTGACGAACTTCGGTGCAGCACCCGTGGAGCTGCCGGCGGGCAGGGTCCTGCTCACCTCATCACCGCTTGCAGCCGGCAGGCTCGCGCAGGACAGCTCTGCCTGGATCATGCTCGGTGAGATGTAGGGGCATCTCGCTGCGAGCCTGCGTTTGTCCGTGCCTTTCGTGACGACTGATGCCCTCGCGAGAGCGTCGCAGAACTTTTTAAAAAAAGTTCTTGCATTTGGGTGGATCATCCCGTATATTAAATCCTCGCAGGCGGACATGGCTCAGTTGGTAGAGCACAACCTTGCCAAGGTTGGGGTCGCGGGTTCGAGCCCCGTTGTCCGCTCCATTTGGGCGTTTAGCTCAGGGGGAGAGCGCTTCCCTGACACGGAAGAGGTCAGAAGTTCAAATCTTCTAACGCCCACCAAA
>URYU01000209.1 GCA_900552155.1 uncultured Collinsella sp.
GTGTCTGTCCTTTGTCTGCTGCTGAGTGCGGGCCTGTATGTCGATGGTGAGGCCTGTGGCCTTGTTGTCCTTCTGCAGGGCGGTGATGCCGTCGGTGGTGCCGGTGACCTTAAAGTCCATGTCGCCCAGGAAGTCCTCGAGACCCTGGATGTCGGACAGGACCACGGTCTTGCCCTCCTCCTGGATCAGGCCCATGGCGATACCGGAGACCGGGCGCTTAATGGGCACGCCGCCGTCCATAAGGGCGAGCGTGGAGCCGCAGGTCGAAGCCATCGAAGAGGAGCCGTTGGACTCCATGACCTCGGAGACGACGCGGATGGCGTAGGGGAACTCGTTCTCGTCGGGAAGCACCGGAAGCAGAGCGCGCTCGGCCAGATTGCCATGGCCGATCTCGCGGCGCTTGGGGCTGCCCATGCGGCCGGTCTCGCCGGTGCAGAAAGGCGGGAAGTTGTAGTGGTGCATGTAGCGCTTGCCCTCGGTGGGCTCGATGGTATCCAGACGCTGGCCCTCGTTGAGCATGCCGAGCGACAGGACGGAGAGCACCTGGGTCTGGCCACGCTGGAACAGGCCGGAGCCGTGAACGAGCGGCAGGTAGTTGTCCTTCACCATGATGGGACGGATCTCGTCGGCGGCACGGCCGTCGACGCGCTCACCGGTCTCGACGACCATGGTGCGCATGGCCTTCTTCTCGAGCTTCTTGAGCGCCACGGGGATCTCGCGCTCCCAAGCGGCCTGCTCCTGCTCGGTAAACTCGGCACGGATGGACTCCTTCAGAGCCTCGACCTTACCGATGCGGGAAAGCTTGTCGGCGTCGCGAAGGGCGGCTGCCATCTCGTCGTAGTGGGCGAAGATGCGCTCCTGGACCTCCTCGACGGGCTGGTCGAGCGGGTACTCCTTCTTGACGATGGGGCCGTTGACCTGCTCCCACTCGGCAACGAACTCGTCCTGAGCCTGGCAGAAAGCAGCAAGGGCCTCCTGGCCAAACTTCATGGCGGCGAGCATGTCGTCCTCGGAGATCTCCTCGGCGCCGGCCTCGACCATCGAGATGAAGTCGGCAGAGCCGCCCAGCTCCAGGTCCAGATCGGAGTTCTCGCGCTCCTCGTAGGTGGGGTTGACGATAAACTCGCCGGTCTCCACGTTACGGCCGATGCGCACGCAGGCAAGCGGACCCTCGAAGGGCACGCCGCCGAGCGTCATGGCCAGAGAAGCACCCATGACGTTGATGACGTCGAAGGGGTTGACCTGGTCGGCGACGAGCGAGGTGGCGACGATGTGCACCTCGTTGCGGAAGCCATCCGGGAAGCTCGGGCGAATCGGACGGTCGATCATGCGCGCGGTGAGCGTAGCCTTCTCACTGGGACGGCCCTCACGCTTGAGGTAGCCACCCGGGATGCGGCCGGCGGCGTACATCTTCTCGTTGAAGTCGACGGTCAGCGGGAAGAAGTCGTAGTTCTTACGCTCCTTGGAGACGACCACGGTGTCGAGCATCGTGGTGTCACCCTGCTTGACCAGGCAGGCGCCGGTGGCCTGCTTGGCAAGCTCGCCCGACTCAAAGGTGTAGGTCTTGCCGTACAGCTCAAAGGTCTTGGATACGAGTGTCATTGTTCTCCTTTACCCCGCAGACCCCTTGCCTGCGGGCTTCTCATGTGACGCGGGCCCCCTGCCCCCGCCACGCTTCAGAGCGTGATTGTTCGCGCCCTTACACAAAAAGAGCGCCCCGCTGCGCAGGACGCTCTTAGCATGTACAAATCCTACTGGATGTTGTCGCGGATGCCCAGAGCCTTGATGAGCTCACGGTACTCGACGATGTCGTTCTTCTTGATGTAGGAGAGAAGACGACGACGACGGCCGACGAGCATGAGCAGGCCACGACGGGTGTGGAAGTCCTTCTGGTGGGACTTCATGTGCTCGGTCAGCTCCTTGATGCGCTCGGACAGGATGGCGACCTGAACCTTGGGGTTGCCGGTGTCGACCGGGGTGTTACCGAACTAGGCAGTCAGCTCCGCCTTGCGCTCTTTGGAAACAGTCATTGTTTCACCTTTCGTTTTACGTCGCCCGCGGGCGACTCGATTCGCCTCGGACTGGGAAGCCGCCGGTGGAGCGAGCAACCAAGGTCGAGGTACCAACAGATCGGCATGATACCACAAGCAGCCCGCGCCTGCGCATCATCACCGACCCAACATGAATTCCATCGCACGGAGGCGTTGATCGGTGTGCGTCGCAGCCCACACATGCGAAAGCCCGAGCAGGAATGCCGCCGTATGCGGGTCGATTCGCTCGG
>URYU01000210.1 GCA_900552155.1 uncultured Collinsella sp.
CGCTGATGCCGCTGACGACATCAAGCAAAATCTGAACGACGACAAGTAATCGCAGACGGGGGCACGCATGGCACGGATCCTGATCGTAGAGGACGAGGAGAAAATCGCCCGCTTTGTGACGCTCGAGCTGGAGCACGAGGGCTACCAGGTGGAGCACGCCGCCGACGGCCGCACCGCCGTGGACCTGGCGCTGGAGCGCGACTACGATCTGATTCTGCTCGACGTGTTGTTGCCGCAGCTCAACGGCATGGAGGTCCTGCGGCGCGTACGCAAGCACAAGGATGTGCCGGTGATTATGGTCACCGCGCGAGATGCCGTGATGGACAAGGTGGCCGGGCTCGATGCCGGCGCCGACGATTACCTGACCAAGCCGTTTGCGATTGAGGAGTTGTTCGCACGGATCCGCGTTGCGCTGAAGCGCTCGGAGGCCGTGCGGGCGGCTTCGGGCGTTGGCGGCGTTGGGGCCGGGGAGGGCGCTACGGGTGCCGCTGCGATACCCCCGGCTGGAGACTCGGCCAAGACCTCAGCCGCGCCCTCCCCCGCCGCGCTCACCGTGGGTTCGGTCGCGCTCGATCCCGACCGCCGCGAAGTCACGGTCGGCGGCTCGCCCATCGTGCTGACCGCCCGCGAGTTCGACGTCCTCGCCCTGCTTATGGCACATGCCGGCACCGTGCTCACGCGCGAGCGCATTGCGCACGAGGCGCTGGGCTACGAATACGTGGGCGACACCAACAACGTCGACGTGCACATCGCGCACCTGCGCGCCAAGATCGAGGACGCCGGCGGTGCCCGCATCATCCAGACCGTGCGCGGGGTGGGCTATGTCTGCCGCACGTAACGCCGAGGCCAAGCGCGTCACCTCCATCGCCCGCGCCATCAACTGGAGCTATATGTGGCGCCGCCTGATGAGCTACGTCTGGCTCGATCTGTTGCTGGTGGTGATTGCGGCGGCGATCCTCGTCTATGGATACAACCAGACGCTGCCCAACGGCGCGTTTACCGCAGGATGGATCCCCAGCGCCACCGTTCGCGGCATGACGCTGACGCCCGCGCGCGGCTGGGACCTGACAACGCTCACCTATACCGTCGAGCTCGCGCGTACCACCAAGACTTTCCCCCTCGCGCAGGACCTCGTCACGCTATGGCCTCTCTACCTTGTCGTTGTGGGTTGGCAGGTCATCAGCGTGCTCAACATGCTCGGCGGCGCCCGCCGCGTGCGCCGCACCATGGCGCCGCTCAACGACCTGGCCTTGCGCGTGGACGAGCTCGGCCGTATGCAGCTCTCCGGCGGCAAGATGGAAACGCTGGAGCAGGCCATCGAGCGCGCAAGCGTCGACTCGCCGAGCGTCACCACCGGCGACGCCGACCTGGCAAGCATCGAGGTCGCACTCAACCGCCTGCTGCGCCAGATGCAAGAGGCCAAGCTGCAGCAGATGCGCTTTGTCAACGATGCAAGCCACGAGCTGCGCACGCCCATCGCGGTGATTCAGGGCTACGTAAACATGCTCGACCGCTGGGGCAAAAACGACCCGGACGTGCTGGCGGAATCCATCGCATCCCTCAAGGCCGAAAGCGAGCACATGCAAGAGCTCGTGGAGCAGCTGCTGTTTTTGGCGCGCGGCGATGCCGGGCGCACGGTCCTGCGGCGCGCGAATACCAACCTGGCCGCATTGGTCGGCGAGGTATGCGAGGAATCACAGATGATCGATACCGAGCACACGTATCGGCTGGCGTACGACACCACGCTTGCCAACGACCCGCGCTGCGACGCATCTGTCGACGTGGCGCTCGTGAAGCAGGCTCTTCGCGTGATCGTGCAAAACGCTGCCAAGTACTCGGGTGCGGGAACGACCGTCACGTTTGCCATAACGCCCGATACGGGTACGGGCGCGATCGACATAAGTGTTGAGGACGAGGGCATCGGCATGAACCAGGAATCCGCAGCTCACGCGGTTGATCGGTTCTACCGCGCCGACAACGCACGCGATGCCGGCGCGCAGGGCTCGGGCCTGGGGCTTGCCATCGCCAAGTGGATCGTCGATAGCCACGGCGGTGTCATTGGCGTGACCTCAGTCGAGGGCGTCGGCAGCCGCTTTACGATTCGCCTGCCACGGTAGGGATGCCCCTCGGCATAAATCAGAACCACCCTTAAAAAGGGTGGTTTGCTCTTAGGGTATAACCCACGGGCCCCGGGCTCGCGTCTAAAGGCGC
>URYU01000211.1 GCA_900552155.1 uncultured Collinsella sp.
ACTCTTCATGCTTCTCTATTATATGGCTATGTCCTTCAAGGATGCACTCTACGCTACGCCTCCCGATCTTGCCTCGGACCTTATGTACTACGGCATTTTGCTGACCGGTGGCGGTGCGCTGCTGCGCGGTCTCGACGTGCGCCTGCGCGATGAGACCGGTGTTTCGGTCAACGTCAGCCCCACGGCGCTCGATAATGTCGTTAACGGCTGCGCCCGAGTGCTCGAGGCCAATGCGTTTGATGGCGGCTTCGTCCAGACCAATGCTTAATTTCCAAAAGGTGGATTCCATTTGGCACGATCTTCGGGTTTCTCCACAAATCTGAATACCAAGCGACAATCAACGGGTATGCGCCCGTTGATTGTTTTCAGCCTGATTTCGGTGTTGCTGCTCACGTTTTACATCCGCGAGGGCGAGGCAGGGCCGATTCATGCCGTGCGTTCGGGCGTAACGACGATTACCTCTCCGGTGCGCTTTGTGGGCTCGGCTGTGGCGGCTCCCTTCAATGCGATTGGCAACGTGTTCTCTAACCTAACGGCGTCGCAGGACACGCTCGACGAGCTCAAGAAGCAAAATGAGGAGCTGACCTCTAAGGTCGCCGAGCTTTCTGAGGCTCAAAAGACCGCTGAGCGTCTGGAGGGGCTGGTCGGCCTGCAGTCGACCTACAACCTCAAATCGACCGCAGCTCGTATCGTTGGTGCCTCGGGCGATGCCTGGACCTCGACCGTCACGATTGATAAGGGTTCTGCCGACGGGCTTACCATCAACATGCCTGTGACGAGTTCGGCCGGTGTTATCGGCCAGATCATCGAAGTCTCGGCCAAAACGTCCACCGTGCGCCTGATTGGCGACGAGAACTCCGGCGTATCCGCCATGGTGCAGGACACGCGCGCCCAGGGCATGCTGCAGGGTCAGGCTGACGGCACGCTGCGTCTTGAGTACGTGAGCGTCGACTCCGATGTTAAGGTTGGCGACATCATCGTGACCTCGGGCATCGGTGGCGTGTTCCCCAAGGGTCTACCGCTCGGCACCGTCTCGTCGGTTGAGAAATCGGCAAACGACGTGTACTACACCATTGTGGTGCGCGCTCAGACCACGGCCGAGAACAACGAGGAAGTGCTGGTCATCACCTCGCTGACCGACGAACAATCGGCCTCGGATGAGGACGTGAGTACGGCCAACAGCACGCCGCAGGGAACGTCGCGCGACGCTGCGACCAAGACGAAGGACGAGAGCTCGGATGACAGTTCCGACTCGTCCGAGACGACCGATTCTGGCTCGAGCGAATAGGGGGCATGTCCATGGATCTACACGAGCAGGGGATGAGCTCCCGTACGTTTGTGATCGCCGCCATCGTGTGCGTGCTGCTGCAGGCAGGCCTGGCACCGCAGATCTCCATTGCGGGCGGTCGCGTCAACTTCATGATTATCCTGGTGTGCCTAAGCGTGTTCTCGGGCGACCCGACCCGTGCCGTCGTGTGCGGTTTTTGCAGCGGCTTGTTTTATGACCTGTCCGCTGCCGTGCCGGTGGGCGTTATGTCGCTCCTGCTGACCGTGGGCTCTTTTGCCCTGGTGCACAGCGCCGTCGGTCAGACGGGCGGTACTCCGAGTGCGCGCGGCATCACCGTGGGCGCCTTTGCGCTCGTCATTAATGTGATCTACAGCATCATCTTGCTGTTTATGGGTTTGGAGACGAGCTTTGTCGTGGCGATCTTTGGGCATGCGTTGCCGTCTTCGATCCTGACGGGTCTGGTTGCCATTCCGTTTTTGATGTCCGGCGTCGTGCCGCAGTCCGGCTATGGATTCTCCGCACGTGGCGGACGCCAGACGGGTATGCGCTTTAAGCCCAAGACCCGCAAGCTCAAATAGGGGAGGCCCGTAGATGTCTTCCCAGATGACGGTTATTATCGCCGGTATCGTGCTGGTTGTGGCCATCGTGGTCGCGCTGGTCGTCATGCGTCGTGGCGATTCCCGTTTTACCTACGATACGCAGCATGGAACGGCCCCGCGCGCCACCGAGGGCGAGGGCAATACCGCGTCGACCGCATTTAAGGGCCGCTTTTCCATCCTCTCCACGGGTGTGGGCGCGATGTTTGCGGCGCTTGCCGTCAAGCTGTGGGGCATGCAGATGGTCTCATCGGACTATTACGAGAAGCAGGCCAATAGTAATCAGACTCGCACCGTTACAAC
>URYU01000212.1 GCA_900552155.1 uncultured Collinsella sp.
CAGAGGTCTATGTCGATGTCGATGGCGCCGTTGTGTCGCCCGGTGTATATCGCCTCAAGGATGGCGCGCGGGTGGCTCAGGCGATTGATGCCGCCGGCGGGCTGGCGCCCGAGGCAGACGTTACGGGGCTCAATCGGGCATCTAAGGTCGTCGATGGACAGAAGATTCACGTTCCAACGGTAGGGGAGCAGCAGGCGTCCATTGCGGAAGCCGCTGTAATAGGTGGGGCTTCCGCATCATCGGGGGTGAGTGGCGCAACAGGCCTAGTAAATATCAATACGGCAAGCGCGGCAGAGCTACAGACGCTCTCGGGCATCGGTCCCTCCATGGCCCAGTCGATTATCGATGAGCGGACAAAGAACGGTGCTTTTGCTTCGGTTGACGATCTGATGCGTGTGTCGGGAATCGGCGAGAAGAAGCTTGCCAAAATCAAAGATTGCATCTGCGTATGAGTGCGACCGAGCGCGAGCATGTGATGCCTCCGCGGCCCCTGATGCCGTGGACGATGGCCCTGTGTGCCGGCATGTGCATGAGCTGCGCCTTGGTGCTCAACGTGACCGCTGATGCGCTGCTGAGGGAGCAGGCGCCGGCGGTCGGGCCGCTATGGGCCATTCCCGTCGCGGCGGCGGTATTCGTTGTGCTGGCTCAATCTTGTGCGCGGCTTGCCCCTAGGAAGCGGTGGCTGTATGCCGCGTCCGTCGGTCTCGTGGCGGGAGTGGTCGTCTCGGCGTGGTGGGCTGTGGGCGCGCTAAGCGCCTCGAAGGCGCTCGACGCTCGAGCGGCAAGCAGCCTCGAGTTTGTCGTGCAGGGTGATCCATCCATAAACGACGACGTGTATTCCTATACCTGCGAGGCACGCGCGGACGGCAAGAACTTGGCAACGGTTCGCCTATCGTGTGACCGCGAGCTCAGGGTCGGGGCGCACATGCGTGTTATCGGTCGCGTTTCACGTTTTGAGAACGATGCGTATGGACGATCGCGCGTGCTCCGAGGCGAGGTGCGCAAGGTTAAAGTCGTTCGGATTGTGTCGGCCGATGAGGGCTCTCCGGGACCGCTGCTTCGGCTGCGAAATGGGCTGCTTGCGTCCATCGCGCCTGCGACCGACCCGGCGCGTGAACTCATAGCCGGTGTCGTCTGCGGGCGTTCGGCCGAACTGCGTGCCCAGCCGGCGGGCGACTGGTTTTCGGTGACGGGAACGGCGCATCTTATAGCCGTCTCCGGCAGCCATTTGGCTATCGTGGGATTTGTAATCGAGGGTGTATTGCAAAAGACTCGCTGCTCACGTGGTGTTCAGCGGGCGATAATGGCGATGGCGCTTGTGGGCTACACTGCCTTTACGGGCGCGTCTCCCTCGGCCGTGCGCGCGTGCTGCATGGTGTTCGCGACGCTTGTCGTAAACGGCGCGGGGCGTCGCCGGCACGGCGCATCGGCACTCTTCGTAACCATGTCCATCTTTGTGCTACTGCGGCCGACGGTGCTGTTCGAGATGGGCTTTCAGCTCTCGTGTGCCAGCGTCTTAGCCATTCTGTGCTTTTGCCCCTATGCGACCTACGCTTTGGGTGAGCTGGGTGTGCCATCGGGCGTTGCCAACATACTTTCCGTCACGCTGTGCTCGCAACTGGCAACACTTCCCATTACCATTCCTGCCTTCGGTACGTTCTCGCTCATTGCTCCGCTGGCAAATGCAGTCATCGGTCCGGTGGTGAGCGTACTGCTTGCTGTGTCGATCGTGCTGGTTCCCTTTTCGCTCGTGGAACCGTTGCGGATTTGGGCGCTCGTTGTGCCCATGGTTGCCGCCCGTTGCGCACTGTTCTTCGAGCAGCTGTTTGCCGCCGTGCCTGGTGCATCTGTGAGTGTGCCGCCCGATAGCATGTGGATTTACCTAGTGCCGTGTTTGCTGGCGGTTCTGTTGGTCTGGTGGCCGCGTCCCCGTGCACGTCCTATGGCGGTGGGGCTTTCATGTCTGGTGCTCTTGGCTGCGATTCCGTACGTCTACTGGGATCGATTCGCTCCGCCTTCGGTGACGGTGCTCGATGTGGGCCAGGCGGATGCGATTCTTATCCGCCAGGGCGACGCATTAGCACTCGTCGACTGCGGGCTCGATGAGCGCGTGGTAGCGGCGTTGGTTCGCAATAACGTGCACCATATCGATGCCG
>URYU01000213.1 GCA_900552155.1 uncultured Collinsella sp.
GGTTAGCCTGAACAAGAGCGGTCTGGGCATGTCGGGCGGCATGCAGCTTCGCCTCGGCATGGCGCGCGCCCTGGCCGTGGAGCCCGAGGGCCTGCTGATGGACGAGCCGACCAGCGCCCTGGACCCCATCTCGACCCAGCGCATCGAGGACCTGATGGCGGAGCTCAAGCAGAAGTACACCATCGTCATCGTGACGCACAACATGGAGCAGGCGTCGCGTGTGTCCAACCGCACGGCGTTCTTCTACATGGGCGATATGGTCGAGTACGACGAGACTGACGAGATTTTCCAACGGCCCAAGGACAAGCGGCTGAATGATTACCTCACCGGCATGTTCTCCTAGTCCGGGACATGCTTGAGGCCCGCGGTGGCCACGGTCGCCACGGGACTGATTGGAGAGGCGGGTCATCTCTTGTGGGAGATGGCCCGCCTTTTTGTGTCGCGTGCGGCCCGCCTTTTCGCTGCTATCATGGACAACGTTGAATTTCTACGAAGGAGCAGGGCATATGGCGATTCTTTTGGGATGCGATTCCGTCAGCCTAGAGTTTCCCACCAAGCATATTTTCGATAGCGTGACGCTCGGCGTGGGCGAGGGTGACCGCATTGGTATCGTCGGTAAAAACGGCGACGGCAAGTCGACGCTGCTGAGCGTGCTCGCCGGCACGCTGGAGCCCGATGACGGACGCGTGACGCACCGCCGCGGCACGACGATTGGATTGCTCGGCCAAAAGGATAACCTGGTCGATACCGACACCGTGCATCATGCCGTCGTCGGTGACACGCCTGAATACGAGTGGGCCTCGCGCCCGCGTACGCGCCAGATTCTGGCCGGCCTTATTAGCGATGTGCCCTGGGAGGGCACGGTGGGCGAGCTTTCGGGTGGCCAGCGCCGTCGCGTGGACCTCGCGCGCCTGCTGATCGGCGACTATGACGTGCTCATGCTCGACGAGCCCACCAACCACCTGGACATGCGCACCATCAACTGGCTCGCGCGTCACTTAAAGGCCCGCTGGCAGCGCGGCCAGGGCGCGATGCTCGTGGTCACGCACGACCGCTGGTTCTTGGACGAGGTCTGCACCAGTATGTGGGAGGTCCACGACGGCCAGGTCGATCCCTTCGAGGGCGGTTACTCCGCATATATCCTGCAGCGCGTGGAGCGCGACCGCATGGCCGCGGTTACCGAGGAGCGCCGTCGCAACATGGCGCGCAAGGAGCTCGCGTGGCTGAGCCGCGGCGCCCAGGCGCGTTCCACCAAGCCCAAGTTTCGTGTTGATGCCGCTCGCGAGCTGATCGCCGACGTGCCGCCCGTGCGTGACGAGCTGGAGCTCAAGCGCCTCGCCGTGAGCCGCCTGGGCAAGCAGGTTATCGACGTGGTCGACGTGGACGCCGGCTATGCGGATGCCGGCGGCGCGCCCAAGCAGGTGCTCTCCGATGTGACCTGGCTCATTGGTGCGGGCGACCGCTATGGTCTTTTGGGTGAGAATGGCGCTGGCAAGTCGACGCTGCTTGACGTGATCCAGGGCAAGATTGAACCCACGCGCGGCCGCGTGAAGATTGGCCAGACAGTGCGCTTTGGCGTGCTGTCGCAGCAGCTCGAGGAGCTCAAGCCCTACATGGACGACACGATCCGCGAGGTGCTCGGCAACTATAAGAAGTACTACGTCATCGACGGCAAGGAGACTTCGCCCGAGAAGCTCTGCGAGCGTCTGGGCTTTACGACGCAGCAGCTCTGGAGCCGCATCGGCGATCTTTCGGGCGGTCAGCGCCGTCGCCTGTCGCTGTTGCTGACGATTCTGGACGAGCCCAACGTGCTCATCCTGGACGAGCCGGGCAACGACCTGGATACCGACATGCTCGCGATTGTCGAGGACCTGCTGGACGGCTGGCCCGGCACGCTGATCCTGGTGACGCACGACCGCTTTTTGATGGAGCGCGTGACCGACGACCAGTTCGCGCTGATCGACGGCCACTTGCGCCAGTGCCCGCGCGGTGTGGACGAATACCTCGAGCTTCTCGATGAGCGCGATGCTGTGCGCTCGGGCGGTCGCTCGTTTGCCGAAATTGCTGGTCAGGTTAGCAAAGAAGTGCCTGCGTCTGCGACGGGTGCCGATGAGGCCCCGAAATATTCGAAC
>URYU01000214.1 GCA_900552155.1 uncultured Collinsella sp.
AAACGTATGACTTTTCGATACTGCTGGCTTGCGAATTCGTTAAGAAGCCAAGTCTTTCCTGTCTGGCGGGCTCCCTTAAGCAAGAGAGGTTTGCGATTCGTCCTTGATTTCCAAGCGATAAGTTCGCTCATAAGCTGTCGCTGCATATTGCCTCCCAACCCTCTCGGTTAGTATAAGGCCATTTGGGTGTTTCCATCGGAAAATGTGCGAGACAACCACGTTTTTCCATCGGAAAATGTGCGAGACAACCACGTTTTTCCATCGGAAAATGTGGTAGGAAACTCATTGGGTGGGCGGAAAAAGTAGTCAAAAAAGCCCCGTCCCAAATGAGCTGCTCTGCAGTTGACGGCGTCCAAAAGAAACGAGCCCGCATCCCTGGGGAACACGGGCTCGCAAGCAATCATATGGTAGGGGCGGTGGGACTCGAACCCACAATCCTTGCGGCGAGAGATTTTAAGTCTCCTGCGTATGCCAATTCCGCCACGCCCCCGTGAGACTAGAAGTCTAGCACAAGCCGTCCGTTACGCGTTGACGGCCATCGAGTGTTGGCCCGACTTCTCCAGGAACTCTTGGAACTTTGCCTCGTCGCCCTTGTTTTGATACTGCAGGGCCAGCAGGTACTCCAGTCGGCAGCGCTTGACCGGGTCGTCGCCGACATCCTCGAGCATGCGCTCCAGCTCGGGAATGTCGTTGTGGCGCTTGAGGATCATCGTGTCGTACATCAGCTGGCATTCGTGTGCGACCGCCTCGGCCTGACCGCCCTCAAAGCCCTTGATCTCGTGCAGAAGCTCCTTGGACTTTTTGCGGTCCTCCTGGCCAACGTAGTAGTTAAAGGCTTTGATCACCAGGTCGACGCGCTGCATCTTGGGGAGGTTGAGTCCCAGCAGCAGGTCGAACATCTCGCTGGCACGCTCGTGGTCCTCGCGCAGCAGATAGGAGTTCAGACGCAGGTAGTCGCGGTTGTAGCGCGGGTACAGCATGCTGGTGAGTTTGCCGTCGAGCAAACGATCGAACTCGTCCCACTGCTTGGCGGCCATCAACTGCTGCAGACGCTTGAACGTGGTGCGTTTTTTGACGCTAAAGAACACCGACACGGCGATGCAGATGATAACGACGGCGGTCCAGAGGGTGCGGGAATCGGGCATATTAGGGTCCTTAGTCGCTCATAAAGCGAGCGGTATGACAACACGTACTAGATGTATTATACGCAGCGCGCAAGCAAACTGGCATAAAAGCTCATCGAGGCCGAGTGCCATCGCTCGCTGCGGTACACTTACCTAAAGTAAACCATGAAGGGAGACATTACCTATGAAGAAGATCGTTTTGGCTTGCGGTGCTGGCGCTGCTACTTCCACGCTCGTTGCCCAGAAGGTCGCTACCCTGCTCGACGCCAACGGTTATGCCGACAAGTACGAGATCGTGCAGTGCGCCATCTCCGAGGCCAAGGATTACTGCGACGAGGGCGCTGACCTGCTGATCGCCACCACCGTTGCCCCCGAGGGCCTCACCTGCCCGTACGTGAGTGGCGTGCCCTTCATGACCGGCATGAACCGCGTTGCCGCCGAGAAGGCCGTTCTCGACGTCATGGCTCAGTAGGCGCTGACTGCATGAGTGAGCAGAACGCCAACCCGGTAGAGCTCTTTGGTATGCGCGTTGCCCATGTGGGCATTAACGCCACCGACCCGGCAGACGCCCTGGAGATCGCGGAGCTGTTCTCGACGATGATGGGCCTGCCCGTCATCGAGACCCCGGTTTCGTACTTCAACGATTCGCTGGTCGAGATCATGAAGCAGAACGGTCGTGGCACCAAGGGCCACATCGGCTTTGCCGTTAACGACATCGATGCAGCTGAGAAGTGGTTTGCCGAGCGCGGGCTCGAGGTCAACGAAGAGTCGCGCGCGCTGCTGCCCGACGGTGGTACCAAGCTCGTGTACTTTAAGCGCGAGTTCGCCGGTTTCGCCGTGCACCTGTGCCGCGAGTAGCGCACAAGCTGCCATAGCTGGCAAAAAGGGATAGGGCCGCGTGGCCCTATCCCTTTATTCAAGACTTTAGTCCGCTGGCCGCGCAGCGGCCAGCTTTAAACCACCCGCTACGCGGGTGGAGACAAACGGCTTTA
>URYU01000215.1 GCA_900552155.1 uncultured Collinsella sp.
GGGTACGGCCTCGTTGTGGTCGTTCAGATAACGGCGCGGCCGGGTGCGGTCGTAGCCCGCGTTGACCAGCGACACGCCCGTGTCGATGTAATTCCCCCGGATCGAAGCCATGTCGGCCATGGTGTGGAACAGCGCGTGGGTCGTGGCGGGTACCGTGGCGTTTGCCTCGGCGGCAGCGGCCTTGTCGGGGAAATTCTGCCGGTAAGCGTCGGAGAACCACGCCAGCGAAGCGACGTAGAGCTGGTAGGCCGTCGTCGTGGGCGAAGCGTGCAGGAAGCGTTCGCGCCTGTCGTCGAGGATGTCCTCGCCATGGTCGGCGCAGTAGAGCAGCGCCGACGAAGTCCCGCGCAGTCCGCGCAGGTACTGGATCGTTTCCGAGAGGAAGAAATCCGTGTAGAGAATCGAATTGTCGTAGGCGTTGCGGAGCGTCTGCACGTGTTCCCGCGAGATCGCCACGTCGTCGTCGGGGCGGAAATGCGCGAACTCGCGCGGGTAACGCTGGTGGTAGCTGAAGTGTGAGCCGTAGCAGTGGAGTATGAAGAGCATCTTCTGCGCCTTGTTGCTTTCCACGGCGCGGCGCACCTCGTCGGCCACGAGCGCCAGCTCCTGCAACGGAGCCTGGTCGTAGAGCCGGTAGGCCTCCTCGCGTGAGAGCGGCTCCCTTCGCCGGCATTTGTCGTAGATGCGTTGCACGGCTATCGGTTTTTACGGCGGGTGCTGCGGCGTACCTTCGGGCCGTCCTCGCGGGGTGCGGGGGCCATGGGACGGCCGTTGTCTATCAGCAGCTCGAAATCGAGCTGGCGCTTCTGCAGGTCGGCACGTTTCACGCGGATGCGTACGGCGTCGCCCAGCGTCATGCGGCGGCCTGTCGAGCGGCCGACGATCTCGTAATTGGCTTCGTCGAACTGGAAGAAATCACCTTCGATGTCGCGCAGGAACGACATGCCCTCGATGTGGGTTTCGTCCAGCTCGACGTAGATGCCCCATTCGGTGAGCCCCGAAATGTGGCCGTCGAACTCCTCGCCGATGCGCTCCTTCATGAATTCGACCATCTTGTATTTGATCGAGGCGCGTTCGGCCTCGGAGGCGATCACTTCGCGTTCCGAGGCGTGCTCGCACAGCGCTTCGAATGCCGCCTTGTCGGTCGTCTTGCCGCCTTCGAGGTAGCGTGCCAGCAGGCGGTGCACCATCATGTCGGGATAGCGGCGGATCGGCGAAGTGAAGTGGGTGTAGTAGGGGAAGGCCAGTCCGTAGTGGCCGATGTTGTCGGTCGTGTAAAAGGCTTTTGCCATCGAACGCACGGCCATCGTCGACACGGCGTTCTCCTCGGTCGAACCTTTGATTTGGGCGAAGAGCTTGTTCAGCTCCTTGGCCACGGCACGCCCGCTCGTGGCCTTGAAGATGTGCCCGAAGCGCAGGATGAACTGCCGGAAACGGTCGAGCTTCTCTTCGCTCGGCTTGTCGTGCACGCGGTAGACCATCGTGCGCTCCGCCGAGCGGCCGCTCTCGGTCCTGCGTTTGCCGCAGAACTCCGCCACGCGGCGGTTGGCCAGCAGCATGAACTCCTCGATCATCTGGTTGGCCTCCTTCTGTTCCTTGAAATAGACGCCCAGCGGCCGGCCCTTCTCGTCGAGCCGGAATTTGGCCTCGGCGCGGTCGAAGCTGATCGCGCCGTTGCGGAACCGCTCGCGGCGCATGGCCTGCGCCAGCCGGTTGAGCGTAAGGATCTCTTCGGCGTAGTCGCCCCGGCCGGTCTCGATCACCTGCTGCGCCTCCTCGTAGGCGAAGCGGCGGTCGGAGTAGATCACCGTGCGGCCGAACCATTCTTCGAGGATTTCGAGGTTCTCGTTGAGGGTGAAAACCGCCGAAAAGCAGAGGCTCTCCTCGTGCGGCCGCAGCGAACAGAGTTCGTTGCAGAGCCGTTCGGGCAGCATCGGCACGGTGCGGTCGACCAGATAGACCGACGTGCCGCGCGCTTCGGCTTCGGTGTCGACCACCGAACCCGGCCGCACGTAGTGCGTCACGTCGGCGATATGGACGCCCACCTCCCACACGTCGTCGCGGACTTTGCGGGCCGACAGCGCGTC
>URYU01000216.1 GCA_900552155.1 uncultured Collinsella sp.
GCCATCAGGGTGCCCAGCGTAATGACGCGGGACGCATAGAAGTTGGACGCAATGGCCGAAAAGCCGCACTGCGGCACCATGCCCAGCAACGAGCCAACCACGGGACCCGCGGCGCCGGCGCGCTTGATGGCGCCGTTAACGCTGTCGCCCGCGACGTGCTCCAGGGTCTCGAGGGCCAAATATGTCACCAATAAGAACGGTACCAGCGAGAGCGTGTCCTTGCCGGCGTCGAGCAGAATATCAATCAGCAAATCCATGACGGATGGAACCTTTCGTGTCTTTCGGCAGCATTGTAAAAGTCCTAGCGGTCAACTAGGGTATTGTAGTTGTCCTAGGCGCGATGCCAATAGTTGCCCATGGTAAACTATCATCTCGCCACATCTTAATGACACTGAGCCGCACGACGCGGCCCATCCAAGGAGCAGTTGTATGAACGTTTCACAAGCACTCGAATACGAGCGCCAGCCGTTTATTCCCATGTTTATCTATGGCGATCACGGCGCCATGGAATCCGAGCGCCAGAAGGGCGAGGAGGCCCTTAAGGTGCTCGAAACCGAGTACTTTACCGCCGAGGGCGACCCCAGCTTCGACTTTGCCACCGTGCGCGACCTGGCTGACCGCAACCGCGACCTGTGCGACCAAATTGGCGAGGCACGCCTGCGCAACGTGACGCCCGCGACGCTTTCGCGCGGCCTGTCCGATGCCGACACCTGCGCCGCCATCGGCAAGATGCAAAAGCGTACCGCTGCGTCCGTCATGCGCGAAATCCGCGGCGACCGCGACGCGCTCGGCGTGGCGTACGCCCGCAAGCCTATCCAGGGCACGGTGCTCGGCATCGACATCGAGACCACCGGACGTGCGCCCGAGCGCGGCTACATTATCAACGTGGGCTGGGAGATCATGGAGCTCACCAGCGACGCCGTCCCGCACGACGCCGAGGCACACTACTGCGGCCTGCCCGATATCTACCGCGGCGAGGATGTGCCGTTGTCGAATATCCACCACATCACCTGGGACGACATCGACGGAAAGGAGCCGTTCCGCGAGAACAAGGAGCTGCAGAAGCAGCTGCTCAAGCTCATGAAGAAGTACCCGTACATGGCACACAACGCCGCGTTTGAGGACAGCTGGTTCAAGATTCACCTGGACGGTTACGCCGAGGCGCGTCGTGCCGGCAAGATTATCGTCATCGACTCGCGCCAGATCTGCCGCAGCCTGGATGCCGACGTCCGCTCGCTCCCCCGCGAATCCGCCCCCGCCGCGCTCGAGAACTGGGCGCGCCGCCGTGGAACCCTCGCCGCCGACGCCAACGAGCAGCATCTGGGCCTGGACGACACCGACCTCATGCTCCGCACCGTCCAAGCCGAGTTCAACCTCAAGAACCTATTCGCCAAGTAGAAACGCCTGCGACAAACCCCGGCGTAGATCACGAGCGGCCCCGCAGCGGGAAACCCCGCAGCGGGGCCGCCCTACGTTCCACAGATAGATTTGCCATCACAAATTCTGAACACTCATTGCGAACGATTTCGGCCAATTCCCGACACGTAATTCGTTGTCGGATGGTGATGCATCACTATCAAATGTGCGGCAATTGAGTATTTATATGCTATAGCTAAGCTGCGAAAACTTTTATTTAGGGCATACCAACTCATAATTGCGTCAAGCTTTTGGACAGCATTTGGTTAGACCTCTAAAACGGCTTTTCCACTCAGCGCCGTCAACACGGCATTAGCTGACACGATATATATCATGAGTATCGTATAGTCACATACCACTGCAAAAGCGGTCTACCAGGCCGCGCATTCGGTGTCTGCGAAAGGCATCGAGTCCTGTAACCCTGCCGCGATTTACGGATCATGTCCCACCGGAACGCTCCTTGACGCAGCCGCAGAATGGCTCACCAAACATGATGTTTCCCTCGACGCGAATGATTCCCTCGAGGTGATGGTGTTTGATCGCAGGAATGCGCGCCATGCAATGAACTGTCAATGCCACGTTTCTTCAAAACGATTCTCGAACTCACGCTTTATAGAGCTTGAAGATGGCATCTTCATT
>URYU01000217.1 GCA_900552155.1 uncultured Collinsella sp.
ATCCCCACCACCGACTGGGATTGGCTCATCTACCCGCAAGGCCTCTACGACACGCTCAAGCACATCAGCGCCACCTATCCCAACCTCCCCGTCATCTATATCACCGAAAACGGCCTGGGCCACAAGGACCCCGAGCCCGACGCAAACGGCATCGTCGCCGATCCCGAGCGCATCGACTTTGTCGACCAGCACATGGAGAAGGTGCTCCGGGCGCGCGCCGAGGGCGTCGACGTCCAGGGCTACTTTATCTGGAGCCTGCAGGACCAGTTCTCGTGGGCCAACGGCTATAACAAGCGCTACGGCCTGTTCTACATCGACTTCGACACGCAAAAACGCTACATCAAGCAGTCGGCACTCTGGTACAAGGAGCTCGCCGACACTATGGCGGACGCGCAGTAGCGCATCGCCTCGCTTTCCCCCGAGAGGGGAGCGGCCCTATGCGATACAAACCCAGCCGCTCCCCTCTCTCCCCCAGGGACCGACCCCGCCTGCACCCGGGCTTTTAGCAAGCGGGAGACCATATAGGTTTTCAACGTCCATGCCATTAAGATTTCATGCAAAGAGGAGCGTGAACTATGGAATCGATCGTTAAGTTCTTGGAGAAAGGTCAGCCGTACTTCGACAAGGTCTCTAAGAACATCTACCTTCAGGCCATTAAAGACGGCTTTTTGGCAGCAATGCCCATCATCCTGTCTTCTTCTGTCTTCCTGCTTATTTCGACCCTGCCGGGCGTTGTCGCCACGGTCGGCGGCTTTACGCTGCCCGACTGGTGGAACGTCGACGTCGTGAACTTCTGCAACAAGGTTTACAACTTCACGATGGGCGTCGTGGGCATCATGGTCGCCGGCACCACCGCAAGCGCGCTGACCGGCTCCAAGAACCGCCGCATGCCTGCCGGCAAGGCCATCAACGCCACGAGCACCATGGTCGCCGCCATGTGCGCTATGCTCATCTTGGCCGTTACCCAGACGAGTGCCAAGATCGACGGCGCCGATGTCTCGGTGTTCTTTACCGACAACATGGGCACCAAGGGCCTACTGAGCTCCTTTGTCGCCGCATTTGCCACGGTCAACATCTATGCCTTCTGCATTAAGCGAGACATCACCATCAAGCTGCCCAAAGAAGTCCCCGGCGCCATCGCCCAGAACTTCCGCGACATCTTCGCCTTCAGCTTCTCCATCCTGTTTGTCGCCGTCATCGACGTTATCTGCCGCACCTGCTTGGCCGTCCCGTTTGCCAACGTCATCTCCACGCTGGTGAGCCCGCTGTTCGCCGCTGCCGATTCCTACGCCGGCCTCGCCCTCATCTGGGTCATGATCCCGCTGTTCTGGTTCATGGGCATCCACGGCCCCTCGGGCGTTAAGCCTGCCCTCAACGCCGCGCTGTTTGGCAACATCACCACCAACCTCGCCACGCTGCAGGCCGGCGGTCACCCCGCCCTCGCCCTGACCGAGAACTTCGGTAACTACATCGGCGAACTCGGCGGCACCGGCGCCACGTTCATTGTCCCGATCATCTTCCTGCTCTTTATGCGCTCCAAGCAGCTCAAGGCCGTCGGCAAAGCCTCTGTCGTACCCGTGATGTTCGCCGTCAACGAACCGCTGCTGTTCGCCGCGCCCATCATCCTCAACCCGTACTTCCTGATCCCGTTCCTGTTTGCCCCCGTGGCCAACGTCCTCATTGGTAAGTTCTTCATCGACTTTTTGGGCATGAACGGCTTTATCTATGCCATGCCGTGGGCACTCCCCGGACCGATCGGCACCTTCATCGACACCAACTTCCAGCCGATCTCTCTGGTCCTGGTTGTCGTCCTGCTGGTCGTTGACTTCTTGATCTACTACCCGTTCTGCAAGGCCTACGACAACGTCCTGTGCAAGCAGGAGGCCGAGACCCTGGCCGAAGAAGAGGCCGAGGAGACCAAGGCCGTCAAGACCGCTACCGCCCCCGCCGTTGAGGCTCCTGTTGTCGAGACCGCTTCTGCCACTGCGGCCTCCGCAGCTCCGTCCGCGGGGCGCAGCTCCACCGCGGCGCACGCACGGT